>NZ_JAGPVV010000205.1 GCF_018066915.1 Roseovarius sp.
AAGCCAGGTCTCGGCCCGCGTCATGGCGACATAGAGCAGTCGGTCACGTTCCGCCAAGAGCGCGCGGCGCTCGGCCTCGATCGCCTCGGCCAAGGTCGGGGGCATGTCATCGGCGCGCCCGGTCCAGAGGGCATGGCCCGCTTGGGTCACGATCTGCGGCGCCGGTGGCATACGCCATGCGCCACATTCGGGCAGGATCACGACGGGCGCCTCCAGCCCCTTGGCGCCATGCACCGTCATCACGCGGATGCGGTTGCCGGCGCTGTCGAGTTGGCGCTTGATCTCGAGATCGTCGGTTTCCATCCAGACGAGAAAGCCGGTGAGACTATCGACCGCGCGGCGTTCATAGGCCATGGCCTGTGCCAAAAGGGCGTCGATGCCATCCTCGGCCTCGGTCCCCAGACGGGCCAGCAGGCGGCGGCGGCCATCGTGGCGGGTCAAGATACGCTCGATCAGGTCATAGGGGCGAAGGAAATCTGCGTTGTCGAGCAGGTCGCGCAGGATCGCCATAGTCTCGGGATAGTCGGAGGCACGGGCGCGGAACTCCTCCCAGAGATAGGGATGGTTGCGCCCTTGGGCGAGATCGTAAAGCTGCGCCTCGGACCAGCCAAAGAGCGGCGAGCGCAGGGCAGTGGCGAGCGCCAGACTATCCTCGGGCGTGGCGAGAAAGGACAAGAGCGCCTCGAGATCGCGCACGGCAAGCTCTGCCCCGACCTTGAGCCGATCAGCCCCGGCGATGGGCAGGCCCTGCGCCTTGCATTCGCGGATGATCTCGTGAAAGAGCGCGGAGCGGCGACGCACGAGGATGAGGAAATCACCCGGTTGCACGGCGCGAAATTCGCTGAGCGATTTCGGGTCGGGGATCGCCTGTCGCGCGGCAATCATGTCGCGCATGGCTGCCGCCACCTGCCGCGCCAGCAGGATCGCGGGATCGTTGGTGGCGCGGATATCAACGGGCATGTGCCAGGCGGGTGGTTCATCCTCTTCCGGTTTTTCGACCACGGGCCAGAGATCAACCCGGCCGGGGAGCGTGTCAAAAAAGGCTTTGTGACCCTCTTCCGGCGTAAAACCGCTCTCGCTGCTCTGGTCAAAGCAGCAATCGACGGTGGTCAGGATGGCCCGCGACGAGCGAAAGGAATAGGCCAGCACGCGCGATTGCAGGGGGCTGTTGGTGGCCCCAAGGCGCAGGCCGAATTCCTGCTGCATGCGGTCGAATTCGCGCGGGTCGGCCCCCTGAAAGGAATAGATCGACTGTTTCTTGTCGCCCACGACAAAGATGGTGCGGGCCACATCGGCGCGCGCACCCTCGCCGCTGGTGAATTCCTGCGCAAGACGTTCGATCACCTGCCATTGCACCGGGCTGGTGTCCTGCGCCTCGTCCACGAGAATATGGTCGATGCCGCCATCAAGCCGGTAGAGCACCCAAGCCGCAACCGCCGGATCGGTCAGAAGATCACGGGCGCGCAGGATCAGGTCGTCAAAATCAAGGAGGCCGCGCAACTGCTTGGCGCGCTCATAGGCGGGCAGAAAGACGCGGGCGAACTCATGCAACGCGCGGGTTTTCTGCATGGCGAGGAGAGCAAGGCGCGCGGGGCGCGCATCCTCGACGCGCAGCATCCATTGCTCGATCTGCGGCATCGCATGGGCGAGGGTGCCTTGGGTCGCCTTGGTTGGGAAAGAGCCTAACTTGGCGGAAAAGGGGGATTTCGCCCCCTTGCCAGTGAGAAAGACATCCTCCAAAAGCGGCAGCGCGCCGGTGTCGAGCGCGCCAATTCGCGCTAGTTTGGCGGCAGCCTTGACGTCATTGGCGGAACCGGCCTGAAGAGCAGGCAGGAGGTGATCAAGAAGCGCCTGTTCGTTGCCCAAAAACACCCGGTCGCGGATCATTTCAGGGCTCAGCCCCTCGGGCTGATCAAAGAGGGCGGCGAGGTCGGCACGGCTCAGCGGTTGAGCGAAACCGGTGCGGTGGCGCACGATCTCGGCGGTCAGTTTTTCCAGAGTTTCGCCGGAATAGTGTCTGGCAAGCGCATAAAACGTGGATGCGTGTGGCCCGGCGGCCAGTTCTTCGACAATCTCGGCGCGAAGGAGGGTGGCAGTGCGATCCTCCATTTCTGTGAATTGCGGTGTGACACCGGCCTCGAGCGGAAAGCGGCGCAAGAGCGAGGCGCAAAAAGAGTGGATCGTCTGGATTTTCAGCCCACCCGGCGTCTCGATCGCGCGGGCAAAGAGGCGGCGCGCCTCGCGCAGGGTCTGATCCGTTATCGCGCCCTCATGGCCCAAGAGGTCCAATTCCTGCTTGAGCGCGTCATCGGCCAACATCGCCCAAGCGCCAAGGCGACGAAAGAGGCGGTTTTGCATCTCACTTGCCGCGGCCTTGGTATAGGTGAGGCAGAGGATATGCTGGGGATCGACCCCGTCGAGCAAGAGCCGCGCCACGCGGTCGGTCAGCACCCGCGTCTTGCCCGAGCCCGCGTTGGCCGAGAGCCATGTTGAAAGGTCGGGGCGCGCGGCATCGACCTGAGCCTGCGTGGCGGCGTCACGGGCGGTCATTGGCCCACCTTGGTCACGTGCGGGGTGTCGGTCATTTCCCATTCGCCATAGCGCGCCAGTTGGTCGTAATCGCCATCATCCTCGGCCATGCGCGGGGCGCGGCGGGCAGTATAGCCCATATTTGGGTCGAAATAGGCCGACATCAGCGCGTGAAACTCGGACCAGATTTTTTCTGGTGGTTCTGCGTCAAGCGGCGCATCGAGTTCTTTGGGATCGCTACCCAGCCCGATGAACACCGCGCGCGCCACGCGGCTTGGCCCCATATCGCCAAAGCCTGCACGGGTGGCAATCGCGGCCTCAAGCAGCAATTGCTTGTCGAAACGGGTCTGTTCCTTGGCAGAAGGGGGCGCGCCGGTCTTGTAGTCATAGATATGGACCTGCCCCAGATCATCGAGATCGAGCCGATCCGCCTTGGCCGAGAGGGTAAAACCCAGATCGGGCAAGGTGGCGCGGCCCTTGGCCTCGAACGCGACGGGGTGCGCACGCGCGCGGCGGGCGAATTCCGTCTCGATGAACCAGTCGGCCACCCGTTCCAGACGCGCCAGCCAGAGGGCACGCGCCTCGGCCCAAGGGACGTTTTGGGCCAGAACAGTCTCTGCATGCTGCATCAATGTAGCGTGAGTACAGTGTGCAGAATGCTCCAGCGTTTCGCGAATGAAGCCTTCGAGAATTTCATGCAGCACCGTGCCGCGCAAGAGCGCATCGGGCGCGCGCATCAGCGGATCGAGCGGGCGCAGCTTGAGGATATGGCGGGCATAGATGGCATAGGGATCGCGGATCAGACGCTTGATCTCGGTCACACTCAGATGATCGGGGCGCGCGGTGACGGGCGGGGCGGGCGCAGGCCGCTGGGCGCGGGGCACCTCGCCCGGTTCCTCAAGCGCCGTGGCGCGGTCGAGCCAGAGGCGGCCACGGGCGCGCATGGCGTCAATCGTCGCCTGTCCGCCCTGATCCGGCAGGCCAGAGAGCAAGTTCAGAATACGGTTGAGCCAGCGCGAGACCACGGTTTCGGCATCGGCAGAGCGCACGGACCGGGTGAGCCAGACCTCGGGCGCGGCAGTCGCCTGTTGGAAATCATGCGCCGAGAGGCCAATGCGCCGTTCGGGCAACAAGAGCCCCGCTTGATGGCGCAGCGCGCGGTTGAGCCATGGGTCGGGCTTGGGGGATTCGGGCCAACTCCCTTCATTCAGCCCGGCGAGGATCAAGAGATCGGCCCCCTGAACCCGCGCCTCAAGCGTGCCCCAGATGAGGATCTGGGGGTGCGGATCGACCGGATTGCGCACCTCGCGGGCGCTCAGGATCTTGTGAAACAGGCTGGAATAGTCACTGGCGCTGAGCGCGCCTGCGTGATGGGCCTCGGTTTTCAACTCGGTCACGGCCTTTTGCGCCTCTTGGCCGGCATCCTTGAGCCAGAGCGCGCCAGAGCCTGTGCCATGGCAGCCTTGAGCGATCTTTTCGGCTAGGTCCAGATGCACCGCGACACTGGTTTCCAGCGGCATTTCGCCGGAATAGTCCCTGTTCACAAAGCAATCGCAGAGCCAGTTCACCCAATCGGGGGCGAGCGTATCCTTCTGCCCCGCACCCCAGTCGCGCAGGCTTTCTTCGGTCGGATAGGGCGGGCCATTGCGGCGCAGGTGCAATTCCAACTCGCGCGTGAGGCGCAGATGCGAACCGCGCTCGGCCCCCTGATGCGCCAGCGGATGCTTGAGCAGCGTGAGGAGCGATTCGGCGCTGAGCCGGTTGCGGAAAAGATCCGCGACATGGCGCAGGAAGCGCCCCGGCGGCGAGAGGTGCAGCGGCAGACCGGCGCTGTCATCGGGCAGAATATCCCAACGGTCGAGGGCTGCGGTCACTTGGCGGGTCAGCGTGCGGTCTGGGGTGATGAGGGCGGCGGTGTGCCCGTCTTCGGCCGCCTGACGCAGGCGCATGGCGATGGCCAGCGCCTCTTGTCGCTGCGATTGGGCCTCGACCAGTGTCACATCGGCCATGGCCCCGGCAATGTCCGCCAGATGCGGGCCGTCGCGCAGCCATTGATCAGTCACAGGCGCGGGGCGCAGGGCCAGCGACACCAGCGCATTGCGCGCCGGATTGGCGGGGGGCGTATCGGACCACGGGCGAATATCCGCAGGCGTGATCCCTGCCCCCGCCGCCACGCGGCAAAAGCGGTATTGCGGGTGATCCTCGGACAGCATCGCATCGCCCAGCGCGTCCCAGACCGCGCCGAGCATGTCGAAATCAAAGCCGGGCAGCACCACCGCACCCCGCGGCAGGCGCGCGACCGCCTGCATGAGATGCTGCGTCGCCCCGCGCGAGCCGGTGGAGCCTGCGAGAATCACGGGATGCGTTGGCGGGGTTTCGGCCCAGAGTGCGGCCAGCCGTTCGATCACGAGCCGTTGGCGGGTTTCCACATCGGGGGCGGCGCCGCCTGCCTCGAAATAATGCCGCACGATGCCGAGAAAGGATTTG
>NZ_JAGPVV010000221.1 GCF_018066915.1 Roseovarius sp.
ATCTCCGAGAAAACCTCGGCCATCATGCGCGAGATGTTGCGTCATGTCGTCACCGAAGGCACGGCAAGCCTTGGCGAAGTGCCAGGCTATGCGGTAGGCGGCAAGACCGGCACCGCCGACAAGCCCAAGGAACGCGGCGGCGGCTATTACAAGGACAAGGTCATCTCGACCTTCGCCAGCATCTTTCCGGCGCATGATCCGAAATATGTGCTTGTGGTCACGCTGGATGAGCCGGTCGAGACATCGGGCAGCGAAGCACGCCGCACCGCAGGCTGGACCGCCGTGCCAGTGGCTGCTGAAATCATCCGTCGCGTCGCCCCTTTGCTGGGTCTGCGACCCGAGATTGAACCCAGCCCGCTTGCTGCTATAAGCCTGACATCGAATTAGGCCGGAACGGGGCAGTGCGGTGGGGCAGATCAAGACATTGGCGGCTTTGGGACTGACCGCCCAAGCCGGGCGTCAGGCCAATATCACGGGGTTGGCGGTGGATAGCCGCGAGGTCAAACCCGGCTTTCTCTTTGCCGCGCTGCCGGGCACCAAGGTGCATGGCGCGGAGTTCATCCAATATGCGCTGCGCCAAGGGGCGGGAGCGATCCTGACCGATGCTACTGGCGCGCGGCTGGCACAGGAGTTCCTCAGCCTCAGCGATGCAGCCCTTGTGGTGGCCGAAGACCCGCGTCAGACGCTGGCCTTTGCCGCAGCCCTTTGGTTTGGCGCGCAGCCTGAAACCATGGTCGCCGTGACCGGCACCAATGGCAAGACATCCGTGGCCACCTTTACCCGGCAGATCTGGGAGCGGTTGGGTTTCTCGGCGGTCAATCTGGGCACGACGGGGGTCGAGGGGGCCTATAGCGCGCCCTTGGGCCACACCACGCCAGAACCGATCACCCTGCACCGCATGCTGGCCAAATGCGAACTGGCGGGCGTCACCCATGGCGCGATGGAGGCGTCCTCGCATGGTCTGGCACAGCGGCGGCTGGATGGCGTGCATCTGATGGCGGCGGGCTTCACCAATTTCACGCAGGATCACTTGGATTACCACGCCAGCTTTGACGAGTATTTCGCGGCCAAAGCGGGGCTTTTCGCCCGCGTCCTCCCCGAGGATGGGGTGGCCGTGATCAACATCGACGACCCGCGCGGGGCCGAGATGGCGGCCATCGCCACCGAACGCAGTCAGGATTTGATCACTGTCGGGCGTGCGCCGGGGGCTGATCTGCGCCTCATCGCGCAGCGCTTTGACGCGACGGGCCAAGTGCTGCGCTTTGAATGGGAGGATGAGGTCAATCAACTGCGCCTCGACCTCATCGGCGGGTTTCAGGCCGAAAACGTGCTCTTGGCGGCAGGGCTGGTGATCGGCGCGGGCGCTGATGCCGAACAGGTGTTCGAGGCGCTGCCGGGCATGAAGACGGTGCGTGGGCGCATGCAACTGGCCGCAACGCGCGACAATGGCGCGGCGGTCTTTGTCGATTACGCCCATACCCCCGACGCGGTGGCGACCGCGATCAAGGCGCTGCGCCCGCATGTGATGGGGCGGCTCATCGCCATCGTGGGCGCAGGCGGCGACCGCGACCGCGCCAAGCGGCCACTGATGGGACAGGCGGCGGCGGCCCATGCCGACCGCGTGATCGTGACCGACGACAACCCCCGCTCGGAAAACCCGGCCAGCATCCGGGCTGCGGTGATGCAGGGCTGCCCCATGGCGGCAGAGGTGGGCGACCGCGCCGAGGCGATCCTGCGCGGCGTCGATGCGCTGGGGCCGGGCGATGCGCTGCTCATTTGCGGCAAGGGGCATGAGACAGGGCAGGTTGTCGGCGATGACGTGCTGCCCTTTGACGATGTGGAACAGGCGAGCATTGCGGTCACGCTGCTCGATGGGGGGCGGGTATGAGCCTTTGGTCGGCAAAAGAGGCGGCGGCGGCCACGCAGGGCCGTGCGATCGGCGATTGGCTGGCCTCGGGCGTGTCGATTGATACGCGCACGCTCAAACCCGGCGATCTCTTCGTGGCGCTCAGCGCCGCGCGGGATGGGCATGAGTTTGTGGCGCAGGCCTTGGCCAAAGGGGCGGCCGCAGCGCTGGTTGCCCGCGTGCCCGAGGGTCTGCCCGCCGATGCCCCGCTCTTGATCGTTGCAGACGTGCAAAAGGGGCTCGAGGATTTGGGACGCGCGGCGCGCGCGCGCTCCAAGGCCCGCGTCGTGGCTGTGACCGGATCGGTCGGCAAGACTTCGACCAAGGAAATGTTGCGCGACGTGCTGGGCCATCAGGGCCGCACCCATGCCGCCGAGGCCAGTTACAACAACCACTGGGGCGTGCCGCTTACATTGGCGCGGATGCCGGTGGATACGGAATTCGCCGTGATCGAAATCGGCATGAACCACCCCGGCGAGATTGCCCCCTTGGCGCGCATGGCGCGGCCGCATGTGGCGGTGATCACCACCGTGGCCGCAGCTCATCTTGAGGCGTTCGAGAATATCGAGGGCATTGCCCATGAAAAGGCCGGCATCTTTGAAGGGCTGGAGCCGGGCGGCGTGGCGGTGATCAACGCCGACATCGCGACCACACCCATTCTCCGCGCCAAGGCTGCGCAGCAAGGCGCGCGCGTCCTCAGTTTTGGCACCGCGCGCGGTGCGCATCACCGATTGCTCAACGTCGAACTGCATGACCGCGTGACCGTGGGGCATGCCCGCGCCTGGCGCTCGCCGCTGGTCTACAAGGTCGGTGTGCCGGGGCGGCATTTCGCGATGAACGCGCTGGCGGTGCTGGCGGTGGCGCAGGTGCTGGGCTGTGACCGCGCCGTGGCCATGGCCGATCTCGCCAATTGGGCCCCGCCCGCCGGGCGCGGCACGCGCGAGGAACTTGTGCTTGATCTGGCGAGCGACGGGATGAGCATTGATCTCATTGATGACGCCTTCAACGCCAATCCCACCTCGATGGCTGCAGCGCTCGAAGTGTTGGCCGCCGCACAGCCGCGCGATGGCGTGGGCCGCGTCGCGCGCGGGCGCCGGATCGCCATTCTTGGCGATATGCTCGAACTCGGGCCGGACGAGGCAATGATGCACGCAGGGCTCGCGGATCTGCCCTATATGGCGCGGATCGACGAGATTCATTGCGTGGGGCCGCGCATGCGCGCGCTCTGGGAGATTTTGCCCGAGGCGCGGCGCGGACGTTGGGCGGCGACCGCAGAAGATCTCGCAACGCAGGCGCGCCGGTTGATCGACGCGGGCGATGTGGTGTTGGTAAAAGGCTCCAAGGGCAGCCGGGTGAGCCTTGTGGTTGACGCGCTCCGGCGCGTGGGCCGGGTGACAGAAGAAGGACAAGTCTAATGCTCTATTGGTTGACCATCTGGTCGGATGGCGGGGATTTCTTCAATCTCTTCCGCTACATCACCTTTCGTGCAGGCGGGGCCTTCATGACGGCGCTGATCTTTGGCTTTCTGTTCGGTGCCCCCTTGATCATGGTCCTGCGCAAGCGACAGGGCAAAGGGCAGCCCATCCGCAGCGATGGCCCCGAGGGGCATTTCTCCAAGGCGGGCACGCCCACCATGGGGGGGCTCTTGATCGTGGGGGCGCTTGTCACCTCGACCCTGCTTTGGGCGCGGCTCGACAATCCTTATGTCTGGCTCGTGCTGTTCGTCACGCTCTCCTTTGCCCTCATCGGCTTTGCCGATGATTATGCCAAGGTCAGCAAACAGAACGTCAAGGGTGTCTCAAGCCGGGTGCGTCTGGGGCTGGGGTTCCTGATCGCGCTCATTGCCGCTTATTGGGCGGGGCTCAGTCATCCGGCGGAGTTGCAGTATCAATTGGCGCTGCCGGTGTTCAAGGATGTGCTGATCAATCTCGGCTTTCTCTTTATCCCCTTTGCGATGTTCGTGATCGTGGGTGCCGCCAATGCCGTCAACCTGACCGATGGTCTCGATGGGCTGGCCATCATGCCGGTGATGATCGCCTCAGCGGCGCTGGGCGTGATCGCCTATACGGTGGGCCGCGTCGATTTCACCGATTATCTGGGTCTGCATTACGTGCCGGGCACTGGCGAAATCCTGATCTTTGTCGCAGGGCTTGTCGGGGGCGGTCTGGGGTTTCTGTGGTATAACGCCCCGCCTGCGGCGGTCTTTATGGGCGATACCGGCTCTTTGGCCTTGGGCGGCGCGCTGGGGGCGATTGCCGTCGCCACCAAGCACGAGCTGGTTCTGGGCATCGTCGGCGGCCTCTTCGTGGTCGAGGCGCTGTCGGTCATCATTCAGGTGCTCTATTTCAAACGCACCGGCAAGCGGGTGTTCCTGATGGCGCCGATCCATCACCATTACGAGAAAAAGGGCTGGGCCGAGCCGCAGATCGTGATCCGCTTCTGGATCATCGCGCTCATTCTGGCGATGGTCGGGCTTGCGACGCTGAAACTGCGGTGAAGGTGCGGCATTGTCGGTGATGTGACGGGGGCGGTTATCTTCCCTCGCTCACAGCCGGTCGAGATCGCCCTTGCGCGGGAAAATCTGTTGGACGATGCCTGCAAAGAGCAAGTAGACGCTGGTGATCACCAGACCCCAATGCGCCCAGCTTTGAGGATCGAAATGCACCCAGGCGGCCCAGCCGGCAAAGAACGTCCAGGCGAGGGCCATCGGTAGGGTCAACCAGCGCCAGCGTTCGGTGCGCACGGGATGCACGAATTTGAGCGGCAGGAACATCGCCACCGCGAGCACTACCACCAGCCCGAGGATGATCCAGAAATTCGGCGCGAGCGCGAAGAGAACCAGCACCAGCATATTCCAGCATCCGGGAAAGCCGGAAAAGGAATTGTCCTTGGTCTTCATCCGTGTGTCAGCGAAATACATGGCGCTGGCAAAGGTGATCACGATGATGGCAAGCCAGCCTGTCCAGCCCGGCAATAGATCGGATTTGAAGAGCGCAAAGGCCGGGATGAAGACATAAGTGAGATAGTCGATGATGAGATCGAGCAGCACGCCGTCGAATTCGGGCGCGTGTTTCTGGACATCGTATTTGCGCGCAAGCGGCCCGTCGATACCATCCACGAAAAAGGCCACCACGAGCCAGAGGAACATCAGTTCCCATTTATGCTCGACCGCAGCCAGCATCGCCAACATGGCAAACACGGCACCAGTGGCGGTGAAAAGGTGAACAAAGAGGGCGCGCAGCTGCTGGGTCATCCGGGTTTAATGACCCAGAGATAAAAGATTTGCAAACAAAAGCCCGGCCCCCAGAGGGAGACCGGGCATAATTTCTGCTGCGCTGCTCAGTTTGCGAGCCGGACCTCTTCGAGCGGATAGGCGAGCATGTCCTGGGCTTCCCAAGCAACGTGGCAATCGTGGCAGAAGCTCTGCTTGAACTTCATCGGCTTGCCATCGGGCTGGATGCCGCCATAGACCCAGTCGGCGG
The DNA here is from genome assembly GCF_018066915.1 of Roseovarius sp. GTDB lineage: Bacteria > Pseudomonadota > Alphaproteobacteria > Rhodobacterales > Rhodobacteraceae > Roseovarius. The sequence continues at coordinate 5,389 of NZ_JAGPVV010000221.1, forward strand.
TTTCGGGCGCGCTGCCGGGTTCACCCTTGGTCATGATAAAGAGCGGGCCGGGCACGGCGGCCTTTTTCTTGGCGCTGATCGTGATGCTTTCCTTGGCCAGAACCGAGCCTACGGGCATGCTGACGCCCTCTTCGGCATATTTCAGATACTGTTCGGCGGCGATGTCATTGGCGAACGTATAGAGCAGGCGGTTGCCATGGGCCCCGGCCACGGCGGGGCGGGTCGAGGATACGGTCCAGTCGCGATAGGCACCAGCGACGGCATCGCCCTCTTTGGTGTAGCCTGCGACCATCTCGTCCTTGATGCAGGCGTAGATTTCTTCGATTGCGGCGGCCTCGAGCGCAAAAGGATCATCCACCGCGACCGCGCATTCGGCAGCATGGGCGGTTTGGGCAAAGCTGAGGCTGGCCATCAGGGTCGCGGCGGCGAAAAGCTGGCGTTTCATTCTGTATTCTCTCCCTTGAAATCATGAGACACGGCGGTCATCCGTGCGGACATTTGCATGAATTCACTGTAATTGAACTTAACTATTGCGTGAGGCGTTGAAGGGATCGGGGGCTGTGATGGGCCGGACCTGCGCGATTGCTGCAATGCAGCAACACTTGGCATCGGCGTGAACGCGCCACGCGATTTTTGCGGCCCATTGCGCTATCCTGATCGCAGGGAGGGGACCTGTCCGATCAGTGAAAGGCAACCCCAATGGCCGAAACCGACCTGACGACCCGTTTCATGCCCGCCAATTGGCGGCGGGATCTGGATCTCTTTCTGGTGGAGCGTGCCGCCGGGATGAATGGCTATATCCTTGCGCGCCCCAGATTGGCGAGTGTGGCGCATCTCCAGAGCCTGAGTGCGTCGGAGTTGGACGCCATGGGGCTGACGCGTGCCGATATCGCCGCCTTTGTGTTCGAGGATATCCTGCCCGAGTGAGGCGTAGCCGGGTGTTGATCCAGCTTGACAGTTTCGGTGGCAACCGCCAACTCTGCGCCTCATGTTCGACATGCGACCCGTGGGATATCTCGTTGGCCTGATGGTCATGGCCATGGGCCTGACCATGCTGCTGCCGCTGTTGGTGGATATCGCCGAGGGGCGAGAGCATTGGCCGGTCTTTGCCGAGAGCATGATCGTGACCTGCATCGCGGGGGCCTTGGTGGCGCTGTCGTGCAAGAACTCGATGGGCCAACCGCTGACAATCCAGCAGGCATTTTTGCTGACCACGCTGGTCTGGGTGGCGCTGCCGCTCTTTGGCGCGCTGCCGTTCATGCTGGGCGAGACGGATCTGGATTTCATCGACGCGTTTTTCGAGGCGATGTCGGGTGTGACTACAACCGGATCGACGGTGATTGCCGGGCTTGATACCCTGCCCAAGGGTATCTTGCTCTGGCGGGGCATTCTGCAATGGCTGGGCGGTTTG
>NZ_JAGPVV010000223.1 GCF_018066915.1 Roseovarius sp.
GTGGGGATGTTGCGCACAAACTGCATGCCCTGCCCGGTGATCGTCAGGCCGGGTTCGCGGGCCAGCATGTCGCGCACGGTGCGCGACACGCAGATGCCACCGGGGGCCGACAGGGTTTCAAGGCGCGCCGCGATATTGACCACATCGCCCAACACATCGCTCCCGTCGATCAGCACGCTGCCGTGATTGATGCCCACCCGCAGACGAATACGCAAATCCTCGGGATGGGTGCGTTCATGCGCTGCGATGGCGCGTTGCGCACTGAGCGAGGCATGAACCGCTGCCGCTGGACCGGGGAACTCGACCAAGAGCCCGTCGCCCATGGATTTGACGACGCGCCCGCCATGGTCCGCGATGGCCGGGTCGATGATAGCGTGCCGCAAAACGCGCAGCCGGTCAAAGACCGCGTCCTCGTCCATCGCGACAAGACGTGAAAACCCCACCACATCTGCGGCGGCGATGGTTGTCGCCCTGCGCTCCAGCGTCTTCACCTTTGTCCCCTTCGTCGCGGTGCCCGTTCCGCCCCCTGATTCTAGGGCATGCGGGTGATCTTTGTCACCTGAGCATTTGGGGTGATACCTAGCGTTGGGGCCATTTGTGTCCAGATATCAAGCCAACCTTTTGACAGAACGGTCACGGCCGGTTTGTCGCTAAAGATCAAGCCAAGCGTCAGCGGGAGCGAAATCCAGATCATGCCATAATAGGCCGGAATTTGCTTCAGCGGACCATATCCCTGCACGGAATAGGCATATTCCAGCATGCCGGTCAGGATCAGCAGATCATGTTTGGCGAGAAAATCGTAGAAGCTGTCATAGTGCAGCAAGTCCGTCGGCGCGCTCAGCGGCATGGGCAGGGTGAGGCCCCGAAAGAGCGCCAGCAGAACGTCATATTCCGCCAGCCGTACGAAAATCTCGGCCTTGACCTTGTCCGCATCGAACCCGGCCATCCAGTTTGCGGGATCGGCAAAGGGCTGGTTGGCCTCGTAATACCCCTTGAGGAGCGTGTAGTCGTCATAATCCATCAACGTGGCCGGTGCCGCCACGCCGGGAAACTGCCCGGTTGTGACCATGGCGCGGATCGTGTGGCCTGCCGGGTCCTGATGGTCGGCAGTCAGAAACATGCCCTCGCGGATGTTGCCGTTCATGAACCCACACTCGGCAAAATGCGCGGCCATATGGTCATAGGCGGGCGAGAGGTAACAAGTGCCAAGCTCGCAAGCGGTGGGCTGCCCGTTGGGCGAGGGGAGATCAAAGGTGACAGTATGCGTCTTGCCGCCAAAACGGTCGGTAGATTCGAGGATTTCGACATTGGTATAGCCCAGGCCTTGCAGACGATGTGCAAACATCATCCCCGATGGTCCGGCCCCCAGAATGATGATCGGCGCGGTCTTGTCGGTGGGCAGGGACCAACCCAGCTTTTCCTGCTGATCCAGCAACATGCCGCCATATTGCCAGCACTGCAGCACGGATTCAAAACAGGTCGAACCATGGACAAAGACCGTGTTGTTCTTGCCTTGCAGGCCGAGATAGTTCCACGGCCCGCCCCCGCGCAGCCCGGTATTGTCGAAATGGTCGAAATAGGGTGTCCGCAGATCGACCGTCGCACCTGTGCTGTCGGTGACAATCTCGTAATCGGGATAAGGCCACCAATCGAGCGTGGGCAGCGTCTGCTCCAGATTGGCAAGAAACTCCGCCTCGGTCATCGGCGGATTGGCCGGGCCCTGCAACTGATAGACGGTCACAAGGTTCTCGGTCATCGAATTGGCGGTTTCGAGCGAGAATTGCTTGGCGGTTTCATTGCGATAGCCGCTGACATGGCCCGCCATGGCGGTGATCTCGGTGGGGGCAAGAATGATCCCGTATTGCGGTGCAGGATTGGGCACTTGCACCCGCACCAGCGTGGTGTGAAAGGTGAAGTTGGTCAGTTGGTCAAAGACCGCGGTTTCCGTGGCGGTATAGTCGCAAATGCCGCTCAGATTGCGCGGATCACAGGCGACAACCAGTAGATCGCATGTCTTGGTGACAGGGGCTGCGCCGTCGATGGCGACGGTCAGCGTGACGGGCGGGGTGGATGCTTTGGTGTTCAAATGTGCTCTCCGGAAATATGTGATGCGGTGGAATGGGACCGGGGCCGGTCCCGTCCTTGATACACCGTTTCAGGCAGTCATTGAATCTCTAAAAGGTTGTATGGAACGCACGCCATCTCGGATCTCGCGTGCGTCGCCGCCGGATCGCTCAGGCCCGCGACGAGATGCGGCTGGACAACAGATCGCCGGTTTCCGTGAGGATCGGATAGGCCGCCATGGTAAACCCGGTGTTCACCTGCTTGAGGGCGCGCAGCGTCTCCTGATGGATATTGCTGGTTTCGATACTCTCGGTCAGCCCCTCGCGCAGACGGCCCAAATGCGCGCGCTGCAACTCTTGCTCCAGGGCGCGGATGCTGTCCTTTTCCGCCACCAATGCGCGGGCATCGTCGGGATGCTGGGTCATCATGACACGCAACGCCAGTTGCGCATTGGCCAGCACCCGGTCGTGGAAATCGCAAATCTCCTGCCATCCGGGGCGGGAAAAATGCACGCCTTCGGTCGTCAGACGCCGCGCAAGACTTAGAAGCGTGGTAGCAATCGCATCCCCCGCCGCCTCGAAATTGGCGGCGGTCGTCGAAAGATCGAGCGAGCTTTGGCTCAGCTCTTCCGCCAGACCGTTTCGCGTGAGTTGAGCGAGATAGAGCTTGGTGTCGAAGTGGCGTTTGCGCAGGGTCTCTTGGGCGTCGAGGATTGCCGATGCCGTGCCCTCATCCCACTGGGTAAAGAGTGTGGGCACCGGGCGCAGCATCGCCTCGACCATTTCACCAATCCGGATCACCTCGCGCGTGGCGCAGGACAGGGCACGGGTGGGATTGCCGAGCGCGCCGGGATCCAGCGCCGTGATGTGATCAAGCGCGCGACCTTGGCCGGGCGCAGACAAGAACGCACCGGCAAGCCGCGTCGCGACCCCGGTAAAGGGCAAGACAAGCACAACGAGCGCCAGATTGAACAGGATATGCAAATGGATGATCTGCGCCGCCGGCGTGGCCCCTAGCCATGCCAAAGGCGGCTGGAACGCCGTCAGCACGGCAAGCGTCAGTGCCGCCCCGCCCCCACGCAGACAGAGGTTTGACAGAACCAAGCGCCGCGCCTCAACCTCGGCCGCGAGTGTCAGACCAAAGGCGATGAAAGCACCGCCAAGGTTTGCCCCAAGGATCAGCGCCATGGCCGCCGAAACGGGCATCAGCCCTTCCATCACCAATGTAGCAAAGAGCAGAACAGCGGCCACCGAGGAATGCACCAGCCAGGCAAAAACCGCGCCGATCACAAAGGCGGTCAAGAGGTCTCGGGCCAGATATTGCATCGCCGCCGCCGCTGCGGGATTGTCGGTCAGGGGTTCGGTCGCCGCGCGCAGCATGTCGAGCGAAACAAAGATCAGCGCGAGACCGATCAGGATACGCCCAGTCTGGCGCACGCGCCTCTGATGCCCGCGCAAAAAGAGGATCACACCGCCCAGCAACAGAACCGGGATGAACCAAGCCTGCCGCGCCAGCAGCAACTTAGCCACAAGCGCCGATCCAAGGTCTGCGCCCAGCAGGATCGCAAGCCCTGCGGCAATGGCGATGCCGCCCGACGCCACGAAACCGGCGGTCAGAATGGCAACGGCGGTCGAGCTCTGCAGCGCCATGGCCGCAATCATGCCGGTAATGGCGGCCAGCACGCGGCTCTGACCCGAGCGGCGCAACCAAAGACGCAACTCTGCGCTAAAGGCCCGCTCGACCCCGGTGCGCACAAGGCGGACGGACCAGATCAGCAGCGCCGCAGCCCCGGCGATCTGGAGAAAGAAAACTGTGAGGTTTGGGTCGTCCAATTCGGTGACTCATCCGCGTGGCCGTGGTCAAGAGCACCGAGAGTGACCTGCGCAATACCGCTGCGCAAGGGGCGCGGGGGCAGAATTCGCCAAGTGTGACAGTTTTGTGAAGGTTTTATGACACGCCTTCACCGATACGTGCGCTCTTCGATGGGCGTCGCGTCGATCCGGGCGAGCAGCCGGTCAAGCAGGCTCTGTTCCGCACGATTGAGCACGGCGCGCGGGTTCCAGACCACATGCACATCGACCGCCGCCGTCTGATCATAGGGCGGCAATTGCCACAAGAGACCGTCGCGCACATCGCGCGCCGCCACATGCAGGGGGAGCGGGCCCACACCCAGCCCCGCAATGATCATGCGGCGCACTTCCTCCAGATGGCTGGAGGTCGCGATGATTTGATCGCCTAATTCGGCCTGCGCACGCATCAGCGTCACGGGCTTTAGCGCGTCCTGCAATCGGTCGGTTTCAAAGCTGACCGCAGAGCGCCCGGCGAGATCGGCGCGGGTCAAATCGCGCTGCCCAAAGAGCGCATGGCGCGGCCCACAAAAGAGGCCAAAGAACTCTCGATAGAGGCGCATATACTCCAGCTTGGGGTTGCGCTGATGCACAAGGCAGATGGCAAAGGAGGCAGAGCGCGCCGACACAGTTTCAATCGCCTGCGCCGAAGAATGCACCTCGATTGCTAGTGTCGCACGGGGGTTCTCGACGTGGAACTCGGCCAACACCTGATCAAAAAGCGGGCAGATCACATGAGAGGCCAGAGACAGCCGCACATGGCCCGTCACCTCGTCTGTCATGTCACGCATGAGGGTCGAGAGGCGCAGGATAGAGCCCTGGATATCGAGCGCCTCGCGATACAGAACCTCGCCCGCCTCGGTCAGCGCGAAATGCCCCGGCGCGCGGTGGATGAGACGCTTGCCCACCCGATCCTCCAGCCTTTTCAACGCTGTAGACACTGAGGGCTGTGTCAGGCGCAACCGGTGCGCGGCGTCAGTGACCGAAGTGGACTGCGCCAGCACGACAAAGGTGCGCAAGAGGTTCCAATCCATCTCGCGCATGATGCGTTCGGGGCTGTTGCGATCCTCTATAGGCTGCATCTATTGTCACAATTCCTTTTATCTATTTGATTAATGATTGACCGCTTTGCACCCTGCTCGCAAGCCCGGACATCACGGGCAGAGCGTGAAAGGGAGACGCATGTCGGTCGAGGCCCGCGAGGCGAGGCAGCCGTGGATTCTGTTGTCACCCGCCTTGGGAGCGGTGGCGCTGCTTTTGCTCGTGCCACTGATGTTCATCGTGGTCTATTCGTTCTGGCTGCGCTCGGCCATGGGCGCGGATACGGTCGGGTTCTACCTCGACAACTGGCAAAAGGCGCTCACGGATCGCTTTTATCGCGACATCCTGCTCAACACGTTGAAAATCGCGGCAATCACCACGGTGATCTGCGCCCTGATGGGCTATCCGGCGGCCTATTTCATCG
>NZ_JAGPVV010000236.1 GCF_018066915.1 Roseovarius sp.
GGGCATCAAGGACCTCTTTTGCACCAAGGGCGTGCCCTCTCAGGCCGCAAGCCGGATTTTGCAGGGGTTCCGCCCGGAATACGAATCGACCGTGACGCAGAACCTCTTTGATGCGGGCGCGGTCATGCTGGGCAAGCTCAATATGGACGAATTTGCCATGGGGTCCTCGAACGAGACCTCGTGCTATGGCAATGCCGTCAACCCGTGGCGGCGCGGCAATGACGCGGTGGCGCTGACGCCCGGTGGCTCGTCGGGCGGGTCGGCGAGTGCCGTGGCCGCCGACCTCTGTTTGGGCGCGACCGGCACCGATACCGGCGGCTCGATCCGCCAGCCTGCGGCCTTTACCGGCATCACGGGCATCAAGCCCACCTATGGGCGCTGCTCGCGCTGGGGGATCGTGGCCTTTGCCTCGTCGCTCGATCAGGCCGGGCCGATGACCAAGACGGTGCGCGACAGCGCCATCATGCTGGGGGCCATGTGTGGGCATGATCCCAAGGACAGCACCTCGGCTGATATTCCCGTGCCCGATTTCGAGGCGATGCTGACGGGAGATATTCGTGGCAAGGTGATCGGCATCCCGCGCGAATACCGGATGGAGGGTATGCCCTCTGAGATCGAAAAGCTGTGGTCTGACGGGGCCGACATGCTGCGCGATGCGGGCGCAGAGATCCGCGATATCAGCCTGCCGCATACGAAATATGCGCTGCCGGCCTATTACGTGATTGCGCCTGCTGAGGCGTCCAGCAATCTCGCGCGTTATGATGGGGTGCGCTATGGCCACCGGGCCAAGCTGGCGCAGGGCGATGGCATCACGGAAATGTATGAGAAAACCCGCGCCGAGGGCTTTGGCGCAGAGGTGCAGCGCCGCGTGATGGTGGGCACCTATGTTTTGTCAGCCGGGTTCTATGACGCCTATTACAATCGTGCCCGCCGGGTGCGCGCGCTGATCAAGCGCGACTTTGACGAGGCATTTGCCGCTGGTGTCGACGCGATCCTGACACCGGCCACGCCAAGCGCCGCCTTTGGTTTGGGCGAGATGACCGATGCCGATCCGGTGCAGATGTATCTCAACGACGTCTTTACCGTGACCGTCAATCTGGCGGGGCTGCCGGGCATTGCAGTGCCCACCGGGCTGGATGGCAAGGGTTTGCCGCTCGGGCTGCAACTGATTGGGCGGCCTTGGGAAGAAGGTGATCTGCTCAACACCGCCTATGCGCTGGAGTCGGCTGCGGGCTTTGTGGCCAAGCCCGCGAAATGGTGGTAAGGCGCGGGTCGAAACGGCTTTTGGCAGGATGAAAGACATGCGGTTCACTCTTGGTTTGGTTGCTCTGATGGCGCTGGTGGCCTGTGCCCCCGCCGTGCCCGATAGTGGTGCCGGGGTCGGCTTTCAGAACTATGACAGCTTTGAGCGTGAAAAGGCCGCGCGCGAGGCGGCGCTGGCGCGTGGTGCCCTGCCGCCGCCCGATGCGGTGTCGTCCGAGCCGCTGAGTGCCACGGGGCAGACCACGGCCGGTGCCGACGATGCCGCCACCATTGCCGCCGAAGCGCGCGCCGCCCTTGATGCGGCGGCGGCCAACTCTGGTGTCGAGCCGGTGAATGCCAGCCCCTCGAACCCGCCCCCTGCGGTCGAGAATTCCGCCGGGATTTCGCAAGAGAACAACTTTGACGCCGTAGGGGCCGAGCGCTCGATCGCCGAGGATGCCGCGCGCATCGCCAACAACCGCGCGCAATATCAGGTGGTGCAGCCGCAAGCGATCGGCAGCCGTCCGAGCGACGTGGGCCCCAATATCGTTGACTATGCGCTGAGCACGAAACATGCCGTGGGCACGCCGGTCTATCGCCGCATGGGGATCAACGCCGCCTCGAAGTTCGAGCGCAATTGCGCGCAATACCCCTCTGCCGATCAGGCGCAGTTGGATTTCCTGCGGCGCGGCGGGCCGGAAAAGGACCGTCAGGGGCTTGACCCCGATGGCGATGGCTATGCCTGCAACTGGGACCCGCGCCCGTTCCGCAACGCGGTGCGCGGCTGAACCTGCGGTGATCCGGCACCCGTCGCCCAATTTCGGCCCGCGCCGGGGCGACGCGCGGCCAGACATGATCGTTCTCCATTACACCGCGATGGCCACGCCCGAGGCGGCGCTCGAGCGGCTTTGTGATCCGGTGGCCGAGGTATCGGCGCATTACCTCATTTGCCCACGGGGGCGCGTTTGGCATATGGTCGACGAGGCCGCGCGCGCCTGGCATGCCGGGGCCGGTCAGTGGGGGGATGTTACGGACGTCAATTCGCGCTCCATCGGGATTGAGCTGGCCAATACCGGTGCAGAGCCTTTTCCCGAGCCGCAGATGGCGGCGCTCGAGGCGCTCTTGGGCGCAGTCATGGCGCGCTGGGCTATTGCACCCGCGCGCGTCATCGCCCATTCCGACATGGCCCCGGCGCGCAAAGGCGATCCCGGGCCGCGGTTTGACTGGCGGCGACTGGCGCGGCAGGGCCTCTCGATCTGGCCCGAGGGCGGGGCAGGGGATGCGGCCACGCCTGCGCAATTCGCCCGCGATGCCGCACGCTTTGGCTATGTCCGGGCCGAGGGCGTCAGCGATGCCGACATCCTGCGCGCCTTTCGCCTGCGGTTTCGCCCGCATGTCACGGGGCCGCTGGACCCACAGGATTGCGCGATGATGGCGGACCTCGCCGCACGCTTCGCCGTTGACCGCGCGCGCCCAAGCGCCTAAGTCAGCCCTTGCGCGGAGGGCCGGATGGCCGCGGCACCTGCAAGGGTGACGAGGAAAGTCCGGACTCCACAAGACAACGGTGCCGGGTAACGCCCGGCTGGGGTAACCCAAGGGAAAGCGCCACAGAGAAGAGACCGCCCCCGAGTGATCTGGGGTAAGGGTGAAACGGTGGGGTAAGAGCCCACCGCGGGACGGGCAACCGGACCGGCACGGCAAGCCCCACCGGGAGCAATGCCAAATAGGGACCGCGCGCGGGGGCAGGTCCTGGACCCAGGTCCGGGATACCGCCCGCAGGCACGTCTTGGCCCGGCGGTCCGGGTTGGCAGCTAGAGGGGCGTTGGCAACAGCGTCCCAAGAGGAATGGTCATCCAGCCCCGGACCCCGGTTCGGGGGGGACAGAATCCGGCTTACAGGCTCTCCGCGCCCTTTTCATTTTCCACCGGCGGGTTAAAACCCCGACATGCCGTATGAATGGACAGACCCTCACCCCGAGGCCGACACAGATGTGACCCTCTCGCTCTGGCCGCACCGGTCATTGCCGCGCCGGGGCTTTGCCGCCTTTGTGCTGGCCACGTTCACGCTGATCACCGTGCCGCTCTATCCTCTGTTGGGGACGGCGGTGCTCTGGGGGTTGTTGCCGTTTCTGCTCTTGGCGGTGGCGGGGATGTGGTGGGCGCTGGAACACAGCTATCGCACCGCGCGGTTGACCGAGGTTTTGACCATCGCGCCCGAAGAGGTGCATCTGGTGCGCACCAACCCGCGCGGTGATGTGCAGGAATGGGCCTGCAACCGCTATTGGGCGCAGGTCACCATGCATGACACGGGCGGGCCGGTGGCGCATTACCTGACGCTCAAAGGGGCCGGGCGCGAGGTCGAGATCGGGGCGTTCTTGTCCGAAGAGGAGCGTATGGCGCTTTACGGCGAATTGCTCCGCGCGCTGCGCCCGCCTACGCCAATCGCGGGGTAGGCGCCCCCTTGTCAGGCGCGCCCGCGACCTGCTACCAACCGCCATGCTCAGCTATCAGCACCATTACCACGCGGGCAATCCGGCGGATGTCCACAAGCACGCGGCCCTTGCGTGGGTCCTGTCCTATCTGTGCCAAAAGCCGAAACCGCTCAGCTATATCGAGACCCACGCCGGGCGCGGGCTCTATGATCTGGGCGATGCCGCGGCGCTGAAAACCGGCGAGGCGGCGCAGGGTGTCAAGCGGCTTGAGGCGCGCTTTGCCGCCGATCACCCCTATCGCCGCTGCCTGACCCAGACCCGCGCGGCGCATGGTGCCACCGCCTATCCCGGCTCGCCGCTGATGGCTGCCCTATCCTTGCGCAGCGTGGACCGCCTGCATCTGGCCGAATTGCACCCCGGAGAGCACGCGCATCTGCGCCGCAATCTCGCGGGCTATGATGTGAGCATCCGCCAGCAGGACGGGTTCGAGATGGCGCAGGAAATCTGCCCTCCCACACCCCGGCGCGGCCTTTTGCTCGCGGACCCCAGCTATGAGGTCAAGACCGAGTATGACAGCATCCCGAGACACTTCGCCCAGATCGCCCGCAAATGGAACGTGGGTATTCTCATGCTCTGGTATCCGATCCTGACGAGCGGGGCGCATGAAGGGATGCTGACCCACCTCGGCGCGGCCTTCCCCGAGGGCCTGCGCCACGAGGTCCGCTTCCCCCCGGTGCGCGCCGGGCACCGGATGCTGGGCTCCGGCCTATTTGTGGTCAACCCGCCCTATGGGTTGGAGGGGGAACTCGCGCGGATAACAGAGGTGTTCGCGGCGAGAGGGTGAGGGGCGGCCATGGTCCCGCCCCACCACACGCACCGTCATCCTCGGGCCTGACCCGAGGATCTCTTGCCCCCGAAAACCTCCCCCTTGCCCCAAAGCCCCGATCCCGCCAAGGTTGCGACGAGGTTCGGTAAGGGTGCGCGCATGGAACAGACAGATTTGACCATCACTCTGCCGCTCAGCGCGCAGCAGGGGCAGATCATTCTTCTTGCGCTGGGCATTGCCGTGGCCAGCGTGATCGTCTGGGCCGCGACAGAAACGGAAACCCGCAAACCGGGACCATTGGCCCTGCTCAAGGCCTTTGGCTGGGCGATGGTGCCGATCTGGCTGTTGCTCTTTGGTGGCACGCTCTGGCAGGTCTGGCAGATGCTGTCGGGCGGGGGCACGGCGCTGTCGGGCACACCCTCGCTCGGAGCGGGCGCTTTGGTAGCGGCGCTTCTGGGCGCACCCTTTGTGGTCTGGGGCACGGTGCTGAAGCAGCGCACGGTG
>NZ_JAGPVV010000240.1 GCF_018066915.1 Roseovarius sp.
CTTCCTTCTGGTGGACCTTCAACAACACCGCCGATGTAGTCGGGCTCGCCAAATTGCTTGAGGTGGTTGACGATTTCTTCAACTTCCTCGTCTGAAACAAACGGCCCGTGACAACGCGTGATCTTGGCCCCGCCCGCCATATAAAGCATGTCACCCATGCCAAGCAGTTGTTCGGCACCCATCTCACCCAGAATGGTGCGGCTGTCGATTTTCGATGTCACCTGAAACGAAATGCGCGTCGGGAAATTCGCCTTGATCGTGCCGGTGATCACATCGACCGACGGGCGCTGCGTCGCCATGATGAGGTGAATACCCGACGCGCGCGCCATCTGCGCCAGACGTTGAATACAGGCCTCGATCTCCTTGCCCGCCACCATCATCAGGTCGGCCATCTCGTCGACGATCACCACGATATAGGGCATCTTCTCGGGCGCGAATTCTTCGGTCTCGAACACCGGCTCGCCGGTGTCGTCGTCAAACCCGGTCTGCACCGTGCGGCTGAACATCTCGCCTTTTTTCAGCGCCTCCTCGACCCGGCCATTATAGCCGTCGATATTGCGCACGCCCATCTTGGACATCTTGCGATAGCGGTCCTCCATCTCGGCCACCACCCATTTGAGTGCGACCACCGCCTTTTTGGGGTCGGTCACAACCGGGGATAGAAGATGCGGAATCCCGTCATAAACGCTCAGTTCCAGCATCTTGGGGTCGATCATGATCAACCGACATTCCTCGGGCGTCAGCTTGTAGAGAAGGCTCAGGATCATCGTATTGATCGCCACTGATTTGCCCGATCCGGTCGTCCCTGCAATCAGCAAATGCGGCATCTTGGCAAGGTTCGCCACAATCGGATCGCCGCCAATATCCTTGCCAAGGGCCAGAGGCAGCTTTTGATTGCCATCGCCATAGGCCCGGCTCGACAGGATTTCACGAAAGCCCACCATCTCGCGGTTGTCATTGGGCAATTCGATGCCAATGACCGACCGCCCCGGCACCGTCGAGACCCGCGCGCTCAGCGCCGACATCGACCGCGCGATGTCATCCGCCAGACCGATCACCCGGCTCGCCTTGAGGCCCGGTGCCGGCTCCAATTCATACATCGTGACCACGGGGCCGGGGCGCACGCTCACGATCTCGCCCTTCACGCCGTAATCGTCGAGCACGCTTTCCAGCATCCGCGCATTCTCTTCCAGCGACTCATCGCTCAGATGATGGCGCTGAATCTGCTCGGGGTCCGCCAACAGGCTGAGCGGCGGCAACTCATACACCGGCTGCGCCGGGGTCTCGAACCGCAGGGTCGGCTGCGCCTCGGCCATGGCGCGTGACGACGGCTGCACCGGCTTGCGCGGGGCATGCTGCACCACCTTGCGCGGCTCGGGCACCGGAATACGCGGCGCGGGGGCTGTCATCTCGGGCACGTCATCCTGCCCCAACGCCTCGATCATCGCGTCGAAATCTTCATCCTCGGTCAGGTCCACCATGGGGGCGGCCATGCTCACGGGCGCGGCGGCGCGCAGCGGCGGCTCGGCCCGCAGCGGCGTTTGCACCACATGCCGCGCCGTAAGCGGCGGCTCGGGCGGCAACACACCGCGCGGCGCGGTATTCAGGATCAGCGGATCAGGACCACGGCCCCGGCCTTTGGTCAGCGGGGCTTCCGCCTCGATCCGAACCTCCGGGCTCTGGCGCACCCGCGCCTTGATGACATCGGAAATCTTGGCCCGGATACGGTCATCGCCGGGCATCTCGGCCTCGCCCGCATAGGTCGCGGCCTCAACCAGCTCCGGCTCGGGCATGACCTCGGGCTTGCGCATCAGCATCGGCATCCGCGCCAGCAAGCCGCCCGGTTTTTCCACCGGCTTCTCTACCGGCGTCGCAGGCCTCGACGCGACCGGCGCACGCCGCTCCGCCGTCAAGGGAACGGTGTTTGCCCGGCGCACCCGCGCGCCCTCTAGCGCAGGCTCTGCCCGCAGCGGCACAGCCGCCCGCGCAACGGCATCCTCGCCCCGGCGCGCGCGCCGCTCGGCCATCATCGCCTGCACGGCCTGCCCGGCCTGCGCCGCGCCACCGGCACCCCGGCCCATGGCCTTCATCAGTGTGGCATAGCTGAGGATCATCCCCACAAGCAGGAACCGGCCCACGCGCTGCAATTCCACCCGCGTAAAGCCCAGCACAAACGCACTCATCACCAGCACGCCCGCACCCAAGCCCAGCGACAAGAGCTTGAGCCCTACGCTCGCCCCGACAGGCAGGATACCCAGAAGCGCACCCAGAACCGTATCGCCAAAGAGACCGCCCAAACCAAAACTATGGGTCTGCGCCCACTCCGCCCCCGGCGTCAGCGACGCCGCATAGAGCGACAGAACCGCCAGCCAGATCGGCGCGAAAATAAGCCGCCCCATGGCCCGCTCCTCGCCCCGGTGCAACGCCAGCCGCGCGCCCCAAGCTCCCAGAACAATGGCAAAACCCCAAGACCCCCAGCCGATGATCATGAAGAGCGGGGCCGCCACCGACGCGCCCAGCCGTCCCATCCAGTTCTGCACCGGCGCATCCGTGGCCGACATCCAGCTTGGATCGTCCGGGCTGTACGACACGACCATCGCCGCCGCCATCAGCGCCACCGCCATCAGCACGAGGCCCAGCAATTCCTTGCCGCGTTTCTCGATTGCCTCAGCCATGTTGCTGTCCAGCAAGGGGTCGCGCCCGCGCGTCTGATATGCCATCTCGTCCCTCGTCCTCAATTATTCATAGAGACAGGCACGCAGCCGTCTCAAACCATCCGCCATCTCGTCCTTGGGGGCCACCATCGCGACCCGGATATAGCCTTGGCCGGGGTTCACGCCCCCCGCCTCCTGGCTCAGATAGGCCCCCGGCAAGACCCGCACGCCGGTTTCCTGCCAGAGCCGCAGCGTCGCCACCTCGCCATCCTCGACCGGCAACCACAGGAAAAATCCCGCCTCCGGGCTGCGATAGCCGGGCAGATTGCCCAAAATCTCATCGGCAATCTCGTATTTCTCGCCATAAAGACGGCGATTTTCGATCACATGCGCCTCATCCGCCCAGAGCCGCGCCGCCGCATGCTGCAACGGCATCGGCAGTGGCGATCCGGCATAATTGCGCAACTGCTTCATCTGCGCGATGTTTTTGGGGCCAGAGGCGACAAATCCGCTGCGCAGCCCCGGCAGGTTCGACCGCTTCGAGAGGCTGTGAAACGCCACGATCCGCTCAGGGTCCGCCCCCATCTCCTGCGCCACTTGCAAAATCCCCACCGGGGGCGTGTTGCGGTAAATCTCGGCATAACACTCATCCGCGAAAATGCGAAAATCATACCGCTCCGCCAACCGGATCAGATCGGCCCAATACGCCCGGCTCGCCACCGTGCCTTGCGGATTGGCGGGCGAGCAGAGATAGGCCACCGTGACCCGGTTCAACACCTCTTCGGACAGCGCCGCGAAATCCGGCAAATGCCCGGTCTCATGGGTGGCGTTGAGGAAAACCGGCTCTGCCCCCACGCTCAGCGCCGCCACCATATAGACCTGATAAAACGGGTTCGGCGCCAGAACCACAGGGCGCTTGCCGCCCTTCAATTCCGGGCTGAGCGCCATCATTGCGTTATAGAGCCCCTCGCGCGTGCCATTCAGCGCCATGATCCGGCTACCGGGATCGAGCGTCACGCCATAGCGCCGCCCCACCCAGTCACTTGCCGCCTGCAAGAGCGCGGGCATGCCCTCATTCACGGGATAAGAGTTAAAGCCATCGGCATTTTCCGCAATCACATCAACGATCCAGCGCGGAAACGCATGCTTGGGCTCGCCAATCGTCATATGCACGACCTCGCCGCCCGGCGCATGGGCGTCGAGCAGGGTCCGCAGACGCGGAAACGCATAGGCCGGTAGGTTCGCAAACCGCTCGGGATACATCTGATACTGCCTCAAGGTTCGGGATCATTCGCGTCCCGTTTCCCTGAATCTACCCAAGCCCTGCCCTCAGGTCCAGCAAAACCAAGGACCTAGCCCCCGAATTGTGGCATTTTTGGCAAGACGCCCGGCTTTCATCGTTCTGCAAATACTCAGCGCGCCCCAGCCCCGCACGCTCTGGCTGGACCTTGCGCGCTCAGGCCGCGGTCAATTGCCCGCCCTGCCAGCCCGTCACGCGCGCCTGCACGATCTGCCCTTCGGGGCGGTCGCTCTCGAAAACCACCTCGGTAAATTGCTCGGTCCGTCCCATGCGCGGGGCCTCCATCAGCACCGCATGCGCCCGCCCCTGTTGCGCGGCCAGATGCGCGGCAACCCGTGCCTCACCCGCCGCCCGCAGCCGTGCGGCCCGCGCCTTGATCTCCGGGCCTTTGACTTGCGGCATCCGTGCCGCAGGCGTGCCAGGGCGCGGGGAATAGGGAAACACATGCAGCCATGTCAAATGGCACTCCTCGACCAGCCGCAGCGAGTTTTCAAACGCCGCCTCGGTCTCGGTCGGAAATCCTGCAATGATATCCGCACCAAAGGTCATCTCTGGCCGCAGTTTCCGCGCATCTTCGGCAAAGCGGATGGCATCATCGCGCAAATGCCGCCGCTTCATCCGCTTTAGGATCAGATCATCGCCATGTTGCAGGCTCAGATGCAGATGCGGCATGAGCCGCGGCTCGGTGGCAATCGCCTGCATCAGGTTCTCATCCACCTCGATGGAATCAATCGACGAAATCCGCAGGCGCGGCAGGTCCGGCACCAGACGCAGAATCCGCATCACCAGATCGCCAAGCTTGGGCGTGGCAGGCAAGTCTGCCCCCCAGCTTGTCAGGTCCACGCCGGTCAGCACGACCTCATTGTAACCTGCCCCCACCAGCCGCTTGATCTGTTCGACCACGACACCGGCAGGCACAGAGCGCGAATTGCCCCGGCCAAACGGGATGATGCAGAACGTGCAGCGATGATCGCAGCCGTTTTGCACCTGAACATAGGCGCGGCTGCGGCTGCCGAATCCGTCAATCAAATGCCCCGCCGTTTCGCGCACCGACATGATGTCATCGACCAGCACCCGCTCGGTCTCGCCGATGAAATCCCCCGCCAGCCGCGCCCATGTGTCCGCCGCCATCTTCTCGGTATTGCCGATGACCGCATCCACCTCGGGCATCGCAGCAAAAGTCTCAGGCTCGGTCTGCGCGGCGCACCCCGTCACGATCAACCGCGCCTCCGGGTTCTCGCGCCGCAAGCGCCGGATTTCCTGCCGTGCCTTGCGCACCGCCTCGGATGTCACCGCACAGGTGTTGACGATGACCGCATTGCCCAGGCCCGCTTGGCCCGCCAATTCCTTCATCGCCTCGGTTTCATAAGCGTTCAGGCGACAGCCCAGCGTGGTGAATTTCGGGGCGGATGTCATCGCTTCGCCGCCAGAAACGCCGGCGTGAACACGCCGCTTGCCACATGCGCCGTCTCGCCGGTCATCCAGACGCCATCCTCGCGCCAATCGACGTGGATCGTGCCGCCATCAAGATCAATCCGCACCCGGCGCCCCGTCAGCCCGCGCCGCGCCGCCGCCACCGCCGTCGCACAGGACGACGAGCCAGAGGCGAGCGTCACGCCAACCCCGCGCTCCCAGACCCGCATACGGATGTGATCGGGGCCAATCACCGTCGCCACCTGCACATTCGTGCGCTCCGGGTAAAGCGGATGGTGCTCATAACGTGGCCCGAATTGCTCCAGCGGCACCGCCTCGGCATCGGCCACAAAAAACGTGCAATGCGGATTGCCCATGCCTGTGGCCACAGGCCCGCCCTCGATCGGCAATTCCAGCGTATCCATCGCCTCGGCCAGCGGAATCTCAGCCCAATCCAGTTGTGGCTGCCCCATGTTGACCGAGGTCAGGCCGCCGCCCGCATCGACCGCCACCAGCGCGCCCCGCGCCGTGCTCAGCTCCAGCCGCGTCTTGCCGCTCTCGTCCATCAAATGCCGCGCGATACAGCGCGTGGCATTGCCGCACGCAGCAGAGGTCGAGCCATCGGCATTGTAGAACGTCAGATGCGCATCGCCCATGCCCTGAGAGATGACCGCCAACTGATCAAATCCAATGCCCCGATGCCGGTCCGCAATGGCCGTGACCAACGCAGGCGTCAGCCCCAGATCGCGCGCACGCCCGTCCAGCACGACAAAGTCGTTTCCCAGCCCATGCATCTTGAAAAAGGGCAATCCGGTGTGGTCATCGTGGCTCATGCTCGCGCATATAAACTGCGCCTTGCGACGAATCCAGCAGATCGCGGAATTATCTTGCACTTTCGGGGTTGACCCCCCGCCCCGCTCTTTCTAGATAGCGCGTCTAGTGGGCCGTTAGCTCAGTTGGTAGAGCAACTGACTTTTAATCAGTGGGTCGCAGGTTCGAATCCTGCACGGCTCACCACTGATCATAAAAATTCCTTTCCCTGCTTGGGGTTGGTGTCATAATTGACGAACCGCTTGGGAAGGTTCGCCAAATTGCGCTCGCCATTCGGGCGGGCGATCAGTTTCTCAATCGCGGAATCGGCCATGCCTTCGCGGCCTGCGGCTTCGGTGTAGCGCTGCACGAGGGCCAGCGTTTTGTGGCCAGTGACCGCGCCGATCTCGTGCGCCGTCGCCCCAGCCTCGGCCAGGCGGCGCGCACAGGCCTTGCGCAGCCCATGGGCGGAACACTGGGGCAGTCCGGCCTCTTCGGTCCAACGCTGCATGAGATTGCCCAAGCCACCGGCTGAGCGCATCGTGCCTTTCTGGGTTGCCAAGAAAGGGCGGTCCTCGGGCAGCTTGCTCAACACTTCCGCGAGGTCCGGGTGGATCGGCACTGATACCAGCATCCCACCAGACCGCTGCGTCTTTTGCCGTCTGTACTCGATCTTGCCATCGCGGATGTTCTTCGGTCCCAGCTTCACCGCATCAACCCGCGCTGCCCCAGTGTAGAGCATCAGCGTCACCGCCGTATGTGCCAGCGTGCCGGGCTTGTGGAGCTTGAAGAATTGCGCCAGCTCGTCCTCGTCCCAAGTATGGAAGCCGTCACCGCCCACACGGAACGGCTTTGTCGCGCGAGCCGGGTTGTCCCCTCGCCAGTCCAGTGTGATTGCAAAATCCATCAACTGGATCAGCCGCTTGCGTAGGTTATTCGCGGCTGTTGGGGTCTCAGCCTTCTCCGCTAGGATCGTCTGCACATGCCGCCGCTGCATCAAGCGCACCGGCTTGTGCCTATGTTCCTCCCGGAACTTTTCGACAATCCCGCGATAGACCTTCTGCGTGCTGAGCGAGAGATCGAGGAACTCGGGCGAGCGATACCAGAGCGCGACAAGCTGGCTGACGCTGTAGGGCTTGGTCAGGTCCGCCCCGATCAGTCCGCGCGTCTTGTGCCCGTTCACCGCATCCTCATAACGGCGAACGAAATCCTCCGACCCATAGTCGCTCCCCAGCTCCGCCGAAAACCCACCCTTGCGAAACCGCCACCGCCGCTTCCCGTGCCGGTCGAAATAGGCCGTCGCGCCGGGAAACTGCTTGCGGCGTTTCATGGGCGATCCCACGGGTTG
>NZ_JAGPVV010000245.1 GCF_018066915.1 Roseovarius sp.
GGGCAGTTTTTCGCTGGAAAGCCCGCCGGAATGTGCGGCCATGGGGCTTGAAGCGCGCGGCTTTCGGGCGGTCGAGATCACCCGGCGCACGCGCTGGATGACGCCGTTCACCGAGATCGACAATTATGATGCCGAGAAAGCCCGTGCGGCCGGTATCCAGCGCCTGCTGGAAGAGGCGGGGGTCGTGTCTGGTGTGATCGACGGCAATATCGGCCACAAGACGCGTGCCGCGATTGCGGAATTCCTGAAGAAGAACGGCCTGCCGGATACGACATCCGAATCCGACCTCATCGATTTCCTCGAGCAGGTCGCCAAGGAGCGCGGCCGCGGCGTGGGCTTTACTGTTTGTAACCGCACCAAGAACCGCATCTGGAGCGCGATTGCGCGGCGTGGTTCGGAAGGCTGGGAGAGCCGTGGCTGGTGGATGCTGGAAGCGGGCGGGTGTTCACGCGTGCTCGACAGGCCGCTCAGCGGGCAGGAACATTACGTCTATGGCGAAATGGAGGATGGCGACACGATCCGCACGCTGGCCAAGGCGTCTGATGCGTTCTGTGTTGGCCGGTCCAAGTTTGCGATCATCGGGCGGGATGAGTGCGAGGCCTCGGCCTATCGCACGGCGCTGTTTCAGGCGGCACCACCGCCGGTGGATCGCAAGCTGGTATTTGAATTCTTCGAGCGCGACTTTGCAAAGGCGAGCCAGAATGACCGATAATCGCGCGGGCGTGCACATCACGCCGTTTGGCAGTTTCGGACATGTCCGAAACTGGGTGTTCGATCTGGATAATACGCTTTACCCCGCCGAATGCGATCTCTTTGCCGAGATTGATACGCGGATGACGGATTTTGTCTCGCGCCTGCTGATGCTGCCGCCGCCTGAGGCACGCAAGGTCCAGAAGCAATACTATGCGGAGTATGGCACAACGCTGGCCGGCCTGATGAAGGTCCACGACATAGACCCATCCGACTTTCTGGGGCACGTCCACAAAATAGACCTGAGCCCCCTGCCAGACTTGCCGAATCTGCGAAGCGCGCTGGAGCGTCTGCCGGGGCGCAAGTTTGTCTATACGAACGGCTCGCGCGGCCATGCCGAGCAGGTGACCGACAAGATGGGGCTTTCGCATCTTTTCGATGGCAGTTTTGGAATCGAGGATTCCGATTATGTGCCCAAGCCAAAGCCCGCTTCCTATGCCGCCTTCCTGAAACTGCATGGTGTCGACCCCCACGGCGCGATCTTCTTCGAGGATCTCGCGCGTAACCTGGCACCCGCCAAGGATGTCGGTTTCACCACGGTTCTTGTCCATTCGGAGAAGGACTGGAGCCATGAACCGATCGAGGCGCGTCCTGCGAACCTCTCTGATGTTCTTGGGGATGACGGGCCGGATCACATCGACTATGTGACGGGCGACCTTGCCGCTTTTCTCGAAGCGGCGATTGAAACACTCTAAGCCTGCCCACCGGAGACTCCCCGACATGACCCACGCCCTTGCTGACGTAATCGACCGCGCCTGGGAGCGCCGTGACGAACTCTCCACCGGAACAACCGGGGAAGTTCGCGAAGTTGTCGAGGCCGCGATCGAGCTGCTCGACAAGGGCGAGGCGCGCGTGGCCAGCAAGGAAGACGATGGCAGCTGGACCGTGCACCAGTGGCTGAAAAAGGCCGTGCTCCTGTCCTTCCGCCTGAACGCGAATGGCATCGTTCCTGGCGGCCCCGGACCCGGAGCATGGTGGGACAAGGTGCCGTCGAAATTTGAGGGCTGGGGCGAGGCGGACTTTATCGAAGCCGGTTTCCGCGCCGTGCCGCCGTGCGCCGTGCGTCGGGGTGCCTTCATCGCGAAGAATGCTGTCCTGATGCCGTCTTACGTGAATATCGGCGCCTATGTCGGCGAAGGCACGATGATCGATACATGGGCCTCTGTGGGTTCGTGCGCGCAGGTCGGTGCGAACTGCCACATCTCGGCCGGCACGGGCATTGGCGGCGTGCTGGAGCCGCTGCAGGCCAACCCGACCATCATTGAAGACAATTGCTTCATCGGTGCGCGGTCTGAAGTGGTGGAAGGCGTGGTTGTCGGGGAAGGTTCGGTGATTGCGATGGGCGTGTTCATTACCCAGTCGACCAAGATCGTGAACCGCCAGACCGGCGAGATCAGCTATGGCAAGGTGCCACCCTATTCAGTGATCGTGCCGGGCACGCTGCCTGACAAGAATGGCGGGCCATCGCTCGCTTGCGCCGTGATCGTGAAAACGGTGGATGCCCAGACGCGGTCCAAGACCGGCGTGAATGAGCTACTGCGGGATTAGGCTGGCAGTGGCGCGCTGCCGATCGAATCATTTTTCGATGAGAGAAGCTGCTTCAGGGCCGATTTGAGCTGGCGGGGCAGCGTGGGCTTGCGGCAGATCGGGGCTGATTCATAGCGCGCCCGGAGAATATCCTCCGCCGAATGGCCTGTGTTGAACAGGAACGGGATGCCCCGTGCGGCAAGGATATCGGCGACCGGGAACACAAGTTGTCCAGCCACATCCACGTCGAGAATGGCCGCATCGGCTTCGATTGATTCGGCAAGCTTTATGGCCGCCTGAATCGTATGCGCGGACGCAATTGCGGTGCCGCCCATTTCGGCGACCATGTCTTCAAGATCCATTGCAATAAGGATCTCGTCTTCGACAATAAGGATTTGAGGCGGCTTGGTCATATGGGTCAAATGAACAGGCACTCCTTTTGTTCCCATTTTCATGCAGCTAGTTTCTGGCAAGCTACCCGAGATGGTTAACATTCCCGTTAACGGCGCACGCTTTCCCGTGGATTCCTTAGTCAAACATGACAACCTGCCGAGCAACGGAACCCTTGTTATCTTTAAGATTCTGGAGCGCGCCGGTCAACCCGTCAAGACCGATCCGATCAGACACCAGATCGTCGAGGTGGAGTTTCCCCTGTTGGTAAAGTGTCACAAGTCTTGGGAAATCAATGCGGAAGCGGTTGGAGCCCATCACTGCGCCCTGAAGACGCTTTTCTGTAACAAGCAGTTCGATTCCCGGAATTTCGATGTTCACACCGGGCGGGATCATGCCGATCACCGTCATCACGCCGCGCGGGCGCATCATCATATAACCCTGCTCGGCCGTCAGCTTCAGGCCGACGCATTCGAAAGCATAGTGAACGCCGCCTTGCGTCAATTGCTTCACCTGTTCGACTGGATCGCCATTCTTTGGGTTAACAAAGTCGGTGGCGCCGAATTTCTTCGCCATGGCCAGTTTTTCGTCTGAAAGGTCCACCGCGATGATCCGCGAGGCGCCGGCAATCGCCGCGCCATTGATGGTGGAGAGGCCGACACCGCCGCAGCCCAGCACGGCTACGGTCGAGCCGGGCTCAACCTTTGCGGCATGGAAGACCGAGCCGACACCCGTGATCACGCCGCAGCCGAT
>NZ_JAGPVV010000247.1 GCF_018066915.1 Roseovarius sp.
TCGTTGTTGTGGTGCGACTATTTTGTCGCCCAGCATCGGGTCTCGACGGGCGCACTATCGTAAGTATCGTGAACAGACAAAAAAGGACTAACCTTGAAACGGCGCTAGCCTGAGAGCGCGACACCATGGAGAGCGGGTCCAGCTTGCGTTCGACGCGGAAAAACGACTGTTTTGTAGGAAGCCCAGACGAGCATCGCTGTCGCCTAGTTAGTCGGAGTCTTGGCTCTGCCCACTGTTTGAGGGGTCGACGCCGTCACAAAGGCGTTCGGGACTAGCACGTTGCTGTAACTTCCCGAGACTGAGCGCGAAGAAAAAGAGGTCAGAATATGCGTACAACCTTGGCAGGGTATCAGGGATTGCTTATCAGTCTCGCACTCTTTCTTGTTTTTGTGGCAAGCCCTGTTCGCGCCTTGGAATCCAATGCGTATCGTTCCGAAGTTCTGACGGCACGTTTGATCGTCGCGGAAGCAGGAATCGCCCCAGGATCGCAGTTCCTTTCGGCGGGTTTGAAGATTGAACTGGAGGAAGGATGGAAAGCGTACTGGCGGTCGCCAGGCGAGGTTGGCCTGCCGCCAGAGATCGATTGGGAGGGGTCCACAAACCTTGAATCCGTCGACATGCTTTGGCCCGCACCCACGCGTTTCCGCGCCTTCGGAATTGAAAATTTCGGCTATGCCAAACAAGTAATATTTCCATTGCAGTTGCGGCTTGCGAACTCTGATAGAGCGGCCGAGCTGAAGGGACTCGTCGATTTGCTGATCTGCTCCAATGTGTGCATTCCGGAAAGGTTTGAATTGACACTCCCTGTGCCATTGGGAACGGGCGTCGATGCGAAAGCCGCGACCGATATCGCGACATGGGCCGCTCGCGTACCTGTTGCAGGGCCAGAAAGTGCAATAGCGGTCTCGGGCGCATCGCTGAAGCAGGATCAGGCATTGGTTGTTCAAATGACGCGGCCTTCTGGCTGGAACAATCCCGATCTTTTTCCAGAGTTTGGTGCAGGCTCTGCATTCGGCGCACCCGACATCCGCCTTACAAGTGATCGCACCGGTCTCTGGGCAAGTATCCCGATTCTCGCGTTAAGCGAGGAACAAACCTCCCTTCGAATTACGGTCGTAGACGAGGGTGTCGCGGTTACATTCGATGATGTGAACACTACCGACGTTGTACCTGCGCCACCTTACGCATCCGAGACCAGCCAAGATAGGGGTCAGTTTTTCCCGATTCTCTTGCTGTCCTTCCTGGGAGGGTTGATACTGAACGCAATGCCATGCGTCTTGCCAGTTCTATCGATTAAGTTCGGGTCGGCGCTCCGAATGAAGAATCGCTCCCTTTCACAATTGCGCGCGGGATTTCTCGCTACGGCTGTGGGAACTGTTGCTTTTATGTGGGTGCTGGCCTTGGCGGTCATAGCGCTGCAGACGCTCGGATATGCCGTTGGATGGGGTGTGCAGTTTCAGAATGCATATTTCCTAATTGCACTCATTCTCGTTGTCGGACTCTTTGCGGCAAATTTGTTTGGAGTTTTTGAAATTTCTTTGCCCAGCAGCTGGATGGTTAGGCTATCTGGCCGCTTTGGGCGGGGGTATGCCGAAGACTTCTCCACCGGCGCTCTGGCTGCGATACTTGCAACGCCTTGTTCAGCCCCGTTGCTGGGGACAGCCATTGCCTTCGCCCTTTCTGGCACGACAGGCGATATACTTGCGGTTTTCACAGCGATGGGGATTGGGCTTGCACTGCCATATATTCTGGTTGCCGCTTGGCCTGGTTTCCTGTCTCGACTGCCCAAACCGGGACCCTGGATGATAAGCGTGAAGATCGTTCTCGGATTGCTGCTTGCCGGAACCGTTGCATGGCTATGCTGGGTCTTGATTGGTGTGACGTCGCCAACTCTCACAGGCCTGGTGCTGCTGGGTCTTGGGCTCATCGTACTGGCGGCGAGAGCCTATCAGGTTCAGCCTCGTAACGGTTTGCTGTGGGGAATGACTGCGGTTTTGGGCATGACGTTGGCGGCCCCTGCACTGCTGCCAAAAAGCTCCGATGATGTAACAGCCTCGATCACTTCTTACTGGGTCGAGTTCGACCGGTCCCGGATCGCGCGTGAAGTGTCGCAGGGCAAAACTGTCTTCGTGGACGTTACTGCGGATTGGTGCATCACTTGTAAAGCAAACAAAACCCTGGTCCTGGATCGTGAACCAGTTTTGGGAGCACTTGGCGAGGAAGGCGTGATTGCGATGCGCGCGGATTGGACGCGACCGGACGCGAAAATCCAATCCTATCTCGAGGCGCACGGCAGATACGCAATTCCGCTCAACATCGTCTACGGTCCAGATGCTCCTGAAGGTATCATTTTATCTGAACTACTATCTGCGGATGCCGTTCTCGAAGCACTGTCGGCTGCCAATCTCAGCGCTGTCCGAAAACGATGACATAGTGCCGTTGCATTGCTCAAGGGAGGCAGAACCTACAGTGGTTTAGTTTCAGGTGAAAGGAAAGCTGTTATGTATCTGAGACCACGCGGCCCCAATTTATTTGTTGATCCGATCCAATCGGGCCGTGGCGGCGGCACGCATAGGGTCGGTTTCCGGAAGGCTTTCGGCCAAGGTGCGCGCATTGTCGGCGGCGTTCTGGGCAGCATCAAAGTCACCCAATACACTGTACGCCTCCGCAAGCCGAAGCCATCCTTCAAGATTGTCTTGGTCATCCAACAATCGCGCCGCCAAGCGGTCAACCATGGAGCGGACGAAAGCGCTGCGTTCCTCGACCGACATGTCCTGAGCGGCCTCGATATCGGCCGCACCGGGGCTACGCGCGTCCCGAGAGTCCGGAAAGAAATCAGCTAGGGTGACAGGGCTCTCTCCAACCTGTTCCCCCAATCGGTTGGCGACAGACAGGAAAAGTTCCATCCACGGATAGGCGCGATCCGCTCTCTTGAGGCGCTCGATCAAAAGCGTCCTCGCTTCATCTGGAACCCCGTCCTGTTCGAGGATCCGGGCTCTATAGAAAATTGGGCCTGGATCATCGGGGTCCATCTCCGATGCGCGTTCGATCACGCTTTCCGCTTGCGGCGTCACGATCCCGTTCTCGGCTGCGATCAAGGCCTCGGCATATAGCAATAGGGTTGAGATATCTGCATTGTCGCGGACAGTGACGCGTTCGAATGCATCGGCGGCATCATCGTAACGAGCCATACGCATATAGGTCTGACCGAGCAGAACCCAACCATCACTTGGTCCACCAGACTCGTCTGCTTCAAGCCGGGTTTTTAGTCTCTGGGTCAACTCTGAGAGGTTTG
>NZ_JAGPVV010000249.1 GCF_018066915.1 Roseovarius sp.
CCGCGCACGCCCTTGGCCTCGCCGATCCGGTCCAGCGTCTCATCCAGCGCCTCGGTGGTCTCGGCCTCGAGCGTCACAATCAGGTCGAACCGCCCCGAGGTGGTATGCACCCGCCGCACCTGTGGCAGCGATTTCAGCCGCGCCAGCACCGCAGGGCCAGAGCGCGGCTCGATGCTGACAAGGGCGGTCGCGCGCAGCGCCGGGCGGGCGCTCTGGCTGAGGCGCACGCTATAGCCTGCGATGACACCTGTGTTTTCCAGCCGCTCCAGCCGCGCCTGCACCGTGGTCCGCGCAAGGCCCAGACGCCGCGCCAAGGTGGCCACCGGCAGCCGGGCGTTTTCCTGCAAGAGCGCGATCAGCGCGCGGTCGGTTTCGTCGGTTTGCATCATGCCTCCGGCACTATGACGAAAATTTCCTGCAATCTATGCGAAATGACACCAAGAATCGACGAGAATTCGCAGCACACTCAAAGAAAACACGCAGCAGATTGAGGTATGCCCGATGAAAAACGCCGCCCCCTGGTCCGATCCGCGCGCCCATCTGATCCGCCAGACCCCCGATGCGGCGCTTCTCTATTTCTCGCCCGACCGGCTTCAGGCCACCGCGCGCGATTTTCAGGCCGGGTTTCCGGGTCTTGTAACCTATGCGGTCAAGGCCAATCCGGGGGCCGAGGTGCTGGCCAATCTGGTGGCAGCGGGCATAACCGCCTTTGACGTGGCCAGCCCCGAGGAAATGCGCGCCGTGCGCCGCATCTGCCCCGATGCCGTGCTGCATTACAACAACCCCGTGCGTTCCCTCCCCGAGATCGAGGTTGCGGCGCAGATGGGCGTTCGGTCCTATTCCATCGACTGCCTGCGCGAGTTGGACAAGCTGACGGGACGGATTGCGCCCGATGCCGAAATCACCGTGCGCCTTGCGCTGCCGGTGCGGGGTGCGGCCTATGATTTCGGGGCCAAGTTCGGCGTCGGGCCAGAGCGCGCGGCGGACTTGCTGCGCGCCGTGGCCGAGCGTGGCTTTACCCCGTCGATGACCTTTCATCCCGGCACCCAATGCGCCGACCCCGCCGCTTGGGGCGCCTATATCGGCGTTGTCGCGGATGTGGCGCGCGCAGCAGGCGTGCGTCTGGCGCGGATCAACGTGGGCGGCGGCTTTGCCTCGCACCGCATCGGGACGGCCCCGGACCTGAGCGCGATTTTTGCCCATATCGGGGCCGAAGTGGCCCGCGTCTTTGGCGCGGATGCCCCGGCGCTCGTGTGTGAACCGGGCCGCGCCATGGTGGCCGAGGCCTTTAGCATGGCCGTGAGGGTCAAGGCGCTGCGCGACACCGGCGCGATTTTCGTCAATGACGGGGTCTACGGCGGGCTGACCGAGATCAGGGACATCGGCGCGCCGGACCGGATCACCGTTCTGGCCCCCGATGGCACAGCCCGCACCGGTGCGCCATGCCCGCGCGTGGTCTTTGGCCCCACCTGCGACAGCATCGACCGGCTGCCCGATCCCTTGCCCCTGCCCAGCGATCTGGACGAGGGCGATTACCTTCTGATTTCCGGCATGGGCGCCTATACCCGCAGCCTCAGCACCGATTTCAATGGCTATGGCCTGCGCGAGGTTGTGACCGTCGCGCAACTGTAACGCCGCGCTCACGCCGAATTTCATGGAATCGCAACGGATTTCTGCGCAAGCTGACGGCATGATCCGTCGGCGCGCGGAACAGGTCAGGCGCGCCGCCGGAGGGCAAAGGCAGGTGCGTCATGTCGTGGCGGGGTTGGACCAAAAGCGTATTCGACTGGCTGCGGCCCGGCCCAAATGAGGCGCATCCGGCCTTTGGCCACCGGCGCGGCCCGGTCAACCATGTTCTGATCCTTGATGGCACGATGTCGAGCCTCACACCGGGGTATGAGACCAACGCCGGCCTCACCTACAAATTGCTGCGCGAGGTGTCGGGGGCCAATCTCTCGCTCTATTACGAGGCGGGGATTCAGTGGCGCGACTGGCGCGCCACCGGCGATATCGTCATGGGTCGCGGCATCAACCGGCAAATTCGCCGCGCCTATGGCTATCTCGCCAATCGCTACCGCCCCGGCGACCGGATTTTCCTCTTGGGCTATTCGCGCGGCGCCTATGCGGTGCGCTCGCTGGCCGGGGTGATCGACCGCATCGGCCTCTTGCGCGCCGAAGAAGCGACCGAACGCAACGTGCTTCAGGCCTTTCGCCATTACCGCTGCACGCCCTCGGGGCGCGCCGCACAGGCCTTTGCCCGCGCCCATTGCCACAGCGATTCGCATGTCGAGATGATCGGCGTCTGGGATACGGTCAAGGCGCTGGGCCTGCGCATCCCGATCCTCTGGCGCTTTCGCGCGGATGCCCATGGCTTTCACAATCACCATCTGGGGCGCACCACCCGGCATGGCTATCACGCGCTGGCCCTCGACGAGACGCGCAATGCCTACACGCCTGTCCTCTGGGACTGTCCGCCGGAATTCGACGGCCATGTCGAACAGGTCTGGTTCCGGGGCTGTCATTCGGATGTGGGCGGGCAGCTTTGCGGCATCCACGCCGCGCGCCCGCTCGCCAATATCCCGCTGGTCTGGATGCTCGAGCGGATGGAGGGCTGTGCGTTGCCCTTGCCCGCAGGCTGGCGCGCGCGCTTTCCGCAGGATGTGCATGCGCCGTCGGTGGGCACATGGGCGGGTTGGGGCAAAATCCTCGTGCTGCGCAGCCCGCGCGTGGTGGGGCGCGACCGCTCCGAGCGCCTGCATGAGAGTGTGGGGGGCTTGGCACAACGGCGTTGGCGCGGCCCCCGCCTGACCGGCATGGTCAAGGAACAGGGCGGCACCTGACCGCCTGTGCCCGTCACTCTTTCGGCGTGCCGGTCTCTTCCAGTTGCGACAAGAGCATGGTCTGCAACTCTGCCTCCAACTCGCGAGCGCGGGTGATATAGGCCTCGTTCTCGAGTGTCGGGCGCGCCGGGTCCCAAAGGGCTGCCAATTCCCGCACCGATTGCCGGTCATGGTGGTAAAAGGTCTTTTCCAGTTCCGCCGCCTCGAATTCCGTCAGCCCCATGTTTTCCAGCACATAGCGCCCCGCGCGCAAGGAGCTGTCGAACATCTCGCGCACGATGTCATTGGCCCCCGCCTGATAGAGCCGGAACACATGCGTGCGGTCATAGGCGCGGGCGATGATATGCAGGTCCGGACACTCGCGCCGGGCAAAGCTCACAAGCCGCACCGTGGCCTCGGGATCATCGAGGGCGGCCACCAGCACGCGCGCCCGCGCCAGCCCAGCCGCATGCAAGAGGTCGGGCCGCGTCGGATCGCCAAAAAAACCCCGCACCCCATAGCGCCGCATCCGCTCGATTGCCATGAGGTCGTGATCCAGCACCACAGTCTCGAACCCGCTGGAGCGCACCAACCGGTTGACCACCTGACCAAACCGCCCGATGCCTGCGATGATCACCGGCCCGGTCTGGTCGATGGTATCGGCCTCCGGTGCCTCGCCCCCGTCGCGCTGGAATCGCGACAGGATATCGTAGAGAATGAAGAGAAGCGGCGTGATCAGCATCGTCAGCGCGATGATCAACAGGATCACCTCGCTCAGCCCGGCCGGCAGAACATGCTGCTGCACGGAAAAGGCCACCAGCACAAAGCCAAACTCCCCCGCTTGCGCCAGCGACAGGGTAAAAAGCCACAGATCGCGCCCACGCAGGGCAAACACCCGCCCCAGCACATAGAGCACCGCGCCCTTGGTCACGATTACCGCCAGCGCCAATCCCACAATCAGCACCGGCGCACCAAAGAGCACGGTGAAATTGATCCCCGCCCCTACGGTGATGAAAAACAGGCCCAAAAGCAGCCCCTTGAAGGGGGCAAGATCGCTCTCCAACTCGTGCCGGAATTCGCTGTTGGCCAGCACCACCCCGGCCAGAAACGCGCCCAAGGCAGGCGAGAGCCCGACCAGCGTCATCAGAAACGAAATCCCCACCACGATCAGCAGGGCAATCGCCGTATACATCTCGCGCAGACGCGCGCCATGGATGAACCGGAACACGGGCCGGGTCAGGTAAACCCCCGCCAGCACAATCGCCGCCACCGCCGCAATCGTGACCAGCGTGGCCCCCCAGCCGGGCAAGGAGGCGATGAAACTCTGCGCCGCCTCATGCGGTCCGCTGGCCCCATGCGCCACCTCCGGCGTGCCGCGCGACAAAAGCTCGCCCATGATCATCTCGGGCGTCTTGGGCAGCACAAGGAGCGGCAGAAACGCCAGCATCGGGATGACGGCAATATCCTGCGTCAACAGCACCGAAAAGGCCGAACGCCCGCCCCCCGTCTGCATCAGCCCCTTTTCCGATAGGGTCTGAAGCACGATAGCGGTCGAGGAGAGCGCAAAGATCAGCCCCACCGCCAAGGCCACGCTCCACCCCAGCCCCAAGAGGTAAATCCCCGCCAGCATCACCGCCAGCGTCGTGGCAGTGATCTGCAACCCGCCCAAGCCCAACAGCCGGTGCCGCATATCCCAGAGCGCGCGCGGCTCAAGCTCGAGCCCGATGAGAAACAGCATCATCACCACGCCGAATTCGGCGACATGCTGCAATTCGGCGGTCTCGTGCCCGCCTACCAGCCCCAGAATCGGACCGATCAAAATACCCGCCGCCAGATACCCCAGCACCGAGCCAAACCCCAGCCGCGCCGCGATCGGCACGGCGATCACAGTGGCGGCAAGGTAAACCGTGGCCTGAAACAGGAACCCGTCCATCAGCAGGGCATGGGATGGGGCAGGGGCATGGCGCTACCCCTTGGGCATGCGCAGCACCACATCGCGCCCGCGTTTGTTATAGCGCAACTCTGCGTCGCCAATCGCCGATACCTGCCCCCCATCCAGCCGGTCGCCCACCTGAACCTTTTGATAGCGGCCATTCGACAGCCGCACCAGCGCGCGGCGGCTCTGTGGGCTGCCATAGACGCCGATCAGATTGACGTTGCGCAGGTTGATGGCGTTGGTCTCTGTCGCCGACCGTGCGACCGAGGCGGTGGTGGGAATATTGGGGGCCACCCGTGCCGCCGCAGCGGTCTGTATTTCGGGTTCCTCATCTTCGCCCGGCGTCGCCCGATCCGGCTGCGGTGCGCGCGCGGCCTGTTCAAGGTCCTGTGGCCGCAGCTTGGGCTTGATCGAGGTGCCCACCGCCTGCGGCAGGCTCTCGGCCACGGACCCGCGATTGGCCTCGATCAACGCCGCCGCCAACGAGGCAGAGCTGACATCGGCGGGCTGCACCTTGGGGGCGGGGGGCGGTGCGGCAGCAGCGGCGGCCGCTTCGATCACCGCTTGCGGGCGCAGGCGTGGACGCAGCGACGCAAGCTCGGACCGTGTGAGGCCCGACAGCGCCCCGCGCTCTTGCTGCTCGATCAGGTTCTCGGGCCGCGTCCGAGGCCGGATACCGCCCAGCCGCGCATCCTCGGCGGTGGTTTCGGCACTGGGTGCAGGGGCAGCCTCTGCCGGGGGAGTGGGCCGGGTTTCGGGCGGGCGCACAGGCGGCGGACCAGAGCGCACCAGCACCCCGTCCGGGGTCAGCGCGCCTTCGGGCGTGGCCAGAACCAATCCGCGCGCATCAAGGGTGAACTGCGTCCCCGGCGGTGCTGGCGCGGGCGGTGTTTCGGGGCGACGGTCGAGTGCGCTCTCGGGGGCCGGCGGCAGGGCCACGGCATCCTGAAAATTCACCGCCTCGTCGAGCGAGGTCAGGTAAAACTCGTCAATGTCGGTCGTATCGGCCTGCGCGGGCGGCTCGGGGGCCAGCGGCCAGATGCCGGTGGCGGCATAGCGCGCCATTAATTCATCGGGCGTCAACTCCTCGGGTTGCGGCGGCGTTTCCACCACTGCCTCATCCTGCGGCTCGGGTGCCGGATCAGGCGCGGTCTCTGCCGCAACTTCGGGCACAACTTCGGGCACGACCTCGGGCACAACCTCCGGCTCCGCCCCGAGCGGCGGCGTCAGCGCGACTTGCGGTGCGCTCTCGCTCGATAGCTCCTCCGGGTCACGCCCGCCAAGGAATGTCGACCAGGCCGCCACCCCCACCAGAAAGAGCAGCAAAAGCGCC
This sequence comes from Roseovarius sp., assembly GCF_018066915.1. GTDB lineage: Bacteria > Pseudomonadota > Alphaproteobacteria > Rhodobacterales > Rhodobacteraceae > Roseovarius. The sequence continues at coordinate 6,089 of NZ_JAGPVV010000249.1, forward strand.
GTCAGAATGAGACCCAGAAACCGCGGCTTGCCGCGTGTCGAGGGCTGGCTGCGCGCGCCAAAGATCGTCAGCCGCTCCGCCTCATCCGCCGCCGTCGTCACCGACCGCTCCGGGGCTGCACCGCTCTTGTCGCGTCGCGCGAGCAGCCCGGCAAGGCCCACCTCTCGCGCCGCCTCGGGTGCCAGGCTGGCTGCGGCCAGATCGGTCAACGCCGGGTTGGCCCCCCCGGTCAAGAGCGGAGCCGCGCCCGGTCGGGGCAATTCAGGCGCGGGGGCGGTATCGGGCAAAGGCGTAAAGCGTGCCGCCCCTTCGAGTTTGGGCGCGCCCTCTACCGGTGTCCCCCGCTCGGCCCGGATGCTGGAAAACGACAGCGCGGGCATTTCCGGCTCAGGCTTGACCGTTGGGGCCGCAGGCTTGGCCGGAGCGGCCTCGGGCGCAGAGGCAGCCGCAGGGGCAGAGGCAGGGGCAGAGGTGGTGGCCGCAGGCGGCTCCGGTGCCTTCGGACCCACGGGCGCTGCAACCGGCTCCACCACAGGTGCTGCAACAGGTGCCGAAATCGGCGCGCTGGCCTCGGGCGGTGTGACCTCGGGCAGGCGCGCGCTGCCCAGAATACGCACCGGCACCGCGTCGCGGTCCACGCCTTTCGCCTGCGCCGCCGCGCCAAAGAACGGCTCGCCCGCAAAACGATCCGATTGCGGCCGTGCCACGAAACTGACCGGGTTGAATTTATGCTCGGCGGCAAAGGCCTCGGCCTCGTCCAGGGTCTCGCTCGCCACGGCGGCGATATAGAGACGGCCGTCGTCCACGCTCCAGTCATAGACCAGATCGTCGATATGATAGGGCGTGGCCCCCTCTAATGCCTCTGCGGCTGCCCGGTCATAATCCCCGTCCGGCGCACTCGACGCGGGCAGGTCCATGTATTTGATCTGCTCGTCGGGGATAATGAGCTTGGTCGCCAATCCCGATGGATCAAGCCGCGCCGCCTTGGCCCGGAGTGCTGCCAGTTCCCCCGCAAGATCCTCCGCATCGAGCGGCACATCGCCCACAAGATGCCACCCCGCGGTGCCCGCGCGGTGCAAAAGGCCGATGCCTTCGAAAGAAAGGGACAGGGCGAAATTCGGTTTCATGGGGAACGCTTTAACACTCGTCCGGCTTTGGCGGGAGTCCTTGTTCTCGGTCCGGCCATCCTACAGCAGCTTCGCGCCGAGGCCAACCATCCGGTCGCGCCCCGGCGCTCTGCCGATTATGCGCTCGCCTTGGCCAGCGCCTGTTCCAGATCGGCGATGATGTCCTTGGCATCTTCGATCCCGATGGAAATCCGCACCACATTGGGTGCAGCCCCGGCGGCGGTCTGTTGCACAGGCGTCAATTGCCGATGCGTGGTCGAGGCCGAATGGATGATGAGCGACCTTGTGTCGCCCAGATTGGCCACATGGCTGAAGAGGTTGAGACTATCCACCAGCGTCATGCAGGCGTCATAGCCCCCCTTGAGCGCCACGGTAAAAAGCCCGCCCGCTCCCTTGGGGCAAATCCGCGCCACCCGGTCATGCCAGGGCGAGGATTTGAGGCCCGCATAGGTCACAGCCTCAACCGCCGGATGCCCTTCGAGCCAAGCCGCCACCTTTTCCGCGTTCTCGACATGCCGCGCCATGCGCAGGCTGAGCGTTTCGATCCCCATCAGCGTGTAATGCGCCGCCTGCGGATTGAGCGTCATACCCAGATCGCGCAGCCCGATGGCAATGCCATGAAAGGTGAACGCCAAGGGGCCAAAGGTCTCGTGGAACTTCAGCCCGTGATAGGCGGGTTCGGGGGCCGAGAGCGACGGGAACTTGTCCGAGGCTGACCAGTCGAAATTGCCCGAATCAACCACCACACCGCCCGTCACCGTGCCATTGCCGGTCAGGAACTTGGTCATCGAATGAACCACCAATGTGGCCCCATGCTCGATCGGGCGGCAGAGATAGGGCGTGGCCGAAGTGTTATCCACGATCAGAGGCAACCCCGCCTTGTCGGCCACCGCCGCCACCGCATCGAGATCGGTGATATAGCCACCCGGATTGGCGATGGATTCGCAGAACACCGCGCGGGTATTGTCGTCAATCGCTGCGGCAATTGCGTCCAGATCGTCGAAATCGACAAACTTGGCCGACCAGCCAAAGCGCTTGATGGTCTGGCTGAACTGCGTGATCGACCCGCCATAGAGCCGCGTCGAGACCACCACATTCAGCCCCGGACCCATCAGCGGGAAAAGCGCCATGATCTGCGCCGCATGTCCCGAAGAACAGCACACCGCGCCCGCGCCCCCTTCGAGCGTCGCAACCCGCTCTTGCAGCGCGGCGACCGTGGGATTGGTCAGGCGCGAATAGATATAGCCCACCTCTTGCAGGTTGAAGAGGGCGGCGGCGTGATCGGCATCGCGAAACACATAGGCCGTGGTCTGGTAAATCGGCACCTGCCGCGCGCCCGTGGCCGGATCAGGCCGCGCGCCCGCATGCACCTGCAACGTGTCAAATCCATAGGTCATTTCAGTGTCCTCCCGCATCATACATCTTGCAAACCCGGTTACGGCATCGCTAGGTGCCATGCAACGGGCATGAGGAGACAGACTATGGCACATCCCTTTCATCTTGCAATCAATGTGACCGATCTGGGTGAGGCGCGGGCGTTTTATGGCGCGCTCTTGGGCGGGATCGAAGGCCGCTCGACCGAGACCTGGGTCGATTTCGATTTCTTCGGCCACCAACTCAGCCTGCACTTGGGCGCGCCCTTTGCGACGCAGGCCACCGGCAAGGTGGGCGATCACATGGTGCCGATGCCGCATTTCGGCGTGGTGCTGCCGCTCGACATCTGGCGCGGCGTGGCCGACCGGCTGACAGCGGCGGCGGTCGATTTCGTCATCCCCCCGTCCGTGCGGTTCGAGGGTCAGCCGGGCGAACAATGGACCATGTTTTTCCGCGACCCCTCGGGCAATCCCATTGAGGTCAAGGGCTTTGCCGATATGGAAGCGGTGTTTGCCGCCTGACCCCTCAATAGGGATGCGCTCGCCCGTCCCAGGTCTCGAAAAGGCCGCTTGACGCCATATCCAACGCCGCGAACCGCGCCACAAGGCCGGTCGCGGCCTCTTCCACCGAAATCTCGGCGCTGCCCCCGCCCATCTCGGTGCGCACCCAGCCGGGGTGATAGATGCCCACCGCGATGCCATCCCCGGCCAGATCACTGGCCAGATTGCGCCCGAGGTTGAGGGCTGCGGCCTTCGACGCGCGATAGATATAGCTGCCGCCCGGCGCGCGGGTATGGCTGGCCATCTGGCTGGAAATGATCGCGATTTTCGCGCCCTTGCCCGCCCGCAGATGCGGCAAGAGCGCCTGCACGCTCAGGAACACGCCCGTCACATTGGTGGCAAAGGTCTCGGCCCACATCTGCGCCGGATAGCCCCCGTCCAGCGGCTGCCCCTTGTCGAGATAAACACCCGCGTTGCAGATCAAGAGGTCCACCGCCCGCGCGCCCAGATGCGCGGCCAGCGCCGCACAAGAGGCGGGATTGGTCACATCCAACGCCACCTCATCCCCTGACGGCGTGCGCGCCGTGGCGGTCACGTCATGGCCCGCTTGGCGGTAGTGATCAGCGAGAGCGCGGCCGATGCCGCGATTGGCGCCGGTGATCAGGATATGCATGGAAATACCTTTCGGTCAGTTGGATTTTCGGCGCGGCACAAAGGGCAGGGGGGCCACCGGCACGCCATCCTCGATCAGCTTGCGCGCCTCTTCGGGTTTCGCCTCGCCATAAATGGCGCGCTCGGGGGTCAGGCCATCATGCATCTCGCGCGCTTCGCGGGCGAAATTGAGGCCGACATATTCCGAGTTTTCCTCGATCTGCCGCTTGAGCAACGCCAGCGCCTGTTCGGCAGGGTTCGGGGCAGGGGCGGGGGCATCCTCGGGCGTGCTGCGCAGACTGGGGGCCATCAGCGCCTTGTGCACATCCGAATTGCCGCAGACCGCGCATGTCACCATGCCTGCACCGTGCAATTTGTCAAAGGCGGCAGCGGATTGGAACCAACTGTCGAACGCATGTTCGTCGGCGCATTTGAGGGTGAACTTGATCATTTCCCGGTCCATCACATCGCCGCCGATAGTTACGCTGCCCGGCGGGAAATTCAAGCTATGCTTTTGATCTTGCAGCCCAAGCGCAAGTATCACTCGCCTGTGCGTCGCAGGAAACAGGGTCAAAACCTGAGTGGAAAAATCGGAATTGACATACCTTACTATTTAAGTCAGAAAAGAGAGGCCAAGCCAGCCCGGTCCTGCGGTCAGCCCGGCCCAACCTGTAACAGAGGACCGATCCATCATGGCACAACGTCTTTCCACACCGGCGGGGGTATCCGCATGATCCGCGCTCAGACCAAATCCGATCCCGATCTGGTGGCCCAAGCCCCCTGTCACGATGCCCGCGCCCTGACCGATGGCGCCAATACGGCGCTCATTGTGCTCGACGGGCAAATCTACACCCTGCGCATCACCCGCGCGGGCAAGCTGATCTTGACCAAATGAAACACGCGCGCGACTGGACCGGACAGATGCCGGTGGATCAAATGGGCCAAATGGACGGGCTGAACCGCCTGACCGTGGCTGCGCTGCGGGCGTGGAACGCGGGCGGCGCGGCGCGCGCCCATGCGCTCCTGTGTGACCGTATGGCCGAACCGATGGCGCTGGCCGCCTTCGAGGCGCTGCATGACCTGACCGAGGTGATGGGCCCGCACATTCGCCGCCCCCTGCGCTGTCACGCGCCGCAGTGCACGTGCGTCGGGCTCGACGAGGCCGCCTTTGCCCGCTTTGTCGAAGAGGCGGCCTTGGGCGAGCGTGAGGATGCGCTGCTCTTGGCCAGCGTTCTGGTGCAGGCCCGCGCGATCCTGCCGCTGACCGATGCAGCGGCGCGCCTTGGCCTTTGCCTGCACCGCGCAACACTCCGCACGCCGCGCATCCCCGACCCCGCCAGCGCCACGCGGCACTAGCCACAAAAGGGACTGAACCGATGATGATCTGTCACTGTATGGCCATTACCGATGCCGACATTCGCCGCGCGATGGACTGGATGCGCGCGGCCGATCCCGAGACACTGATCACCCCCGGCAAGGTCTATCGCGCGCTGGGCAAGCGCGCCGATTGCGGCGGATGTCTGCCGCTGTTCATTGACACCATGCGTCAGGCCGATAGCTTACGTATACCCATGCACCTGCGCGCACCTGGCCGCGCATCCACACAGGGAGAACCACATGAAGGGCGACACCAAGGTCATCGAGTATCTCAATCAGGCTCTGCGGAGTGAGCTGACGGCGGTCAGCCAGTATTGGCTCCACTACCGGCTGCAAGAGGATTGGGGCTATGGCCGTATTGCCGCCAAATCCCGCGCCGAGAGCATCGAAGAGATGCAGCACGCCGACCGGCTGATCGAGCGGATCATCTTTCTGGGCGGGCATCCCAACCTGCAAAAACTCGATTCGCTGCGCATCGGACAAAACCTGCGCGAGACGCTCGACTCCGATCTCGCCGCCGAACACGACGCCCGCACGCTCTATATCGAGGCGCGTGCCCATTGCGATAGCGTGGCGGATTACGTCACCAAGAACCTCTTTGAAGAACTGATCGCCGATGAAGAGGGGCATATCGACTATCTCGAAACCCAGATCGACCTCTACGATCAACTCGGTGCCGAACGCTACGGCCTGCTCAACGCAAGCCCCGCGGATGAGGGCGCGTAGAGACAGGATGCTCCGCGGTATGCGGGGGGCGAGACTGCGCTGACATTGGCCCCAATCCCCCGCGCGAATAGCACCGAAGGTGCCGCGCGGATCGCTGGGCCGTCTGGCGGCCTAGCGATTCTGAGAGGGCGCGCATCGCTGATGGGTCATACGGATTTTGCTGGCATAAAGTGGCAGCCACGACTGTTGCTTCGCTAGTCCCCGGCCCAGCGACCCCGCGGCTACTCGCTTGGCTCACAACCTTCTTTCACCAATCGTCCCACCCCTAAAACACCGCATGGGCCCCTAGGTCCACCCGCGCTTGTCCCGTGATCACCGCCTCATAGATATCAAACAGCCGGTCCTGCCCGGTCTCGGGCGTGGCGTGGGCATCATAGGCCCCCGCCGCCGCATCCCAGACCAGCATCGACTCGGTCGCATAATAACGCCCGATCCGCGCCAGTTCCGCCTTGGCCCGCAACCCCGGCAGCACCCGGCCCCCCAGCGACAAGCCCGCAATGATCGCATCCATCATCCCCACCGGCACCTGCCGCAGCTTGACCGGACGGCCCAACCGCTGGAACAACCACTCGGCCTGATCGCGCGGCGTGATCGCCGGACCGGGGCCACCAATC
>NZ_JAGPVV010000253.1 GCF_018066915.1 Roseovarius sp.
GGATCTCTTTCAGGTGCTGGCCAATGACATCCGCGCCCGCGCGGGCGTCGAACTCGATCAGGCGGCCCTCAACGCCGTGCATGCCAATTTCAACTGAGGACCGCGCAATTGGAACTGACCCCGTCGTTCGAGGATTTCGCCCGCGCCTATGAGGCGGGCGAAAATCAGGTGGTGCATGCGCGGCTTGCGGCCGATCTCGACACGCCCGTGTCGCTCATGCTCAAGCTGACAGAGGCGGCGCGCGATGCCTTCCTGCTCGAATCCGTGACGGGCGGCGAATTGCGCGGGCGCTATTCCATCATCGGCATGAAACCCGATGTCATCTGGGAGTGTCACGGCACCACCAGCCGCATCAACCGTCAGGCCCGGTTCGATCACGACGCCTTCGAGGATCAGCACGGCGATCCCTTGGCTAATCTGCGCGCCCTCATCGCCGAGAGCCGCATCGCCCTGCCCGAAGCCATGCCCGCCGCCAGTGCCGGGCTCTTTGGCTATCTGGGCTATGACATGATCCGGCTAGTTGAACACCTGCCCGATGTGAACCCAGATCCGCTTGGCCTGCCCGATGCCGTGATGCTCCGCCCTTCGGTGATTGCCGTTCTGGATGGCGTCAAGGGCGAGGTGACGGTCGTGGCCCCCGCTTGGGTCAGCAGCGGCCAATCGGCGCGCGCCGCCTATGCACAGGCCGCCGAGCGGGTGATGGACGCGGTCCGCGATCTCGAACGCGCCTTGCCGCAATCCAGCCGCAGACTTGGCGAAGCCCGCGAAGACGCGGCCCCGGTGTCGAACTTTACCCGCGAAGGCTACAAGGCCGCCGTCGAAAAGGCCAAGGACTACATCCGCGCAGGCGACATCTTTCAGGTCGTGCCCAGCCAACGCTGGACACAACCCTTCCGCCAGCCGCCCTTTTCCCTTTATCGCAGCCTGCGGCGCACCAACCCGTCGCCCTTCATGTTCTATTTCAACTTCGGCGGCTTTCAGGTGATCGGCGCAAGCCCCGAAATCCTCGTGCGCGTCTTCGGCCAAGAGGTGACGATCCGCCCCATCGCAGGCACCCGGCCCCGTGGCGCCACCCCCGAAGAGGATCGCGCGCTCGAGGCCGATCTTCTGGCCGACAAAAAGGAACTGGCCGAGCATCTGATGCTGCTTGATCTGGGCCGCAATGACGCTGGCCGCGTCTGCAAGATCGGCAGCGTCCATCCGACCGAGAAATTCATCATCGAGCGTTACAGCCACGTGATGCACATTGTCTCGAACGTCGTGGGCGAGTTGGCCGAGGATCAGGATGCGCTGAGCGCCCTTTTGGCCGGTCTGCCCGCAGGCACCGTGTCGGGCGCGCCCAAGGTCCGCGCGATGGAAATCATCGACGAGTTGGAACCCGAAAAACGCGGCGTCTATGGCGGCGGTGTCGGCTATTTCAGCTCAGGCGGCGATATGGATGTCTGCATCGCCCTGCGCACCGCCGTGGTCAAGGACGAGAACCTCTATATTCAGGCCGGCGGCGGCGTGGTTTACGACAGCGACCCCGAGGCGGAATATATGGAAACCGTCCATAAATCCAACGCCATCCGCCGTGCCGCCGCCGACGCCGCGCGCTTTGGTGGCGATACCAACGGCTGAGCTGACCGCTGTCGCGGTGCGGGACTGCCTCAGGGCCTGCGCCCCGGCTATAACTGAGACTTGCGGCGGACCTGCCCCTGAGGCATCTACAGGGGCATGGCCCGCCTCATCCTCTTCAACAAACCCTATGACGTGCTGTCGCAATTCACCGATCGCGGCAGCACCGATAGTCCCCGCGCCACGCTCTCGGATTTTATCGACGTGGCCCGCGTCTATCCCGCCGGGCGGCTCGACCGCGACAGCGAGGGGCTGCTTTTGCTGACCGATGATGGTCAACTTCAAGCACGCATCGCAAACCCCCGTTTCAAAATGGAAAAAACCTATTTCGCACAGGTCGAGGGTCTACCCGATGACGCGGCCCTCGCGGCGCTGCGTGCCGGTGTTACGCTCAACGATGGCCCGACGCGCCCCGCGCGGGTCGAACGGGCAGAGCCGCCAACCCTCTGGCCGCGCACGCCGCCAGTCCGCTTTCGCAAATCCGTGCCCGACTGCTGGCTGAAACTGACCATCTCAGAGGGGCGCAACCGCCAAGTGCGCCGCATGACCGCGCATATCGGCCACCCCACCCTGCGCCTCATCCGCTGGCGCATCGGGGATTGGACGCTGGATGGGATCGCGCCGGGGATGTGGCGCGACGCCTGAGGCTTACTCCGCCCGCAACACCGCCGACACGGGTGCCAGCGCCACGCTCGCCGCGCGGTCCTGCAACCCCCACAAAAGCAGCGCGCTGATCGTATCCGCCCGCAACCGGCCCAGCATGATCACACCGTCCTCTTGTTGATCAGCCCGCATCGCGGCCTGATCCAGAAATCGCCGGATCGCGGCGGCATTCTGCCCCTGCCCGTCGAAATCCCGGAACAGGCTGGCCGAGGGCACGCCCTCGCGCGCCATCAGCTTTTGCGCGGTGTTCAACCCGTTTGGATGCATCACCAACCCATGCCCACTCTCTTTCAGGATCGGGGCCAGTTGCGCCGTGGCCTCGCGGCTTGATTGCAGGCCGGTGCTCGTGCCTTCCAGCACCGCCACCGCCTGCGGCACCTCCGCGAACCACGCCTGCATCGCCACTTCGGCATCCTCAGGCCGTGCGCCCTCTGGCAGATCGGCCATCGCCAAGACCTCGAATCCAGCGGCGCGGTAGCGCTCCGCCGCCGCTGCCGCCCCGGACCAATCGACATCAACCGCGAAATTCAACGGGTAGGGAAAACTCTGGAGCGCCTCGATCCCGATCGGGCTCTGCCCGTCATCCATCAGGATGATCGCCATCAGCGGCTTGCCCTCGGGATTGTCAAACGCCACCTGATTGCGGGCAAGCGCCCCCGCCACCTCTGGGGCGACCTCAGGTTCCACAACTCTCTCCACCACCTCGGGCGCAGGAGCGCCAAGGCTGGGCAGGCGGTTGGTTGTCACCCCCTCGGCCCGGTTGCCGATGGTGCCCAGCGCAGGCAAGGTCTTGGGGGTGGCCTCTGCGTCAGCCTCGGGCACGGGTGCCGCCTCGGCCTGCGCCTCGGCTTCGGGCGACATATCCGTCACCCCCTCGGTGCCAGAGGCGTCTGGGATCAACACAGGTGCGGGCTCTTCCTCCGGGAAAATCGACCCGGCCTCTGCCCCTTCCGGCGCGCTCAGCCCCGCACTTTCTTCAGCCGCCGCCGGTGCGGGCGGCTGCGCAGGGTCGGTCGACACCGCCACGGCCCCCTCGCTCGACGGCACCACCGGCGGCGTGCCCTGCGGGCTTGGCAGCACCGGATCATCGCTCTCGACCGTCACACCGGCCCCCTCGACAGCCACTGTCGGAGCCTCGGCCAAGGCCGCCACGTCCCCCGTCTCGGGGGCTGCCGCCGGTGCAGTCTCGACCGCGCCGATCCCTGCACTGTCATCCGGCGCGGGCGGTGCCACCTGCGACACCCCCGCCACTTCGGGCGCGCGCTGAGCCGCGGGCAAATCCGCCTCCGCATCCTCGCGCCGCAGATCAAACCCCGATCCCGCCGGCACCTCGAGGCTGACCGCCTCGGGCGGCGCCTCGCCCGGTGCGCCGCTCAGCACCGACAGCGTGCCCAACGCCAGCCCCGAGACCAGCGTTCCCGTCATCATGCCTGCCAATACTCCGCGTGCCACTGCCATTGCCCCCGTATCTGCCTGTTTTGCCTGTTATCCGGCCTAGCGCCCCTTGACGGTGCCGCGCAAGACTGAACAAGTATACCGCGACCGGCCCCTTGGCCTCCAGCCCCCTTTGCATGAGGACAGGCGCGAATGCTGCTCTTGATCGATAACTATGACAGTTTCACCTATAATCTCGTCCATTACGTAGGCGAATTGGGTGCGCAAACCCGCGTCGTGCGCAACGATGCGCTCAACGTGCAAGAGGCGATGGCGATGCGCCCCGATGGCATTCTGCTCTCGCCCGGTCCCTGCGACCCGGATCAAGCGGGCATCTGCCTGCCGCTGACCCTCGCCGCCGCCGAGGCAGGCATCCCGCTTCTTGGCGTCTGTCTCGGACATCAGACCATCGGTCAGGCCTTTGGTGGCCGCGTCATCCGCCATTCCGAAATCGTGCATGGCAAGATGGGCCAGATCCATCATCAGGGCAAAGGCGTCTTTGCCGGTCTGCCCTCGCCCTTCGAGGCGACGCGCTATCACTCGCTGGTCGTGGAACGCTCCAGCCTGCCCGACTGTCTCGAGATCACGGCAGAGCTGGAGGATGGCACCATCATGGGCCTGCAACACCGCGACTTGCCGATCCAAGGCGTGCAGTTTCACCCCGAATCCATCGCCTCGCAGCATGGTCACGCCCTGCTCAAGAATTTCATCGACATGATGCAGGTTCCGGCATGAGCGACCGGCTCAAACCCTTGATCGGGGCCGCCGCCGACCGCCCTCTGACCCGCGCCGAGGCAGAAATCGCCTTTCAAATCCTCTTTGAAGGCGAGGCGACGCCCGCCCAGACCGGCGGATTACTTATGGCGCTGCGCACGCGCGGCGAAACGGTGGATGAATACGCCGCCGCCGCCGCCGTGATGCGCGCTAAATGCAACGCGGTGCGCGCCCCAGAGGGCGCGATGGACATCGTAGGCACCGGCGGCGATGGCAAGGGCACGCTCAACATCTCGACCGCCACCGCCTTTGTCGTGGCAGGCGCAGGCGTGCCGGTGGCGAAACATGGCAATCGCAACCTCTCGTCCAAATCCGGAGCGGCGGATGCGCTGACCGAAATGGGGATCAAGGTGATGGTGGGCGTGCCTGTGGTCGAACGCGCGCTGGCCGAGGTGGGCATCGCCTTCATGATGGCACCCATGCACCACCCGGCGATGGCGCATGTCGGCCCCGTGCGCACCGAATTGGGCACTCGAACCATCTTCAACATCCTCGGCCCCCTCACCAACCCCGCCGGCGTCAAACGCCAACTCACCGGGGCCTTCTCCCGCGACCTCATCCGCCCCATGGCCGAAACGCTGGGGCAATTGGGCTCGACCCGCGCCTGGCTCGTGCATGGCTCGGACGGCACCGACGAGATGACCATCACCGGCCTCTCCTGGGTCGCAGCCCTCGAAGAAGACGGCAGCATCCACGAGACCGAATTGCACCCCGAGGATTTCGGCTTGCCCGTGCATCCATTCGAGGCCATCTTGGGCGGCACCCCGGCGGAGAACGCCGCAGCCCTGCGCGCGCTGCTCGATGGGGCGCCCGGCGCTTACCGCGATGCCGTGCTGCTCAATGCCGCCGCGGCCCTGACCGTGGCCGGACATGCCAGCGACCTGCGCGAAGGCGTGGCCCAAGCCGCCGAGAGCATCGACAGCGGCGCGGCCCGCGCCAAGATCGCCGCCCTCGCGAAACTGACATCGGAGACCGTATGACCAGCCCGACCATTCTCGACAAGATCAAAGCCTACAAACTCGAGGAAATCGCCGCCGCCAAGGCAGCGCATCCCATGGCCGAGATGGAATCGCTGGCGCATGAGGCCTCGCCCGTGCGCCCCTTTTCCGACGCCCTGCTCAAGGCCGCCAAGACCGGCTATGGCCTCATCGCCGAAATCAAAAAGGCCAGCCCGTCCAAGGGCCTGATCCGCGCCGATTTTGATCCTGCCGCTCTGGCTCAGGCCTATCAGACGGGCGGTGCCACCTGTCTTTCGGTGCTGACCGACACACCCAGCTTTCAGGGCGCGCCTGAATTTCTCGGGCTCGCGCGCGACGCCTGCAAATTGCCCGTTTTGCGCAAGGATTTCATGTATGACCCCTATCAGGTGGCCGAGGCGCGCGCTTGGGGGGCCGATTGCATCCTGATCATCATGGCCAGCGTTTCGGACGCGCAGGCCACCGAACTGGAAGAGGCCGCAACGCATTGGGGCATGGATGTCTTGATCGAGGTTCACAACCGCGAAGAACTCGACCGCGCCGGCCGCCTCAAATCGCGGATGATCGGCATCAACAACCGTGATCTCAACACCTTTGAAACCTCGCTCGACACCACCCGCAAACTGTCCAAATTCGTGCCCCCCGAGCGGATGATCGTCTGCGAAAGCGGCCTTGCCACGCCCGAGGATCTGGCCGAGATGGCCCGCTACGGCGCGCGCAGCTTTCTCATCGGCGAAACCCTGATGCGCGCCGAGGATGTGGCCGAGGCGACCCGCGCCCTGCTTGCCAACCCCCTCACGCCGGGCGGATTCTGATGTCAGGGCTCAGCCATTTCGATGGCCAAGGCCATGCCCATATGGTCGATGTCTCGGACAAGGAAAGCACCGCGCGCGTGGCGATAGCCGAAGGCTACATCAAGATGGCCCGCGAAACCTTTGATATCATTGCCGAAGGTCGCGCGAAAAAGGGCGATGTTCTGGCCGTTGCCCGGCTTGCGGGCATCATGGCGGCCAAGCGCACGCCAGACCTCATCCCGCTTTGCCATCCGCTTGCGATCACCAAAGTCACCGTGGACCTGACCCTTGATCCTGACCTGCCCGGCGTCCGCATCGCCGCCACGGTCAAGACCACCGGCCAGACCGGCGTCGAGATGGAGGCGCTGACCGCCGCCTCCGTCACCGCCCTCACGGTCTATGACATGACCAAGGCCGTGGATAAGGCGATGGAAATCGGCGGCATCCGGGTTCTCTTGAAAGATGGTGGAAAATCAGGGCGGTATGAGGCGAAATGATCACCGTTGACGCGGCCCTCGCGCATCTTTTCACCCTCGTGCAACCGCTCGACATCGAAGAGGTGCCGCTCGCACAGGCCGCAGGCCGCATCCTTGCCCGCGACGTGGCCGCCCGCCGCGATCAGCCGCCTTTCGCCGCCTCTGCCATGGATGGCTATGCGGTCTGTGGGCCCGACGCGACCCCCGGTGCCACCCTCACGGTGATCGGCGAGGCTGCGGCAGGCCATGCCTATCCCGGCACCCTCGGTGCGGGCGAAGCGGTGCGCATCTTCACCGGCGCGCCCATCCCGCATGGGGCCTCCCGCGTGATCATCCAAGAGGATGTGACCCGCGACGCCGACCGCATCACCCTTGGTCAAAATCTCGACCGCAAGGATCATATCCGCCCCTTTGGCTGCGACTTTCGCGAGGGTCAGACGATCACTGCCCCGCGCCAGTTGCGCCCCGCCGATATTGCCCTTCTCGCCTCGATGAACGTGGCCTTCGTGCCGGTGCGCCGCAAACCGCAGGTGGCGCTCATGTCCACCGGCGACGAATTGGTCATGCCCGGAGAGGCCCCCGGCCCCGACCAGATCATCGCCTCCAACACCTTTGGCCTCAAGGCGCTCTTTGACGCCATGGGGGCAGAGGCGCGCATCCTGCCTATTGCCCGCGATACTGTGGCCTCGCTCACCGCCGGTTTTGCGTTGGCGCGCGGCGCCGATCTGATCGTCACAATCGGCGGGGCTTCGGTGGGCGATCATGATCTCGTCGGTCGCGTGGCGGGCGATCTCGGCATGGAACGCGCCTTCTACAAGGTTGCCATGCGCCCCGGCAAACCGCTGATGGCCGGGCGCATGAATGGCGCGGCCATGGTCGGCCTACCGGGCAATCCGGTCTCGGCCATGGTGTGCGGCCATGTTTTTGTAGCCCCCATGATCAACGCCATGCTGGGTCTGGGCACATCGCCTGCGCCGCGCCTGCGCGCACCGCTGGCCATTGCCATGCCCCCGAACGGTCCGCGCGAACATTACATGCGCGCGGCCCTCACGCCCGACGGGCTCCACCCCGAGGACAAACAGGACAGCTCGCTTCTCAGCATCCTCGCCAATGCCCAAGCTCTGATGGTGCGCCCGGTCAATGATCCCGCGCGCGCGGCGGGCGAGATGATGGACTATCTCCCGCTTTAATCCCGCCCCCCGAAGGTGATGACCTCAACCTCTGTTACCACCATATCAAGCGGCTGATCGGTCGGCTCAAGCGGCAATTCCGCCGCCTCCTGCACACCATAAGCAAAGCCAATCGCCATCGTCCCACGCCGCGCGCGCAGCATCTCGAGCGTGCGGTCATAAAACCCGCCGCCATAGCCCAGCCGCCCGCCCCACCGGTCAAAGGCTACCAGCGGCACGATCAGGATTTCCGGCTCAAAAAAATCGTCCACCTCCGGCACCATCGCGCCAAACGGCCCCTCGCGCAGCGCGCATCCCGATGCCCAGCGCGAGAAATCGAGCGGTAGCCCCGCCCCGCGAATGACCGGCACGCCCACCGGCCCATGCGCCGCCGCCTCTTCCATCGCGGGCAGCGGATCAATCTCGGACCGGATTGGCATATAGCCCGCCAGCGGCACACCGCGATAGCCCGCCAGCACCCCGGACAAGAGCGCCGCCGCCCCCGGCCCCCGCGCACGGTGCGCCTCGGCGCGGCGTGCAAAAGCCGCCTTGCGCGCTGCGGCCTTCACCTCGCTCAGATCGGTCATATCAGAAACACCGTCGCCAACCCCAGAAACGCGAAAAAACCCACCACATCCGTCACCGTGGTGACAAAGGTGCCAGAGCCCAGCGCCGGATCGACGCCCATCCGGTCCATGATCACCGGAATAGCCGCCCCCGCCAGCCCGGCAACGACCAGATTGATCACCATCGCGGCACCAATGACATAGCCCAGTTCCGGCCCGCCAAACCACACTACCCCGACCGCGCCCATCACCAGCGCGAAAATCAACCCGTTGATCAACCCCACCAGCGTTTCGCGCCTGAGCACCCGCCAGACATTCGCGCCGGTCAGGTCCTTGGTCGCGAGCGCCCGCACCGCCACCGTCAGGCTCTGCGTGCCGGCATTGCCCCCCATCGAGGCGACAATCGGCATCAAGACCGCCAGCGCCACCAGTTGCGCAATCGCCAATTCGAACTGCGCAATCACCAACGAGGCGAGAATTGCCGTGCCAAGATTGACCGCGAGCCAGGGCACCCGCTGCTTGGAGGTCTCGATCACAGAATCGTTGATCCCGCCCTCGCCCACACCGGCCAGACGCATGATATCCTCTTCATGCTCTTCATCCAGCACCGCCATCGCGTCGTCGATGGTGATGACCCCCACCAGACGGCCATCCTCATCCACAACGGGGGCCGAAATCAGGTGATACTGGTTGAACATATAGGCCACGTCGCCGTCATAGCGCGTGACCGGAATGGTGTGGAATGTCTCCTCCATGATCTCCCTGAGCGGTGTATCCCGGCGCGAGGCCATGATCCGCCCCAGCGTGACATTTCCCACCGGATGCAGGCGCGGATCGACCAGCACGATATGATAGAACTGCTCCGGCAATTCTTGGGCATTGCGCATGTAATCAATGGCATCGCCCACCAGCCAATGCTCGGGGGCCATCACCACTTCGCGCTGCATCAGGCGCCCGGCGGAATATTCCGGATAGGTCAGCGATTGCTCGACCGCTGCCCGGTCGCTGTCCTCGAGAACGCTTAGGATCGCTTCTTGCTGCTGATCCTCCAGGTCCTCGACCAGATCGACCACGTCGTCGGAATCAAGCTCGCGCACAGCATCGGCCAGAACCTGCGGCGTCAAGAGGCCGATCACCTCTTCGCGGATCGAGTCGTCGAGTTCCGACAGGATATCGCCATCAAACTCCTGCCCGTAGAGCTCGATCAACCGCCGCCGGTCATAGGCGTTGCTCTGCTCCAGAAGGTCGGCGATGTCGGCCGCATGCAGCGGCTCCATCTCGGCCCAGAGCATGTCGCGGTTCTGCGTCTCGACCGCATACATGATCCGCGCAATCAGGGAACGCGTCAGTGGCGTGTAATCCTCGTCCTGTTCCGCCTCGGGGGCCAGATCGTCTTCGTGTTCTGCCATGTTACCCCCTGTGTTCACCGTTGGCGCAGGATTAAAGAAGCGGTTTGCGGAAAACAATCACAATGGGCCGATTTACCCCGAACCTGTGGCCCCTTATCCTGTGACCTGCGCAATCCTTCGCCCAAGGGGGGCAAATGTCAGCGATCACCCTGCTCACCGGCCAGATTCTCGCCTTCGACCACTCTCCGTTCGCGGGCGATCCTCTGGGGGCCGCCCGCCTGCACGAGGCGCTCTTGATCGAAAATGGCCGGATTATCGCGCTTGGCACCGCGCGCGACCTGCGCGCGCAGGCCCCACAGGCGCGCGTGACCGACATGGGCAAACACCTGATCACCGCCGGGTTTGTCGATGCCCATGTGCATTACCCGCAGACCGCGATCATCGCCAGTTGGGGCAAACGCCTGATCGAGTGGCTCAATACCTATACATTCCCCGAGGAAATGCGCTTTGCCGATCCTGCCTATGCGGCAGAAATCGCCACCCGCTATCTCGATCTCATGCTCGCCCATGGCACAACCACCTGCGCCAGCTACGCCACCATCCACCCCGCCAGCGTGACCGCGTTTTTCGAGGCGGCGCAGGCGCGGGGCCTGCGCGCCGTGGCGGGTAAGACCTGCATGGACCGCAACGCGCCCGATGGCCTACGAGACACCGCGCAATCGGCCTATGACGACAGCAAGTCGCTGCTCAACTGCTGGCACGGGGTGGACCGGCTCTCTTATGCCATCACGCCGCGGTTTTCGCCCACCTCAACGCCCGATCAACTCGCGGCCCTCGGCGCGCTCTGGTCAGAATACCCCGAATGCCTGATGCAAACCCACCTGTCAGAGCAGGTGGACGAGGTGGCATGGGTCAAATCCCTTTATCCTGCGGCACGCGACTATCTCGACACCTACGAATCCCACGGCCTCTTGGGCGCGCGCGGGCTTTACGGCCATGCCATCCACCTTGAGACACGCGAGCGCGACCGCCTGCGCGAGGTGGGCGCGGCCCTCATCCATTGCCCCACCTCCAACACCTTCATCGGATCGGGCCTCTTCAACCTCGCCGCGCGCATGGCCGAGGGTCAGCGCATCGGCCTTGCCACCGACACCGGCGGCGGGTCGTCCTTTTCCATGTTGCGCACCATGGCCGCCGCCTATGAAATCGGGCAATTGACCGGCACAGCGCTGCACCCCGCCCAGCTTCTCTGGCTCGCCACGGCGGGGTCAGCAGAGGCGCTGCATATGGGCGCACAAATCGGCAATATCGCACCGGGGATGGAGGCCGACCTTGTCGCCCTCAATCTCGCCTCAACCCCGGCCATCGCCCAACGCAGCGCGCGCGCGGCGGATATATGGGAGGCGCTCTTTCCCACGATCATGATGGGCGACGACCGCGCCATCGCAGGGGTTTGGGTGGCGGGCAAGGCAATATAAGTGGGCGGCAAGGGTCCAGCGCCAGCACCCAGCCGCGCGGAGTGATTGGGGCAAATGTCAGCAATAGCCCTCCGTCAAACCACCTTCGACAAGATCTCCAGCGCCGCCTCATGCTGCGCGCGCCCGGCGGCGGCAATCACCCGCCCGCCCTGATGTGCCGGACCGCCCTGCCAGTCGGTGACAATGCCGCCCGCCGCCTCGATCACGGCAATCGGCGCCTGAATGTCATAGGCCGCCAGACCGGCCTCGATCACCAGATCGACATGCCCCGCCGCAACGAGGGAATAGGCATAACAATCAAGCCCATAGCGCGTCAACTTCGCGCGCCCTGCCACCTCGGCAAAGCCTGCCGCCTCAGCCGGGCTGCCCAATTCCGGGAAGGTGGTAAAGACTATCGCCTCGGATAATGCCCGCGCGCCCATGACCCGCAAATCCCGTGCGCCCATAGGCCCGCTCATCCGCGCCGCGCCCCAGCCGCCTTCGAACCGCTCGCCAATATAGGGCTGGTCGATGATCCCATAGAGGGAGCCGGTCTCATCGGAAACGGCGATCAACACGCCCCAAGTGGGCGAACCCGACATGAACGCCCGCGTCCCGTCGATCGGGTCCAACACCCAAGTCAGACCGCTGGTGCCCGCAACGGCCCCATATTCCTCGCCCAAGATTCCATCTTGTGGACGCAACCGCGCCAGAACCGCGCGCATGGCGCGTTCCGTGGCACGGTCGCCTTCTGTCACCGGATCAAACCGCCCCTCGGGCAGCTTGTTATCCGCCGTCAGCCCGGCACTCCGGAAAAACGGCAAGACAGCCACGCGGGCGGCATCGGCCACCGCATGGGCTGTCCTGACAATATCATCCCTGTCCATTCCGGCCCGCCTCTCCTACTGCCTGCGCAGTTGGATAGACCCAAGGCCGGCCCGGCTCAAGCCACCTCGCTCAAAACCCGCGCAAGGTCGAACAAACGCCGACGCTGGTTTTCGGGGATCGCATAATACGAGCGCACCAGATCCAGCGCTTCCTTGTCGCCCATCAGGTCGGCACGTGCCGGATCGCTCTTTTCGCGCTCCACACCGCCCTCCTGATCCAGCCCTTCAAAGAAAAAGCTGATCTCGACGTCCAGAGATTCGGCAATATCCCAAAGCCGCGACGCGCTTACACGGTTCGCACCTGTCTCGTATTTCTGAATCTGCTGAAATTTGATTCCAACACTTTCGGCCAGCTGCTGCTGGGTCATTCCCACCAGCCAGCGGCGGTGCCGAATGCGTTTGCCAACGTGCACATCAACGGGGTGCGGCATATAATGTTCCTTCTTACCTACTCTGAGAATTACCGTAATTCGACCACCCGAAACACCCGTTCCGGACCCGACGCCACGCATCCCAGCAGCGCGTGCCGGACCCTACCAAGATGGCGTTAAAATTCAAGAAATATCGCTATCCGTTTGCGCTACCTATCCCAATGAAACACAATCTATGCGGGCACCTACCCTTTTGGATAGGGTATTTTCCCGCTTTTTCCGCTTGGCTGCCCTCAGTTTGACAGGGCGAATCGAATTCGTCTAACCACAACCCCAGCATTATCCCGCAACGCCAGAATCACAAGGGTCCAACATGCGCGCCTATCACCTGCCCGCCAAGGGGGCCGAGCCAATTCTGACCGACCTGCCCCGCCCGACCCCCGGTCCCGGCGAACTCTGCCTGCGCATCGCGGCCTGCGGGCTCAACTTTGCGGATCTGCTGATGATCAATGGGGCCTATCAGGACACGCCAGAGCCGCCCTTTACCCTTGGAATGGAGGTGGCAGGCACGGTTGACGCCCTTGGCCCCGGCACCGATGGCCCCGCCCCCGGCACCCGTATCGCGGTCTTTGGCGGTCAGGGCGGGCTTGCGGACTATGGCTGTTTTCCCGCCGCCCGCGCCGTGCCCCTGCCCGACACCATGACCTTTGCCGAGGCAGCGGCCTTTCAGGTGGCCTATGGCACCAGCCATGTGGCGCTGGATCACAAGGCGCGGCTGCAACCGGGGGAAACCCTGCTGGTTCTGGGGGCCGCCGGGGGCGTGGGCCTCACCGCCGTGGAAATCGGAAAGCACATGGGGGCGCGCGTTGTCGCCTGCGCGCGCGGCGCCGATAAACTTGCCGTGGCCCAACAGGCCGGGGCCGATCACCTGATCGACGCCGCGACCGAAAACATCCGCGACACCTGCCGCGCCTTGGGCGGGGTCGATGTGGTCTATGATCCGGTCGGCGGCGATCAATTCACCGCCGCTATGCGCGCCTGCAACCCCGAGGCGCGCATCCTGACCATCGGCTTTGCCTCTGGCGAGGTGCCGCAAATCCCCGCCAATCACCTGCTGGTCAAGAATATCAGCGTGATGGGCCTCTATTGGGGCGGCTATCTCAAGTTCCGCCCCGAGGTGGTGACGAACAGCATGTCCACCCTCTTTGGCTGGTATGCGGCAGGGCACCTGCGCCCGCATGTCTCGCACCTGCTTCCCCTCGAACAGGCAGCAGAGGCGCTCGAACTGCTGCGCACGCGCAAATCCACCGGCAAGGTCGTCGTCACGCTGGAATAGGCACCGGCGGCGTCAGCGCGCCAAACCCCTGCCGCAACATGCGCATCAAGGCGGCGCGTACTTCGTCGCGCCCGGCGTTGCCGTAGAGGTTGATCTTCTGCACGCCCAGATGGGGCAACGCCCCACCGGGCGTGATCGCCTCCAGATGCGGCGGAATACTGCTCTCAAGCAGCGCACCGACCGCAAGATCGGCGCTCACCAGCGCCTCGACGGCGCGGTCATCCTCGGAATCGACCGCCAACTCCCAATCCACCCCCGCCGCATCCAGCTTGCGCAGCACGATGGGCCGGAAAATGCACTGGCGGCAAAACGCCAACCGCAGCGGGCGACGCTTCCACGATACGCCCCCCTGCGCGCCGGTCCAGCGCAGGTGCATCTCGGTCAACGTCTCACCGCCCTCGCCCACGCCTTCCTCGGTGGTCAGGATCACATCCACCTCACCGCGCGCCATGGCCTCGCGCAGCCGCAGCGTGCTCGAGGACCGCAGGTTGACCTTGACCCTCGGAAAGGCAGCGTTGAACTGCTTGAGCACGCGCGGCACCACCGGATAAACGATGTCATGCGGCACGCCGAGCGCCAATTCCCCCTCAAAGGTTTCCTCGGTCAGCCGCCCCACCACCTCGTCATTGAGATCGAGCATGCGGCGCGCATAGCCCACCAATTGCTCCCCCGGCGCGGTCAGCGACACCCGCCGGTTCGCCCGCTCGAGGAGCGTGAGGTCGAGCATATCCTCGAGCCGCTTGATCTGCATCGAGACCGCCGATTGCGTGAGGTTCAACGCCGTCGCGGCACGGGTCACGCCGCCATGATCGGCCACCGCCACCAGCGAGCGTAACGTGGTGATGTCGAGGTTTCGCATGTATCACAGTCCTTGATGATGAATCGGTCAAACATTCATTTTTAAAATTGAACGAACTCGGGCAAAAGATCAACATCCGAAATGCGAACCCTTCGCCACATCACCAAAGGGAAAGGAAAGACCATGACCGTCCAAGCCCAAAGCTCTGCCCTCCGCACCGTCCTGCGCGCCCCGCGCATCTCGGAGATGCTGGCAGTCTGGGCGCAGCGCCGCGCCCTCTACCGGCTCGACGATGCCGCCCTCCAGGATCTCGGTCTGACCCGCGAGGCGGCGCTGCGCGAGGCGAGCCGCCCCTTCTGGGACCTGCCCCGTCGGCTGCATTGCTAGGTGAATCTGCCGTAAATTCAGCAGGTTTCACCCTATCGCAATGCCACCTGCGACCCCAAAAGTCGCGGCGGCCCCCTGCCACAGACGCCGCCGCGCAGAAAACCTATCGAAAACAGTCATGAACGCTTGAAATCTTGGCCATGCCTCCCGATATTACTGGCAATGTCCCATGAACGGGACCGCCATTCACATATCGGAGGGTTACATGGCAGAGTTTAACACGATCCGGACGGCGACGGGCACACGCACCGCCCAGATTGACGCGGGCCTGCGCGCGCACATGAACAAGGTCTACGGCACGATGTCCGTGGGCATGCTCATCACGGCGCTTGCGGCATGGGCCATCGCGGGGCTTGCCGTGACAACCGATCCGTCGGCCGCCGCCGCACAACTGCCCAACGGCAAGCTGCTGTCGGGCCTTGGTGCCGCACTCTATCTCTCGCCGCTCAAATGGGTGGTGATGCTGGCCCCGCTCGCATTCATCTTCCTCGGCTGGGGCGCGCTTCTGCGTCGTGGCTCCGCTGCCGCCGTGCAGCTTGGCTTCTTCGCCTTCGCAGCACTCATCGGTATCTCGATGAGCTCGATCTTCCTGATGTTCACCAGCTTCTCGATCGTGCAGACCTTTATCGTGACCGCCATCGCCTTCGCGGGTCTCTCGCTCTTTGGCTACACCACGAAAAAGGACATCTCGGGCTGGGGTTCGTTCCTCATCATGGGTGTGATCGGTCTCATCGTCGTGATGGTGATCAACATCTTCCTGCAGAGCCCGGCTATCATGTTCGCCATCTCGGCCATCGGCCTTCTGATCTTCGCAGGCCTCACCGCCTTCCACACGCAAGAGATCAAGAACACCTACGTCGCCCACGCGGCACATGGCGATCAGGAGTGGCTGGACAAATCCGCCTATGACGGCGCGCTCAGCCTCTACATCAGCTTCCTCAACATGTTCCAGTTCCTGCTGATGTTCATGGGGCAACAGGAATAACAGCGGCCCCATCCGCAACGAAAAAAAGAACCCGCCGGAGCATCCTCCGGCGGGTTTTTTCATGGCTCACGGCTATCCCTGACTCAGATCAAGGCGCGGCGCGCCACTCACCGCTAAACTTCAAAGGGAAAGCAACTAGATAGAAAGCGTCTGCCATGCTGCGCCTGAGCCTGATCCTGCATCTCTTCATCGGCTCCACCCTCTCTGGCTCTGCGGTCATCGCCGCCCTCGTGATGGGACAGGATACGCTCCGACCCATCCTGATCGCTGCCCTTCTGGGATTTATCGCGGCGTTCCCAGTGTCTTATATCGTGGCCAAGAAGCTCTACGACCTGCGCTAACGCCCGGCGTCATCGCTCACCCCAGCCAGGTCCGCACCGCCGCTTCGAACTCTCGCGGCTTCTCGGCATGGAGCCAATGGCCCGCACCGGGGATCTTGGCAAATTGCGCGGCAGGGAACAGCGCCTTGATCCGGTCGCGGTGCTCGCGCGTCACATAGGCCGACTCCGCCCCGGTGAGGAACATCACCTTCCCCTCATAAACCCCTGAAATGTCGGGAAAGCTCAGGATTTTCGGCATCTCACGCGCCAGCGTGTCCAGATTCAGCAACCACCGCTTTTCCGCCACATCCAACGCCTGAAGGAAAAACGGCACCAGCGCCGGATTATCCACCGTGGCCTGCAATTGCGCCGCCGCGTCCGAGCGCCGCTCGACGGCTCTCAGATCAACCGCCTGCATCGCCTTGATATATTGCAACTGGCTGTGCCCATAGGTCACGGGCGCAATATCCGCCACGATCAACCGATTGACCAACTCAGGCCGCGTCAGCGCCAGAACCATCGCCGCCTTGCCGCCCATCGAATGGCCCAGCACGTCATAGGGACCCGTGAGGCTCTCGATCACCTCCGCCAGATCACCCGCCATATCGGCGTAGGAATGTGTATCAAACCAAGGGCTTGCGCCATGATTGCGCATGTCCACCGCGACCACGTGGCGACTGTCCGACAGCCGCTTGGCAATCACACCCCAATTGCGCGCCGAGCCATAGAGCCCGTGCACAATCACCAATCCCGGCCGCTCGGTCGGCGTGCCATGTTCGATCCGGTTCAACATAGCCTCTCATACCGTCCCCTTACCCACGATTCCAGCCCTATTGCCGCGCCGCGCCACAGCCGGTAAACTGCCTCAAGAGGGATTTCCAAGTGATTGATACCGAAGAGTTTCAGGGCAGGATCGCAGGGCTGCAACAGGCCCTCACAGATCGCATGCACCTGCGCGGTGCCACGCTCGAGCGGCAATTGCGTCGTGCCGGGCGCCGCTTGCCCCGCCGCCAACGCCGGGCGGCGGACATCATCCTCGGCGCTCAGGATTGGATGGCCCATGCCAAACTCGCGCGGGTGCTCGACACCTCGCAGGTCAACCGCGCCTTTGCCGATCTGCACGCCTATCTCGACACGCTCAACCCGCAAGAGGCCCGCAAGACCGCGCTCCTGCGCCTCGCCGGGGGGATCGTGCTCAATCTGATGCTGTTGGCAGGGCTCATCTACGCCCTTATCCGCTGGCAGGGCTCGGTTTAACAGCGCCCCACACGGCCCTGAAAACAAAATAAAACCCTGCGCAAGCGATGGCTCGCGCAGGGCGCTCTATGGAACCGAATTCAGAGATTCGGATAGATCGGGAACCGCTTGCACAGCGCCTCGACCTCGGCCTTCACCTTGGCCTCGACCGCAGCATTGCCCTCGGCGCCATTCGCCGCCAGCCCATCGACCACCTCGATGATCCAATCCGCGATCTGCCGGAATTCCGCCTCGCCAAACCCGCGCGTCGTCCCCGCAGGAGAGCCGAGCCGGATACCGCTGGTCACGGTCGGCTTTTCCGGGTCAAACGGCACGCCGTTCTTGTTGCAGGTGATATGCGCCCGCCCCAGTGCCTTCTCGGTGTCATTGCCCTTCACGCCCTTGGGGCGCAGGTCCACCAGCAAGACATGCGTGTCGGTGCCATGCGTGACCGTGTCCAGACCGCCCTTGATCAACTGGTCGCTCAGCGCCTGCGCGTTGCGGATCACCTGTTGAATATACGACTTGAATTCGGGGCGCAGCGCCTCGCCAAAGGCGACAGCTTTGGCCGCGATCACATGCATCAGCGGTCCACCCTGAATACCGGGGAAAATCGCCGAGTTGAATTTCTTGGCTAGCCCCTCGTCATTGGTCAGGATCATGCCACCGCGCGGCCCGCGCAGCGTCTTATGCGTCGTGGTCGTGGCCACATGGGCATGCGGGAACGGGCTCGGATGCTCTTTCGCGGCCACCAGACCAGCAAAATGTGCCATATCCACAAGCAGATAGGCGCCAACACTGTCGGCAATCTCGCGCATCCGGGCAAAATTGATCTGGCGCGGAATGGCCGATCCGCCCGCGATGATCAGCTTGGGCTGATGCTCGGTCGCCAGCGCCTGCACCTGATCGTAGTCAATCAGGTTGTCCTGCTTGCGCACCCCGTATTGAATGGCGTTGAACCATTTGCCCGACTGGTTCGGTGCCGCCCCATGCGTCAGGTGCCCGCCCGCATCAAGGCTCATGCCAAGGATCGTATCACCCGGCTGCAAGAGGGCGGTGAACACGCCCTGATTGGCCTGAGAGCCGGAATTCGGCTGGACGTTGGCATAGCTGCATCCAAACAGCGCACAGGCCCGCTCGATCGCCAGATTTTCCGCAATATCAACATATTGGCAGCCGCCATAATAACGCTTGCCGGGATATCCTTCGGCGTATTTGTTGGTCATCACGCTGCCCTGCGCTTCCATCACGGCGGCAGACACGATGTTCTCGGACGCAATCAGCTCGATCTCGTCGCGCTGCCGACCCAGCTCCGAGCGGATCGCGCCAAAGAGGTCAGGATCGCGCGACGCGAGGGATTCGGTGAAAAAACCTTGATCTGCAACAGGCTGGTGTCCGTCATGGGGCATTGGGGCAACTCCAAAGATTGGTGAATTGGTCATTTTCCTAAAGGAAACTCGTCCGGTTTGAAAGAATGTAAAGCGACGATTTCATCTGTAACTCCGGCATGGCTGGTCTTGGCAGGGGAATTGTGGTTCGATCCGCCCCAGAGCATCGCCTTTTGGAAACAGGATCGCCCATGCACCGCAAGATCGCCTTTGTCGCCAGCGATGCCCCCATCGCCCAGACCGCGCGCGCCACCCTTGCCAGCCGCTTTGGTCATGCGCCCGAGGATCAGGCGGATGTCATCGTGGCGCTTGGCGGCGACGGCTTCATGCTGCACACGCTCCACCGCACTCAGGCGCTCGATATTCCCGTCTATGGGATGAATCGCGGCACCGTCGGCTTTTTGATGAATGAATACAGCGAAACTGACCTGCTCGACCGCCTCATTGCCGCCGAGGAAGAGGTGATCAACCCGCTCGCCATGCGCGCCGAATCCCTCGACGGCACCCTGCACGAGGCGCTGGCGATCAACGAGGTCTCGCTCCTGCGCGCAGGCCCTCAGGCGGCCAAGCTGCGCATCACCATTGACGGGCGCCTGCGTCTGGAGGAGCTCGTTTGCGACGGCGCGCTCGTCGCCACCCCGGCCGGGTCTACCGCCTATAACTACAGCGCGCATGGCCCGATCCTGCCCATCGGCTCGGATGTGCTGGCACTGACGGCGGTGGCGGCTTTCCGCCCTCGCCGCTGGCGCGGCGCGCTCTTGCCCAAGACCGCCGTGGTGCGCTTCGATGTGGTCGATCCCGACAGGCGCCCGGTCATGGCTGACGCCGACAGCCGCTGGGTTGAAAACGTGATCTGGGTCGAAATCCGCTCGGAAAACCGCATCAAGCACCGCATCCTGTTCGATCCCGGCCACGGGCTAGAGGAGCGTCTGCTACGCGAG
>NZ_JAGPVV010000257.1 GCF_018066915.1 Roseovarius sp.
CCGTCGAGCGGCGGGTGATGGATCATCAGCACCCGGCAGAGGCCAGCGTCGCGCGCCGCACGCAGCATGAGGGCCAGACGCGCCAATTGCGCCGGACCGACCGCACCGCTGGCAAAGGCCGGGGGGGTGGCCACGGCGCTCGAAACCCCGATCAGGGCCAGCATCCCCCGCCGCCGCACATACGGAAAGGCGTCGGGCACATGGGCCGTCACGGCTGCGGCATCGCCCTGCCAATAGGGGTGCCACTGGGCGGCGCCCACCTCCCACGCGCCCGCAACGAGCGCCTCGTGATTGCCGGGAATGACCATCACCCGCGCCGGATCGCCCAAGCTATCCAGCCAGCGACGCGCCGCGCGATATTCCTGCGCCAGCCCGAGATTGGTCAAATCCCCCGTCACCGCGATCAGGTCGGGATGATGCGCCTGCAGATCGGCCATGAGCGATGCCAGGATTTCAGGCCGGTGATGATGGCGGCGCTTGCGGTGCCACGACAAGAGGCTGAGCGCCCGCTTGTTCAGCACGGCGCGCCACGGCACCGGCGCAGGTAGCGGCAAATGCGGGTCCGACAGATGCGCCAGCGTGATACCGTCACCTGTCTCTGGGTCGGATCGCACCTGCCCTGTCATCTGCCTGATGTCCGCCCAAGGTTGGACGTGCCGGACAGAACCCGGCCCGCTGATTTACTGCGCTGCCGTGCTCTGGGCGCCGCCTGTGGCCACCTCGGGCGCGACCGTCTTGAACGCCGCGATGATGGCGTCGATCTGATCAAAGCTGTGCGCCGCACTCAGGCTGCACCGCAAAAGCGCGGCCCCTTCGGGTGCGGCAGGCGGCAGCACGAGGTTGACGTAAACGCCATGCTCCATCAGCGCGTTCCAGATCCGCGCACCTTCTTCGCGCGAGGGCACGCGCACCGCGATGACCGGGCTTACGGGTGCGGCCAACTCATAGCCCGCCGCACTCAACCCGTCATGCAGGCGCGTGGCATTGGCCCAGAGATTGGCCTTGAGTTCCGGCCGTGTGCGGATCGCCTCAAGCGCCGCCGCAGCAGCGCCGATGCTGGCAGGGCTGGGCGAGGCGGTAAAGATATAGGGACGGCTGCCATAGCGCAGCAATTGCAACTCGGGATGACGGCTCACACAGAAGCCGCCCAGCGAGGCAAGGCTCTTGGAGAAGGTGCCGGTGATGAAATCCACCTGATCGAGAATACCCGCCTCTTCGCAGAGGCCCAAGCCGCGCTCTCCGTAGACGCCAAAGGAATGTGCCTCATCGACCATGAACCACGCGCCATATTCCTTGGCGATGGCGCACAGCTCGGCGAGCGGCGCAGTATCGCCCAACATGCTGTAGAGCCCCTCGGTAATCACCAGCGCGCCCTTGGCGTCATCCCCCAGACGCCGCAACCGCTTGCGCAGGTCCTCGGGGTCATTGTGGCGGAAGGCAAGGAAATCGGCCCCGCTGATGCGGCAGCCGTCATAGATGCAGGCATGGCTATGACTATCCAGCACGACCTTGTCGCCGGGGCGCAGGATGCCCATCAAGAGACCGAGATTGGTCTGATAGCCGGTGGAAAACACCATGGCCGACGGCACGCCATAAAAGTCTGCGAACGACCGCTCGAGCGCGGCATGGCAGGCAAAGCTGCCGTTGGCCATGCGCGATCCGGTGGTGCCGCTGCCCTGCTCGTGCAGCGCCGCACTTGCGGCGGCCAGAACGGTCGGATCAAAGGTCAGGCCGAGATAGTTGTTGGTGCCCACGAGGATGGTCGGGCGGCCCGCAATCATCGCCTCGGTTGGCGAGAGGATTTTTTCCATCACGATGCGGGTGGGATCGGCCTCTTCCGCGCCCAATGCGTCACGCAGATGCGCCAGTTCGGCAAAGCGGTCTGAAATGCTCATGATTTTTTCTCCACAAGCAGTTTGATCTGATCGGCTAGGTTCTGGACCGTGTCGACATTGGCCATCATGTTGAGCGGAAAGCTCACGTCGAACGTGTCCTCCACCTCCATCAGCAATTCCATCATGTTGACGGAATCGAGGCTCATATCAGCGACAAGGCTGGTGTCCGCGGTCAATGTGCCGGATTTCACCGGGAATTTCGACAGACGCTCGAACAGCACGTCGAGGATTTCCTGTTCAAGGTCTTGGGTGTCATGTGACATTGGTGATGCCCCTATCAATTTTCAACGGCGTCCCGCGCAGGATCGAGGATAGCCCATTTTCCAGAGAAATCAGCGGTTGCCACCCGGTGTCGCGGCTGATTTCGGTGTTGTCGCACACCCAATCGGGGTGGCGCAGTTCATTGACCTTGCCGGGCGTCAGCATCGGGCTGTAGCCCAAGAGCTTTGAGGCCAGCAGATTGCCTGTGGCCACCGCCCGCAAAACGCCCCCCGGCAGTTTCACGCGCCAGCCGCGCCCGCGCCCCGCAACCCGTTCGACAATGGTCGCGATCTCGTCCCAGCTGTAGCCCGCGCCATGCCCGTCGTCGAGTTCATAGGTAGCCTCTGCCGGGCTGTCCAGAAGTTTGACGATGGCGCGCGCAAGGTCATCGACATGCAAGAGCGAGGCCCGCGCACCGGCCACACCCGGCAAGGGCACGATGCCCCGCGCCATCGTTTGAAAGAGCGGCACGAGTTCGCGGTCCTCGGGGCCGTAGATCGCAGGCGGGCGCAGAATGGCAGAGGTAAACCCCGCACCCAGTGCCGCTTGCGCCAACCGCTCTTCGCCCATGCGCTTGCTCGCGGCATAGGGCGACAGATGCGGCGCGCGCGCCGCGAGCGAGGAGATGAGGATCACGCGGCGCAGCCCCGCCATAGTCGCGGCCTCTGCCACATGGGTCACGCCATCGGCATTCACGCCCAGAAAATCCGCCAGATCACGTCCGCGCACCTGCCCCGCCACATGAACGACCGATTGCGCGCCCGCCATCAGCTTGGCCAATGCCGCCTTGTCCGACAGGCCCCCCGTCAACGTGTCCAGCAACGGATGGGTGATCCCCAGACCCTGACGATGCACCAGCGCGCGCACCGGGCGTTCGGCAGCCAGCAATTGTCCGATCAGGGCGCGCCCGACAAAGCCGGAGGCGCCCGTGACGGCCACCGGGCCGGTCATGCGATGTAACGGACCTGCGGCATCGCCTCGTCCATGGGCAGGCCTTTGGCCGGTTCCGGCTGATGCGCAACCTTGGCCGCCTGACGCCGCCCGAGATAATCGAGCCGCGCCCGTGCCCGTGCCAGCTTGCCCGACGAGGTGCGCGGCAAGGTGCGGGTTGGCACCAGTTCGACCACGACGTCGATCCCGAATTCAGACCGCACGAGCGAGGCAATGGTTTTCACCAGACGTGCGCGCTTGATCTCGTCGCGCTCGCGGCATTGCACCACCAGCACAGCCGTTTCCTGCTGGTCCACTTCAGAGGGCACAGAGAAGGCAGCGGCATCGGTATAATTCACGCCCGGCTGCGTCTTGGCCAGATATTCCAGATCCTCGGGCCAGATGTTGCGCCCGTGGATGATGATCATGTCCTTGCGCCGCCCGGTGACAAAGAGCCGACCATTTGCGAGATACCCGATGTCGCCGGTGTCAAGCCAGCCGTCTTCGCTCAGACATTCGCGGGTGATTGCCTCTTCCTGAAAATAGTGGCTCATCACGCTGGGGCCGCGCAGGTGGATCACACCGGCCTGACGCTCGGGCAGATCCTTGCCATGCTCATCGCGGATCGAAATTTCAAACGTGGGCAGAAGCGCGCCGCAATCCACGTACCGCGCAACGCGGCGCTTGGATGCCTGCGCCTCTTCCGGATCGAGCGGCTTGGCGATGCTGTCTTCCTGCATGGTTTCGGCATCGACATAGTCGATCTGTAACTCTTCATCGAGCCCGGCAAAGCTGATGCCCAGAGAGCATTCGGCCATTCCATAGCAGGGCAGGAACGCGGTCGATTTGAACCCCGAGGGGGCCAGCGCCTCGGCAAAGCGGTTGAGCGGCTCGGGATTGATCATCTCGGCGCCGACACAGGCCACGCGCAGCGCGCTGAGGTCCCATTGCTCGGCATCGCTCTGGCGCACGCGCATCGCGGCAAGATCATAGCCAAAGGGCGGGCCAGAGGTGATCGTGGTGCGGTTGGCCGACATCATTTCCAGCCATTTGCGCGGCCGCATCGCGAAATCCTGCGTGCCAAGGAAATCGACCGAACGTTGGGTCGCCATCGGCATCATGATAAAGGCGACAAGGCCCATGTCATGATAGAACGGCAACCACGAGCCAAAGCGGTCGTCATCGGTCATCTTGAGACCGTGGGTCGCCATGTCGTTGATATTGGCCAGAACGGTCTTGTGGTCGATGACCACGCCGCGCGGAAAGCGCGTGCTGCCCGATGTGTATTGGATATAGGCGATGCTGTCCGGTGCCACCGTCGGCAAGGTCGCGGTCGAGGGCGTCAGAGCATCGAAATCCTCGGGCGCGCCGACAAAGCTGAGCGTCAGACCGCTGGTCGCCTCTTGCAAAAAGCTCATCCATTCGACGGGGGCCATCGCCACCGCCGCGCCGCAATTCTCTATCAGGCCGCGCAACTGTGCGACATAGCCGGCATGACCGCCGATATGCATGGTGGCCGGCAGCGGAACGGGCACCAGCCCGGCATATTGGCAGGCCCAGAAGAAGCGCACGAAATGCGGCGAGGTTTCGGCCACAAGACCAACCCGCGCCCCCGGCTCAAGACCCAGACCCAACAGCCGCCGCGCGAGCGCGATCACCTCGGTCTGCAAATCGGCATAGGTGGAGGTTGCATAAAGCTCGCCACGCGCATTATAGAAGTTGACGCCTGTGTCGCCCTTGGCGGCATAATCGAGCGCCTCGATCAACGTCGTGAACTCTCCGCGCCGCAACGCGAGACTGTGCGAACTGCCTGTCGCCTGCATCCCAATTTTCCTTGTTTCGCTTCCGACTGCTGTCGGTTTGCCCTCTGTCATACCAAGTATATGGCATTTGGCGGTCTACTGGCACAAGCTGGCGTTTCAGGTCAAGGACTTGGCCCGCCGCCGCAAGGCCCGCAAAGACGCTCTGGACTGGCTCCGAGGCCCGCGCGCGGTGTCATGTCCGGGCTCTCTGGCACCTTGTGTCAGGGCCATACTCTTGCCTTGGTTCGGGCGCAGGTTGCACTGGCGATGTGACTGCAATTTGCGGCGCGTGTTGACGCCCGCGCCGGTGTACCCCTGCTGTGGGGTGACGCCCTGCGCCCCGTGTGATGCGGGCATGACCCGGCACCACATGACCCAAAGAGTATATGAATAAATCTATTAATAACAAAGATATGCAGCGCACTTCTTACTATGTTCGTACGCCTGTCCGCGCACCGGTGCCACGCGCGTCCCGCACATTCGGACACCTTTGCACGATGCGTTCCTGCCATTTCGGCTCACTCCTCGGTTCTCGTTCCGATGTCCCGTCGTGCCCCCCTGTCCCAAGCCACGGCAGTCCGAGGATTTCCACCTCTATGGCGGTGCGGCGGAACCGCTTGAATTCAGCCCGGAGAGGGCGAAAACGGGATCGGCAACAACTTGCCCCGGATGTCACATTTGGTTTCCAAGTCGTAACATCTTCACAAGATGCAGCATTTGGGCCTGATGCAGCGCCCTACAAGCGACCAATCCCGCGGTACTGCCG
>NZ_JAGPVV010000295.1 GCF_018066915.1 Roseovarius sp.
CGCTATCTCAAGCGTCATGACACCTGATGACACGCTCGACGCCTGCGGCCTTCTGTGCCCCCTGCCCGTGCTCAAGCTGCGCAAGCGCTTGAAATCCATGACGATTGGCGCGGTGATTGCGATGCAGGCGGATGATCCGGCGGCGGTGATAGACGTGCCGCATTTCTGCGCCGAATCCGGGCATGATCTCATTTCCGCGACCGATGCGGATGGCGTCCAGACCTACCTGATCCGCAAGACCTCCTGACGCCTCCACAACGAAAAATGCCGCACCCGAGGGCGCGGCATCCTTGATTCCGTTTCGCTTGCGCTCAGCCCAGCGACCACCAGCCGCGACGCTTCGGCTTGTTGTCGTCCTGCGGTGCCGGGGTCTCTGCCACCGGCTCCGGTGTCACTTCTGCAACCGGCTCAGGCGTTGCATCGGCCACCGGCTCCTGTGTCACCTCCGCGACTATCGGCGCGGCTTCCGCCACGACAGGTGCCGCTTCGGGCTCTGCACTTACGCTGGCCTCCTCCGCAATTGCGGCCTCAGGCTCTTTCTTCTTGCGCGGGGTCGGGGTGCGTTTGGGCTTGTCTGCCGCTTTGGCCTTGGGGGCCTCTTCGGTGGACGCACCTTCCTTCTCCGCAGGCTCTTTCTTCTTGCGCGGGGCGCGGCTGCGCTTGGCCTTGGGCTTCTCTTCAGAGACAGCTTCCTCTCCAGCCTCCGCCGACGCCTCGGTCGAGGTCTCAGTCACGGTCTCGGCGACAGTTTCGGGCGCGGAACCATCATTCTCTTGATCCGTCTCGTCCGACCCATCCGCGTCATCGTCCTCGCGGCCCTCATCGGACCCCTCACCATTACGGTCAGACCCGTTGCCATTCTTGGGCTTGCGGCGGCGGCTGCGGCGGCGGCGGCTCTTCTTGGGCTTGTCGCCCCCCTCGCCCGCGTTGCCGGGCGCGCTCTTGGCCTCGTCACCGGCTTCGGCTTCGACCTCGTCGTCGATCTCGTCCTCAACCTCGTCGTCGATGTCATCCATCAGCGCCGATGTGCCAGACACGAACTGCGCCATCGGCACTTCGGGCACATTGCGGGTCGCGGTCTTGAACTTTTCCATCGTAAAGTCAGGGCTGACCAGACGCGGATCACCTTCGATCCGCACCGACAGGCCATAGCGCCCTTCGATCTGCGCGACATGATCCCGTTTCTGGTTCATCAGATAGTTGGCAATACCCACCGGGCATTTCACCAACACCTCACGCGAGCGGCGGCGCACGCCCTCTTCCTCGATCTGGCGCAGGATCGACAGGGCAAGGCTGTCATCCGAGCGGATGAGGCCGGTGCCATGGCAGGCCTGACAGGGCTGCGTCGTCGCCTCGATCATGCCGGGGCGCAGACGCTGACGCGACATTTCCAAGAGGCCAAAACCTGAAATGCGGCCCACCTGAATGCGCGCGCGGTCGGTCTTGAGCTTGTCCTTGAGCCGCTTTTCCACCGAGGCGTTATTGCGACGCTCGTCCATGTCGATAAAGTCGATCACGATCAGACCCGCAAGGTCACGCAGGCGCAACTGACGGGCCACCTCTTCGGCGGCCTCAAGGTTGGTCTTGAGCGCGGTTTCTTCGATCGAGCCTTCCTTGGTGGCGCGGCCAGAGTTGACGTCGATGGCAACCAACGCCTCGGTCACACCGATCACGATATAGCCGCCGGATTTGAGCTGCACCGTCGGGTTGAACATGCCCGACAGATAGCTTTCGACCTGGAACCGGGCAAAGAGCGGCTGTTGATCGACGTAATGCTTCACGTTCTTGGCATGCGACGGCATGATCATCTTCATGAAGTCCTTGGCAATGCGATAGCCGCGCTCGCCCTCAACCAGAACTTCGTCGATCTCGCGATTGTAAAGGTCGCGGATCGAGCGCTTGATCAGATCGCCCTCTTCATAGATTTTCGCCGGCGCCATCGAGCGAAGGGTCAATTCGCGGATCTGTTCCCAGAGCCGTTGCAGATATTCGTAATCGCGCTTGATCTCGGCCTTGGTGCGTTTCGCCCCGGCGGTGCGCACGATCAGGCCCGCGCCACGCGGCACGTCGATCTCGGTCGCGATTTCCTTGAGCTTCTTGCGGTCCACGGCATTGGTGATCTTGCGGCTGATGCCACCCCCGCGCGCGGTGTTGGGCATGAGCACGCAGTAGCGGCCTGCAAGGCTCAGATAGGTGGTAAGCGCCGCGCCCTTGTTGCCGCGCTCTTCCTTGACGACCTGCACCAGCATGATCTGGCGGACCTTGACGACCTCTTGGATCTTGTATCGGCGCGCACGGGGCTTGCGCACCGGGCGAATATCCTCGCTGTCATCCTCTTCCGCGACGGATTCGATCTCGTCATCCTGCGCGGCATGATCGCGGGTATCGCTCTCGGGCTCATCCTCGCCCGACTCGTCGGCACCGGTGTCCTCGGGTTCTTCGACCGGGGTCTCGGCCACGCGCTCCATCGGCGATGTCGCCTCGGGCACTTCGGCGGCTGCGGCGGTCTCGTCCTCGAGGTCGATGGTTTCCATCCCCGAGATTTCCGAGGTGGCCACGGCATCGTCAGACTGTGTCTTTTCAGACCGCGTGCGCGAACGCGAGCGCGACCGAGAGCGGTTGTTGCGCCCGTCACTCCGACCATCGCTCCGCCCCTCGCCACCGCTGCTACGACGCGGACGATCTTCGTCCTCGTCGTTCTGCGCATTGGCCAGCGCCTCTTCCTCGGCCATCAGGGCCTCGCGGTCGGCAACCGGGATCTGGTAGTAATCGGGATGGATTTCCGAGAACGCCAGAAATCCGTGCCGGTTTCCGCCGTAATCGACAAAGGCCGCCTGAAGCGAGGGTTCAACCCGCGTCACCTTGGCCAAATAGATGTTGCCAGCTATCTGGCGTTTGTTTTCAGACTCAAAATCGAATTCCTCGACCTTGTTTCCGTCGACCACCACAACCCGAGTTTCCTCGGCGTGGGTGGCATCAATGAGCATTTTCGTAGCCATGTTTTCCGTTTGCATCGCGGCGCGGCCGCCTGCCCCGGTGGGGCGGCGCGTTGCGGCAGATGTCTGATAAGGGCGATGGCGGACGCGCAGCCAAGGGTGCCGGTGTCGGCCCCTGCACTGACAAAGTGATGTCTCGCGCGCTTCATCGCGGTTCTTCTTCTCCGGCCCCTTGCGGCGCCAATTCAGGGCCTGTCCACCGTTTGCAAGGGGTCAGGCTTGTATGTGGTCCCGTGAACGGGGCCCAATCGGTCTGCTCAATCATGTCGGAATGATCCGTACGGAGGACTGAAACAGCGAATCTCTCGTGGTGACGGAGCGGATTGCACCCGTCACCATAGTGTCACAGTAAAGCGTCCCATGCGCCAATGACAATGGACAAAATGAAAAGCGGGCTTATCGGCGGTCAAAGATAGTCAGACCGTTGCAGATTATACTTGGCCATCTTTTCGTTCAGGGTCCGGCGCGGCAGGCAGAGTTCGTCCATCACCGCAGCGATGCTGCCTTTGTGGCGGCGCATGGTGTTGTCGATCAACATGCGCTCGAACGCCTCGACATATTCCTTGAGCGGCTTGCCTTCGGTGGTCATCACCGGCTGCATATCCTGATGATCCGACATGAGCAGCGAGGTGATCGTGCCCGATCCCCGCCGCGCCTGCAACACCGCGCGCTCGGCCACATTGAAGAGCTGGCGCACATTGCCGGGCCAAGGGGCCTGCAAGAGCTGCGTGGCCTCCTGCGCGCTGACCTGCGGCGCGTCACAGCCGTAATCCTCGGCGAATTGCTCGGCAAAGCGGGTAAAGAGCGTCAGAATATCCTCGCCCCGCTGGCGCAGCGGCGGCACGGTGATCCGCAGGCTGGCCAGCCGGTAAAAGAGATCGGGCCGCAAGGCATCTTCGCAGGTGTGCCCCTCGTCCTGCATGTTCGAAATGGCAACCACGCGGGTTTCTGGCGGTGTGCCTTCGGCGTTGATATGGGTCAGGAGTTTGGCCTGCGCCGCCTCGCTCAACGCCTCGATATCCTCTAGCACGAGCGTGCCGCCGCGTGCCTCTTCAAAGGCCGGAAGCCGCGCATCGTCAGGCTGCACCGGGCCAAAGAGGCGCTTGATCAGCCCCTCCTCATCAAAGGCGGCACAGGCTACTGACACAAACTTGCGCCCCGCGCGCGCGCCCACCGCATGCAGCGCATGCGCCACCAGCGTCTTGCCAGTGCCGGTCTCGCCCTCGATCAGCACATGACCATCCGCCTGCCCCAGATCGAGGATATCCTCGCGCAGCCGCTCCATGGCATTGCTGGTGCCGATCAGCTTCTTCATCAACTGGCCACCATCCGACAGGTCCTTGCGCAGTGCGCGCGCGTCCAGCGTCATGCGGCGGGCATTGGTGGCCTTCTTGGCCAGTTCGGTCATGCGGTCCGGGTTGAACGGCTTTTCCAGAAAATCAAAGGCACCGATGCGCATGGCCTCGACCGCCATCGGCACATCGCCATGCCCGGTGATCATGATCACCGGCAGCGAACTGTCGGACCCCATCAGCTTCTTGAGAAACTGCATCCCGTCCATGCCGGGCATCCGCACGTCGGTCACGACGATGCCGGGATAATCCGGCCCCAGCGATTTCAGCGCCTCTTCCGCCGAAGCAAAGGCCTCGGTGTCATAGCCCGACAGGGCCAGCCATTGGCTGATGGACTGGCGCATGTCCTTTTCATCATCGACGATGGCGATTTTCATGGCTGCTGGCATTTCACGTCACTCCGCTGCTCGAGTCTCATCCGCCAATATGGGGAGCTGCATCTCGAATACAGCCCCTCCGTCAGGCGCATTGCGCGCCACCAGACGTCCGCCAAGGTCGTTGACGATCCCCGACGAAATAGCAAGCCCAAGCCCGACCCCGTCGCCGGGCTGCTTGGTGGTGTAAAAGGGCTCGAAAAGGTTCTTGAAATCACCGATCCCCTCGCCGTTGTCGCGCACCGTCAACACCGCCGTTTCCCCCGCCGCGAGCAGAATGTCGATGGTGGCATCGGGCACCGTGTTGGTGGCATCAATGGCATTGCGCAACAGGTTGATGATCACCTGTTCCACCCGCACCCTGTCCCCCATGATCATCACCGGCTGATCCGGCAGGGTGCGGGTGATGGTGATCTTGCGCTGGCGCAATTGCGGCTCCATCATCGAGAGCGCCGAGGCCACGGCATCCGCCATGTTTACAGGGGAAAACTGCGTTCCAGACTGGCGCGCATAGGACTTGAGCTGCTTGGTGATCGCCCCCATCCGCTCGATCAGATCGTCGATCCGCTGAAACGCCGAGAGGGCCTCGTCAGGGCGGTTGCGCGACAGCAAGAGCCGCGCCCCCGCGAGATAGGTTTTCATCGCTGCAAGCGGCTGATTGAGCTCGTGACTGACCGCCGCCGACATCTCGCCCAGCACCGCCAATTTCGAGCTTTGCTGGATGGTCTGTTCAGCCTGCGCAAGGTTCTCTTGCGCGCGGCGGCGTTCGGCGATTTCCCGCTGGAGGCGGGCATTCAATGCGCGAAGCTCTGCCGATTCCCGCTGAAACAGCGCCATCCGCAGCGCCGCCTTGCGGTTGAGAAAGTAAAACGCGAGCGCCAAGAGAATCGCGAATCCCATGATCTCGAGCGCGAGATAGCCGTTCACCTTGTCGCGCACCGCCGTGTAGGTGGTGAACCCGGCGATCCGCCAACCCCGAAAGGCCACACGCCCCTCGACCCGCATCACCGCTTCGCCGCGCACATAGGCATCGGCCGGTAGGGCGGTCCAATCCGAGGTCGCCTGAATGGCGCGTTGGATGGCGCTGGTGACCGGCTCTCGGCGCAGCGCCTCGGCCTCTGTCAACCCACGCCAGCGCGGTTCGGTCGCCAGAATGATCCGCCCTTCGGTATCCGTCACCATCACGGCATCGGAAATCCCCGCCCAGGCGCGCTCGTATTTGCGCAGATCAACCTCGACCACGATCACGCCCAACGTGCCATTCTGGGTCTCGATTCGACGCGAGTAGTAAAAGTTGAACTGCCCGGTTTCCTGCCGCAAAACATGGAAAATCGTATCGCGCGAGCGCATCGCATCCACGAAATAGGCCGCCGCCTTGTGGCTCTCGCCCAGACGCGAGCGCTCGGTCGCAGCGACCGCCCGCCCGTCCTTGTCCAAGAGGGTCAGCCCCGCCGCGCCGATCTCTTCCAGAAACGAAATCAGCCGCTGCGTGGATTGCGCATAGTCCTGCGTATTGAGCGCCGCAATCAGCGCAGGGTCCCGCGCCAAAAGCTGCGGCACGATGGCGTTCTGGCGCAACTCTGACAAAAGGTTGCCGGAATAGAGCACAAGTCGCAGCTCCGCGCGGTTGCGCGTGTTTTCGGTGAACCGATCCGTCAGAAGCCGGTTGGTGGTCAGCACCACCGCCACCGCCACCACAAAGAGCGCAAACAGCACCGCCCGTGCGCGCCACGAAATGGTGCGCATCCGGTGCCGTGCGGTCGAAGTGGCAGCTTTGCTCATACGTCCAGACTATGCCGCGCGACGCCGCTTCTCAAGCGCAAGCGCTCAGGCGCGTTCCAGCGCCCCCAAGAGCCCGGCAAAGAGAGCGGCCCCATCGGTGCCCCCCTGCAACGGCTCTGCCATCCGCTCAGGATGCGGCATCATTCCCAGACCGCGGCGATTCTCGGACAGGATGCCCGCAATGTCACGGGCCGACCCGTTGGGATTGTCGGTATAGGCAAAGGCCACGCGATCCTCGGCCTGAAGCCGCTCGAGCGTGGCGTCATCGGCATAGTAATTGCCATCGTGATGGGCAATCGGCACAGTGATCGTGCTGCCCGCCGCGTAACCATGGGTAAAGGCGCTGTCCGAGGTCACGACCCGCAGACCCACCGGCTTGCAGACATATTTCAGCCCCGCATTGCGCAATAGCGCACCGGGCAGGATGCCCGTCTCGGTCAGGATCTGAAACCCGTTGCAGACGCCCAGCACATAGCCTCCCTTGTCCGCATGCGCGATCACAGAGCGACAAATGGGTGAATTGGCGGCAATCGCGCCGCAGCGCAGGTAATCACCATAGGAAAACCCGCCCGGCACGCCGACCACATCGACGCCCTGCGGCAGATCGGTATCCTTGTGCCAGACCATCGACACCCGCGCGCCCGCACGCTCAAAGGCGACCGCCAGATCGCGGTCACAGTTCGATCCGGGAAAGACGATGACGGCGGCATGCATCAGGCCAACTCCACCGAATAGCTCTCGATCACGGTGTTCGCGAGCAGCTTTTCGCACATCTCGGTCACGGTCGCCTTGGCCTTGGCCGCGTCGGTCTCGGCCAGATCAAGCTCGATCACCTTGCCCTGCCGCACTGCTTCGACCCCGCCAAACCCCATCGACCCCAGGGCATGGCGCACCGCCTCGCCCTGCGGATCAAGAACGCCGGATTTCAGCATGACATGCACGCGCGCTTTCATGGGATACCTCTTTAGTTGATCAGTTTGGGCCGCGCCATCGGCGTGCTGCCCTTGGGCATGACCCCAAGACGGGTCGCAACCTCGGTATAGGCATCCGTCAGGCTGCCCAGATCGCGGCGGAACACGTCCTTGTCGAGCTTGCGGCCCGTGGCGATATCCCACAACCGGCAACTGTCGGGGCTGATTTCATCGGCCACGATCAGCCGCTGGAAATCGCCGTCATAGACGCGACCGATCTCGATCTTGAAATCAATCAGCTTGATGCCGACGCCATACATGACACCGGCAAGGAAATCATTGACGCGCAGCGCGAGGCTGAGGATATCGTCCATATCCTGCTGGCTGGCCCAGCCAAAGGCGGCGATATGCTCCTCAGTGACCAGCGGATCGCCCAGCTTGTCATCCTTGAGGCAATATTCCACGATCGGGCGCGGCAATTGAGTGCCCTCCTCAATCCCCAGACGCTTGGCCATGGTGCCCGCCGCATAGTTGCGCACGATCACTTCAAGCGGGATGATCTCGACCGCGCGCACCAATTGCTCGCGCATGTTCAACCGCTTGATGAAATGCGTGGGCACGCCGATGGTGTTCAGCCCGGTCATGAAATACTCGGACAGCATGTTGTTGAGAACGCCCTTGCCTTCGATCACAGCCTTCTTTTCGGCGTTAAAGGCGGTGGCGTCATCCTTGAAATACTGGATGATCGTGCCCGGCTCGGGGCCCTCGTAGAGGGTCTTGGCCTTGCCTTCATAGATTTTCTTGCGCCGAGCCATGGGAACTCCATCGTTGAGGGTGGGGGGCGTGAGTCCCCTCATGCCGATGCGCTCTCATAGTGCATGGGCCAACACGTCGCAAGATGGCGTTGGCCCCTTGCCCTTTTGTGTGCCAGATTGCATATCGGGGGCAACGGCAACGCATGCAAGGGGACCGGCCCAATGACCACCTTTGACGATCGCGAAAGCGCATTCGAAAACAAATTCGCCCATGACGAGGAAATGGCCTTTCGCGCCGTGGCCCGTCGCAACAAGCTTCTGGGCCTCTGGGCCGCAGAACTGATGGGCAAGACCGGCGACGACGCCAACGCCTACGCCCTCGAAGTGGTCAAGGCCGACTTTGAAGAGGCCGGCCACGAAGACGTCGTGCGCAAGGTCGCGGCCGATCTGGGCGATATCGCCGATGTCGATACGATCCGCTCCAAGATGGCCGAACTCTTGAAGATCGCCAAGGGCCAGCTTGCCAAAGAGGCCTGAGCCGGCACATTCGACGAAATCAGGGGCGTGTCACACCATGGCGCGCCCTTTCTTCTTGGTCAGGCAATACAAACGCGCCTCACCATTTACATGAAATATATGCATTTGCGCGCATGCCCGATTTGATGGCACATCTGCGTGCTCACGGATTACGGGACAGCCCAGATGACAAACGCCCTCACCAAGATGCTCGCCACCCGCGACTGGATTCTCGCCGATGGGGCCACCGGCACCAATCTCTTCAACATGGGATTGCAATCGGGCGATGCCCCCGAAATGTGGAACGATCAGCACCCCGACCGGATCAAGCGCCTCTATACCGAGGCTGTGGATGCGGGCAGCGACCTGTTTCTCACCAACTCCTTTGGCGGCAATGCGGCGCGTCTGAAACTGCATGGCGCACAGGGCCGCGCGCGCGAACTCTCCCGCATCTCCGCCGAGATTGGCCGTGACGTGGCCGACCGCTATGACCGCCCCGTGATCGTCGCGGGCTCTGTCGGACCCACCGGTGAGATCATGGCCCCGATGGGCGCGCTCACGCATGAATTGGCGGTCGAGATTTTCCACGAACAGGCCGAGGGTCTCAAGGAAGGCGGGGCCGATGTGCTCTGGCTCGAAACC
>NZ_JAGPVV010000296.1 GCF_018066915.1 Roseovarius sp.
CGCGTCAACCTGATTGCCGAGCGGCCCGGTGTCGTTTGTCTCAATGCGGCGGCAATCCATGCGGCCAATGCGGTCGATCCGATGATCACGGTGGCCACTGTGGTGCCACATCATCAGATCCACGCAGGCGGCATGATCGCCACGGTCAAGATCATCGCCTACGGTGTGCCGCGCGCGGCGTTGCAGCGCGCAGCAGAGGCGGCGCAAGGCGCCGTGCGGCTGGCGGTGGCGCGCTACCGCACCGCGAGCCTGATCGTCACCGATGTGCCCGGCGGGCCAGGCGACAAGGGGGCCGATGCGATTGCGGCGCGTGTCACCGGGCTGGGCATGGAGATGGTGGAAACGGTGCTCTGTGCGCATGAAGAGGCGGCGCTGGCGGCGGCAATCACCGGGGCCAAGGGCGAAATAGTGCTGATTCTCACCGCGTCGGCCACGTCGGACCCCTTTGATACCGCACCGCAGGCGCTGCGCGCGGCGGGCGGGATGGTGGAACGCTTCGGCATGCCGGTGGACCCCGGCAACCTGCTCTTTCTGGGGCGGCTAGGCGCGCGGCCTGTCATCGGCCTGCCGGGATCAGCACGCAGCCCGGTTCTGCATGGGGCCGACTGGGTTCTGGCGCGGGTCGCCTGCGGTCTGCCCTGCGGGGCGGCCGAGATTGCGGCGATGGGCGTGGGCGGCCTGCTCAAGGAAATTCCGACCCGGCCACAACCGCGCCGGGGCGGACGCGGCTGAGGCCAAAGAAACCGGGTTCTCAAGTCGGGAGAGGCATGCTTTAGTCGCACTGGACAGCGGGGCCTTTCCTACTAAGGTCCTATGTGGAGACGGACAATTCAAACCGGGAGGAGCCAATGCCTGAGGTCAAAATGACCGTGAATGGCAAGCCAGCGTCGGGCCAGATCGAAGGCCGCACGCTTCTTGTCGAATTTCTGAGAGAGACCCTTGGCCTGACAGGCACGCATGTGGGCTGTGATACCAGCCAATGTGGGGCCTGCGTGGTGCATGTGGATGGTAAGGCGGTGAAATCCTGCACGATGTTTGCGGCTGAGGCTGAGGGGGCCGAGATCAAGACCATCGAAGGCATGGCCGAGCCGGATGGCACGCTGCATCCGATTCAGCAGGCGTTTCAGGATCATCACGGGTTGCAATGTGGATTCTGCACGCCGGGCATGGTGATGTCGGCATCGGCGCTGCTGGCCGAGAACCCGACGCCCACCGAGGCCGAGGTGCGCGATTATCTTGAGGGCAATCTCTGTCGCTGCACGGGCTATCACAACATCGTCAAGGCGATTTTGGCCGCCAGTGGTCAGGATGTGAGCCGGATCGCGGCGGAATAACAGGAACATTGGGGGCGCTGCCCCCGCGCCTGCGGCGCTCCCCCGGAGTATTTCGGGCAAGAAGAAATCGCTGCGGGTGATCTTGGGGGCAAACCCCGTTCGATCAGGGAGGAGAACGACATGCCGAAAGACGGAGGCATTGGCGCCAGCACCAAGCGGCGCGAGGATATCCGGTTTCTGACCGGAAACGGAAATTACACCGATGACATCAATCTGCGCGGGCAGGCCTATGTGCATTTCCTGCGCTCGGATGTGGCGCATGGGCGGCTGAACAAGGTCGACACCAGCGCCGCCGAGGCCATGCCGGGGGTGCTGCGGATTTTCACCGGCGCGGATTTCGAGAATGTGGGCGGGCTGCCCTGTGGGTGGCAGGTCACGGACCGGTTTGGCGAGGTGATGCAAGAGCCGGGGCATCCGGTTCTGGCGCGCGGCAAGGTGCGCCATGTGGGGGACCCGATTGCCGCTGTGGTGGCCGAGACCTATGCTCAGGCCCGCGACGCCGCCGAAGCGATTGTTCTGGATATCGAAGAATTGCCAGCGGTCGTGGACATGAAGAAGGCGCTCGAAGAGGACGCGCCTTTGGTGCATGACGATCTCAAGAGCAACCTGTGCTATGACTGGGGCTTTGTCGAAGAGAACAAGGCGGCGGTGAACGAGGCCTTCGAGAAGGCGGCGCATGTCACCACGCTCGAGCTGATCAACAACCGGCTGGTGGCCAATCCGATGGAGCCGCGGGTGGCGGTGGGCGATTTCAACCGCTCTACGGGCGATCATACGCTCTATACCACCTCTCAGAACCCGCATGTGATCCGGCTTTTGATGGGCGCGTTTGTGCTGGGCATTCCCGAGCATAAATTGCGCGTGGTGGCGCCCGATGTGGGCGGTGGCTTCGGCTCGAAAATCTTTCACTACGCGGAAGAGGCGTTCTGCACCTTCGCCGCCAAGGCCTTGAACCGCCCGGTGAAATGGACCTGCTCGCGCTCTGAGGCCTTCATGACCGATGCGCATGGGCGCGACCATGTGACCAAGATCGAATTGGCGCTGGATGCGGAGAACAATTTTACCGCCATCCGCACCGATACCTATGCCAATATGGGGGCCTATCTCAGCACCTTTGCCCCTTCGGTGCCCACGTGGCTGCATGGCACGCTGATGGCGGGGAATTATCGCACGCCGCTCATCTATGTGAACGTCAAGGCGGTCTTTACCAATACCGTGCCGGTCGATGCCTATCGCGGGGCCGGCCGCCCCGAGGCCACGTTCCAATTGGAGCGGGTGATCGACAAGGCTGCGCGCGAACTGGGCGTTGATCCCATCGCGCTGCGTCGCCAGAACTTTATCACGGAATTCCCCTATGCCACGCCCGTGGCGGTGGAATACGACACCGGCGATTACCACGCCACCATGGACAAGCTGGAAGAGATCGCTGATTTCAAGGGCTTTGAAGCGCGGCGCAAGGCGAGTGCGGCCAAGGGCAAGCTGCGCGGTCTGGGCATCAATTGCTACATCGAGGCTTGCGGCATCGCGCCGTCGAACCTTGTGGGGCAGTTGGGC
This sequence comes from Roseovarius sp., assembly GCF_018066915.1. GTDB lineage: Bacteria > Pseudomonadota > Alphaproteobacteria > Rhodobacterales > Rhodobacteraceae > Roseovarius. The sequence goes on from NZ_JAGPVV010000296.1 coordinate 2,889, forward strand.
GCGCGCGCGGGTCTCTATGAGAGTGCCACAGTGCGGGTCAATGCCACGGGCGGTCTGGTGGTGATGACCGGCTCGCATTCCCACGGGCAGGGGCATGAGACCTCATTCGCGCAGGTGGTGGCCGAGATGATCGGCATTGACGCCAATATGATCGAGATCGTGCATGGCGATACCGCCAACACGCCGATGGGTATGGGCACCTATGGCAGCCGCTCGATTGCGGTGGGCGGGTCGGCCATGGTGCGCGCTACTGAGAAGATCATCAACAAGGCCAAGAAGATCGCGGCGCATCTGATGGAGGCCTCTGAGGTCGATATCGAGTTGAAGGATGGCCGGTTCAGCGTCGCGGGCACGGATAAATCCGTGGCCTGGGGCGATGTGACCCTCGCCGCCTATGTGCCGCACAACTATCCGCTGGCGGATATCGAGCCGGGGTTGGAGGAGACGGCGTTTTACGATCCGTCAAACTTCACCTATCCGTCGGGGGCCTATGCCTGTGAGGTTGAACTTGATCCCGACACCGGCAAGGTGACGATCGAGCGCTTTTCGGCGGCGGATGATTTCGGCAATATCATCAACCCGATGATCGTGTCCGGGCAGGTGCATGGCGGCATCGGGCAGGGGATCGGTCAGGCGCTGCTGGAGTCCTGCGTCTATGATGAGAACGGGCAGCTTCAGACCGGGTCTTACATGGATTACGCCATGCCGCGCGCCGATGATGTGCCGTTCTATCAGGTGGATCATTCCTGTCAGACGCCCTGCACGCACAACCCCTTGGGCGTCAAGGGCTGCGGCGAGGCCGGGGCCATCGGCAGCCCGCCTGCGGTGGTCAATGCCGTGATTGACGCGCTGCAACGGTCAGGCCGGAACATCACCCATATCGACATGCCGCTGTCGCCGTCGCGCGTCTGGCAAGCGATGCAAGGGTAAGGAGAGCGATCATGTATGCATTCGATATCGAACGTCCCGCCACCATCGCCGATGCCATTGCGGCGCTGGGCACGGAAGAGGCACAGGCGCTGGGCGGGGGGCAGACCCTGATCCCGACGCTGAAGCAGCGTCTGGCATCACCGGCCAAGCTGGTGTGCCTGTCGGCCATCAAGGAGATGCAGGGGATTTGCACCGCCGACGATGGCGCGCTCTGCATTGGCGGCGGTACCACCCATGCCGCTGTTGCCGCAGGGGCCGGGGCCTATCCGGCGCTGGCGGCGCTGGCGGCACATATCGGCGATCCGGCGGTGCGCAATCGAGGCACCATCGGGGGCAGCCTCGCCAATAACGACCCCTCGGCGTGCTATCCAGCGGCGGTGTTGGGATCGGGGGCAACGGTGATCACGTCCAACCGCAGCATCGCGGCGGATGACTATTTTCAGGGCATGTTCACGACGGCTCTGGAAGATGGCGAGATCATCACCGAAGTGCGCTTTCCGGTGCCGGAAAAGGCCAGCTATCAGAAGTTCGAGCAACCTGCCTCGCGCTTTGCCCTCGTGGGTGTGTTTGTCGCGAAATACGCAGGTTCTGTGCGCGTGGCGGTGACGGGCGCCTCGGAAGAGGGCGTGTTTCGCTGGGCCGAGGCCGAAGCGGCGCTCTCGGGCAACTTTGCGCCCGAGGCGTTGGAGGGGCTGAGCCTGTCGGGGGATGGCATGATCTCGGACCTGCATGGATCGGGGGCCTACCGCGCGCATCTGGTGGGTGTGATGGCGCGGCGAGCGGTTGCGGCAGCGCATTGAGCGCGGTTACACTCGGGTGAGATTTGGAATGGCGGGTCTCTGGACCCGCCATTTTGGTGAGGGACAGGGGAAAAGATGCAAGTGATCGACAATCCGTGGCGCAGCAAAGGCCTGCCCGAGGCGGTGCTGACCGGGGCCCCATGGCCGAGCGTGGATGCGGACGCGGTGCGCGCGCTTTTGGGGCGGTGCCCGGCGGCGGCGGAAACGCCGCTGGTGCCAGTCGCGGGCTTTGCGCCAAAGGTCTGGGCCAAGGATGAGCGTGGCCGTATGGGGCTGGGCAGTTTCAAGGCGCTGGGTGCGGCTTATGTGATCGCGCATGAGGCGGCAGAGATGGCCGCCGAAAATATGGGCCGCGCGCTGGCGGGGCGCACCTATGTGACGGCGAGTGCGGGCAATCATGGCATGTCTGTCGCGGCTGGCGCGCGGCTATTCGGGGCGCGGGCGGTGATCTATCTGGCCGAGACTGTGCCCGAGAGTTTTGCCGCGCGACTACGCGCCAAAGGGGCCGTGGTGGTGCGCGAGGGGCCGGATTACGAGGCCAGCATGGTCGCGGCCGGGCGGGCGGCGATGGAGAACGGCTGGACCCTTCTGTCGGACAGTTCCTGGCCGGGGTATTTCGATCTGCCGCATCGGTTGATGGAGGGGTATCTGGCCATGGCGGAGGAGGCCACGCGCCAGATGCCGCAGGCCCCGACGCATATCCTCTTGCAGGCCGGTGTTGGTGGGCTCGCCGGGGCCTGTGCGGCATGGTTTCGGCAGGTTTGGGGCGATGCGCCCCGGATCATCGTGGTCGAGCCTGACCGCGCGCCAGCCCTTTGTGAGAGTATCCGCGCGGGGTGCCCGGTTGAGACGAGCGGTCCGGTGTCCACCATGGGGCGGCTCGATTGCAAGGTGCCATCGCTCATTGCGCTCAAGGGCTTGGCGCGGGATGCGGATGCGTTCGTGACGATCACGGACGACGAGGCCGAAGCGGTGCTAGAGGTTTTGGCCGCACAGGGGCTGGTCACGACGCCCTCGGGCGCGGCGGGTGTGGCGGCGCTGCCGGGGCTGATGCTTGGGGCGGATGCGCGGGTGTTGTGTATCCTCAGCGAAGGGTCGGACGCATGAGGCGCGGTTTCGCGCCAGAGGAATATCAGGCGCGGGTGCGTGCGGCGCAATCCGGTATGGCCGCGGCGGGGCTGGGCGCGCTCTTGCTGACGACAGAGCCGGAAATCCGCTATTTCACCGGGTTTCTGACCCGGTTCTGGGAAAGCCCGAGCCGCCCTTGGTTTCTGATCTTGCCTGCCACGGGCGATCCGGTGGCGGTGATCCCGTTGATTGGCGCGCCGCTCATGGCACGGACGGGGCTGCGCGATATTCGCACTTGGGCGGCCCCCGACCCCGATGATGAAGGCGTGTCGCTCTTGGCCGAGACTCTGCGTGAGATTGGTGGGCCGGTGGGTGTGCCCTCTGGTCCTGAGAGCCATTTGCGCATGCCCTTGGCGGATTTCGAGCGGGTGAAACAGGCGAGTGCCC
>NZ_JAGPVV010000310.1 GCF_018066915.1 Roseovarius sp.
GGATCGAACGGTTGGTGGCACCGATGATGACGCCCTGCGCCATGCAGTCGGCGACAACGGCCTGAACCCGCTTTTCATCCATCGGTTCCTTGGTGGCGCGGTCGGCAACCAGTTCGGCCCCGAGAAACAGACCCTTGCCGCGCACATCGCCGATGACGGCATGCTTGTCCTTGAGCGCGCGCAGCTGGTCGAGCATGTAGTCGCCCATCGCCACGGTGTTGCCCAGAAGATCCTCTTCTTCGATGATCGCCATGTTTTCCAGCGCCGCAGCGGGACCGGCGGTGCAGCCGCCAAAGGTCGAGATGTCGCGGAAATAGTTCAGCGGATCGGTGGTGTCGTCCTTGAACATGTCGAACACGCGCTCGTTGGTGACACAGCAGGCGATGGCGGCATAGCCCGAGGCCACACCCTTGGCCATGGTCACGAAATCGGGCTCGACCCCGTAATGCTGATAGCCGAACCATGTGCCGGTGCGGCCGATGCCGCAGACAACCTCGTCGATATGCAGGAGGATGTCGTATTTGCGGCAAATCTCTTGCACGCGGGGCCAGTAGCCCTCGGGCGGGGTGATGACGCCGCCGCCGGCGGTGACGGGCTCGAGGCAGAGCGCGCCGATGGTGTCGGGGCCCTCGGCCAAGATCACCTCTTCGATGGCATTGGCGGCGGCGATGCCATAGGCCTCGCCATCCAGATCCCATTGCGCGCGGTATTCAAGGCAATGCGGCACCCGAACGAAACCGGGAGTATAGGGGCCATATTGCGCGTTGCGCTGATCCTGCCCGCCCGCCGAGAGACAGGCGATGGTGGTGCCGTGATAATCGCGGTCGCGGTAGAGGATCTTGTGCTTTTTGCCACCATAGCGCTTGTGGGCGATCTGGCGCACCATCTTGAAGGCCTTTTCATTCGCCTCGGAGCCGGAGTTGGTATAGTAGACGCGGCTCATGCCGGGCATTTTCGAGATCAGTTTCTCGGAGAAGAGCGCGCCGGGGATCGAGCCTGCGGAACCTGCGAAATAGGGCAGTTTGATCAACTGGTCGCGCACCGCGTTGGCGATACGTTCGCGGCCATAGCCCACGTTGACCGTCCAGACGCCGCCCGACACGCCGTCGAGATGTTCCTTGCCCTTTTGGTCCCAGACGCGCATGCCGCGCCCTTCGACGATGATGCGCGGATCGGCCTTGGGATCAGTGCCGCTCCAGGGCGCGTGTTGAATCAGGTGATGCCAGACATGCGCGCGGTCGGCCTCGACCACGTGGGAAATGTCGTTGTCGCGAAGTTTGCCGTCCATGGCGATGCTCCATCAGGTTGAGGCCCGGCGCGGGGCGCGGGCCGTCTATGTATATCACGGGTTGTCCTGTCCGCATATCAGCCGAGATTCCGGGCAGATCGTTAGGGCCAGACGATACCATTAAATAGGTCCAGAACACCCCGCCACCGCATGAGTCAGACTGTAACTCTCTGGCAGATTTCGGTTTTTCATCTGCGGGGGTCTGGGGCATGGCTGTTTCAGGCTATCCGAAAACCTCTTTTCGGAAATACTGAAATGATCTTAGGTCTGCTATAATTGCGTTGATCGGTGCCTGTGGATCGGGTTCACTCTGGGCTGTTGCCTGTTCCGGAGTGCATGTGAGCCACGAGGCCCGGACGCAGGAGAAACCCGCCGAAACGTGCGGTGTGAGACAGAAAAACGATTGTAACCAACGGGAGAAGACAAGATGAGCATGAAAAGCAAACTGATGTCGGCGGTGGCGGGCGTGGCCTTTCTGGCGGGGGCCGGGGCGGCCAGCGCGGAAGAGATCACCGTGGCCTATTTCCTCGAATGGCCGATGCCGTTCCAATATGCCAAGGAAATGGGCACCTATGACAAGGAAATGGGCGTCAAGGTCAACTGGCGTGCATTTGACACTGGCACCGCGATGAGTGCCGCGATGGCGTCGGGTGACGTGCATCTGTCGGTGAGCCAAGGTGTTCCGCCCTTCGTGGTGGCGACAAGCGCCGGACAGGATTTGCAGACCCTCGACGTGGCCGTGAGCTATGCCGACAATGACAACTGTGTCGTCGCCTCGGCGCTGGAGATCGACAAGACCAACGCGGGCGAACTGGCCGGCAAGAAGGTTGCCGTGCCGCTGGGGACAGCCGCGCATTACGGGTTCCTCAAGCAGATGACCCATTTCGGCGTGGATATTTCCACCATGGAGGTGGTCAACATGGCACCGCCAGAGGGGGCTGCCGCCATCGCGCAGGGCGCTGTTGATATGTTCTGCGGCTGGGGCGGATCGCTGCGCCGCGCGCTGGAGCATGGCAATGTGTTGTTGACCGGTGCCGAAAAGGAAGAGTTGGGCATTCTGGTGTTTGACGTGACATCCGGCCCGGCGGCCTTTGTCGCGGAAAACCCCGATCTGGTCGCCAAGTTCCTGAAGGTGACAGCAGATGCCAACGCGATGTGGGCCGATCCGGCCAATCGCGACACCATGCTTCCGGTCATTGCCAAGGATAGCGGCATGGATCTGGAGGCCACGGCGTCAACGATCGACACCTTTGTGTTCCCCTCTGCCGAGGAGCAGTTGACCGCCAAATGGCTGGGTGGCGGCGCTCAGGAATTCATGAAGGGCGTGGCCGAGGTCTTTGTTGAGGCAGGCAGCATCGATTCGGCGCTGGCCACCTATGAGAACAACGTCAACACCGGACCGCTGTCCGCTGCCAACGGCATGTAATCCCACCTGACGGAGTGAATGAGGCCCGCCCCGCGCAAACGGGCGGGCCTTTGCCCAACAATCCCAAAGAACAACAGGGGGTGGGGATGTCGACACTTTCCATCGAAAACATCTCGATGCGGTTCGATCTGCCGAATGGCAGCCACGTGCAGGCGCTCAAGAATGTCTCGCTCGAGATCAAGACCGGCGAGTTGATGAGCGTGCTGGGACCGTCGGGCTGTGGCAAGACCACGCTATTGAACATCCTTGCCGGGTTTCTCGCCCCGACCGAGGGGCAGATCACGCTGAACGGGCATCGTGTGACGGGCCCCGATGCCGAACGCGGCATGGTGTTTCAGCAAGGCGCGCTGTTTGAATGGATGAGCGTGCGCGACAATGTGAGTTTTGGCCCCCGCATGGCGGGCAAGCGGGAAAAGGACTGGGCCGGCACTGTTGATCATCTACTCGATGTGGTGGGCCTGCGCGATTTCAAGGAAAAGGCGGTTTATGAACTGTCGGGCGGGATGCAGCAGCGCGTGGCGCTGGCGCGGTGCCTTGCCAATGATCCCGATGTGATCCTGATGGACGAGCCGCTGGGCGCGCTGGATGCGCTGACGCGCGAAAAGATGCAAGGGCTGGTTCTGAAGCTCTGGAAAGAGACCGGCAAGACCATCATCCTGATCACCCATTCGGTGGAAGAGGCGCTGCTCTTGGGCGAGCGGCTGTTGGTCATGGCACCGCGACCGGGGCGGGTCCACAAGGAATACCGCCTGCCCTTTGCCGAGATGGGGGCGGGCCGAGACCTGCGTGAGGTCAAGAAAGTGCCTGATTTCGCCGCCAAGCGAGAGGAAATCCTGACGATGATCTGGGACATGGAAGAAGAGATCATGGGCCGGACAGAGGAGGCGGGCGCATGATCATCCTGATCATCTATGTGGCGATTTTTGCCGCGTCGTTTTTCGTCGTGCGCTTTGGCGTGCGCAAATTCCGGCAGATGAACGATTTTACCTCGCTCAAGACGGTGACATTCGGCGACGAGAGCGCGGTGCGCCCGGACCGCTGGGCAAGCGTGATTTCGGTGGTCACGATCTTTTTGATCTGGGGCGCGTTCACGGGCAGCAAATGGGTGCCCATCCATGCGCCGGGGCCATTCATCGGCGATACCGAGTTCACCTATACGCTGGAGGCCCCCGACGGCAGGCGTGACGATGCGACAGTTGCGGTGCGGGTCTTTACCGTGGGCGAGACCGTCGAGGACCCCGTGGTCGAGCCGGGCGATGGTTTTGCCAAGAATGACGTGCTGACGGTGGGCGCGTGGCGGTCTCAGCTGTTGCTGATGGACAAGAATGACGAGGTGACGCGCGACGAAGGCGCCAAGGTGATCGCGATTGATGGCAAGCCGGTGAGCGACGGCCAGACCGTTGCCGTGGCTGATGGCACCGTGGCCGTCACAGCCAAGGGATCGCTGAATTTCGCCCCCACCAAGGGCATGCAGATGGAGCCGATCTGGTTGCCGCCGCCCGAAGCGGTGCTGTCCCGCCTCATCGAAGTGTCTAAACAGGGGTATCAGAACTTTACCCTCTGGGAGCATCTCTATTGGTCGCTGTTCCGTGTGATCGTAGGCTTTGCCCTGGGTGCGCTGGTGGGCATACCGCTGGGCTATGCCATGGGTCTGAGCGATTGGTTCAGGGGCTGGTTTGATCCGATCGTCGAATTCATGCGCCCGGTGCCGCCCTTGGCGCTGATTCCCTTGGTGATCATCTGGGCCGGGATTGGCGAGAGCGGCAAGATCATCCTGCTGTTTCTGGCCGCGCTCTGGATCATGACGATTTCGGCGCGTGCCGGTGTGTCGGGCGTGGCGATTTCCAAGGTGCATGCGGCCTATTCGCTGGGCGCAAGCAAATGGCAACTGATGCGGCATGTGATCGTGCCCAATTCCCTGCCCGAGATTTTCACCGGCGCGCGCGTCGCGATGGGGGTCTGTTGGGGCACGGTGGTGGCCGCCGAACTGGTGGCGGCGGAAAAGGGCGCGGGCATGATGATCATGGTCGCGAGCCGCTTTCAGCTCACCGATATCGTGCTGATGGGGATCATCCTGATCGGGGTAATCGGCTATGGCATCGACATCCTGATGCGCAAAGCGGAAAACTGGCTGGTGCCATGGAAGGGCCGCGTCTGAGGCAAGATCCGGGCAGGGTTAACCCCCTGCCCTGCCCCGTGTTTACCGCCCGTGGCTGCGGTCATAGCCATTGCGTGCGGGGCTGTGCCAGCCGTTGAGCGCGCCCGGTGCGGGGGCAAAGACCTCGACCAGCATCGGGTAGCAGGCGGCCGTGTCGCTGGTATGCTCGGACGAGCAATCGCCACCGGGACAGGCGCTGAGCGCACCCAGAATGTCGATCTCGGCAAAGAATTCCAGATAGTCGCCGGGGCGCACGGGGCTGGCCTTCATGAAATACTGGCCCGTGTCGCGGGTAAAGCCGGTGCACATGAAGACGTTGAGCACGTCGTGAATATGCGGTTCCGCCTCGGCCAAGGATACGCCCAATTCATCCGCCAAGGCGCGGGTCAGGTTGGAGTGGCAGCAGTGGTGATACTGCACCCCCGACAAGAGGTTGCCCGTGTAGGGATCGCAGCGGGTGCCGATCACGTCATGCACCGAGCCGCCGAAATTGTCGATGCCATACCAGCCCAGACTATCGCCGGTGATCGTGGCCATCGGGCGCAGATGCGGAAAGGACGACCAGAGGCGTTCGCCGGTGGTGACATGGGTGCCATGAAGCGCGCGGGTCTTGCCGGAATAGAACCGCTCGGTCAGGTCGCCCGCGTTCCAGAGGTTGAGATCGCCCACCTGCGGGCCATCGACGCTGGTGATGCGAAAGAATTGCCCCGCCTCGGCGCGAAAGCAGGCCGCCTCACGTGGGGCAACCAGCACCTCGGCCACTTTGGTCGCCCCGGCGCGGGCGGTCTCGTAGAGCGCCATATCGGGTTCGGGCAGCGTGTCATTGGGGTAGCAGATCACGGGCGGCACGGCGCGGCGGGCGGCGGCATCGGCGGGGGGTTTGGGCATCTCAGTCCTCTGGAACGTCGCGGGGATTTACCGCGCAATCCAAAGGCGGTTTGCCGGTGGATGTAAAGACCTGCGCGCCGCAGGCCATGCAGCGGTAATAGGATTGCCCGTCGCGATCCTGTCGTCGGTCCGCGCGCCAGCGGCACGACCTTGTGCGCCGGTTGGACAGGATCAGCACCAGCACAAAGGCGATGATCAGCCCTGCGACTACCAGCATCGGTTTACCCCTTGGCCATCGCCTCGACCATCGCGCCAAAGCGGCTGTAGGTGGCGGCCTGATCCTCGGGCGTGGTGCCGGTTGCGGGATGCCCTTCGGGGGCCTCGGCATAGTCGAAATTGACGCCTGTGCCTTCGATGATCCGGTTCATCATGTTGAAGAGCGCGCAGACCTGCACCGCTTCGTAAAGTGCTGCCTCGGACCAGCCCGCGTCATAGACCGCCTGCGCGTCGTGCTGCACGAGGCGGCTGGGCAGGGTGTTGAGCTTGGCCACATAGGCCAAAAGCGGGCGCAGGTTTGCCTCTATCGGCGCGGTCTCGACATCCGCAATCAGCGCGTCGATGAGGGCTGCGTCGATGCCGAACACCTCGGCATAGGCGCGGTGCGCGCCCGCGCAAAAGGTGCAGGCATTGAGGGCAGAGACATAGGTCGCGATGAGTTCACGAGTTCCGATGCTCAGCTCTCCGTCGCCGCGCAAGAGCCCGTCGGTGTAGTCCATCAGCGGGCGCACGTTGCGGGGAAAGCGCGCATAGAGGTCCATCAGATGCGCGGGGTTGGG
>NZ_JAGPVV010000323.1 GCF_018066915.1 Roseovarius sp.
AGATCCGCTCGATTCCGCAGCAGCATTGGCCAGAGTTGAACATCGCCCCGTCGATCAGTGTCTCGACCGCCGCGTCCAGATCGGCATCCTCCATCACATAGCCGGGGTCTTTGCCACCGAGTTCAAGTCCAAGCCCGGTAAAGGTGCCCGCGGCCGCACGCTCCATCGCGCGCCCGCCGCCGACAGAGCCGGTGAAGTTGATGAAATTGAAAGCCCCCCCCGAGATCAGAGAGGAGGTCGTGTCGTGATCCAGAAACACGTTCTGAAAGACATCCTCGGGCACGCCCGCCGCATGAAAGGCCCGCGCCATGCGCTCGCCCACCAGTAGCGTTTGCGTGGCGTGTTTCAAAAGCACCGCATTGCCCGCGATGAGCGCAGGCGCCACGGTGTTGATCGCCGTCATGTAGGGATAGTTCCATGGCGCCACGACGAAAACCACGCCATGCGGCACGCGCCGGATATAGCGCAGGAAGGTCGCATCCTCGCCCACATGAAGATCCGCCAGCGCGCCTTCGGCAATCGCGGCCATGTGGGTGGCGCGTTCGTTAAAGCCGCGGAACTCGCCGCCATAGCGCACGGGACGGCCCATCATATGCGCAAGCTCCGGCACGATCTCGTCATTCATCGCCCCCACGGCGGCGACACCGGCCATCACCAGTCGGGTGCGCTCCTGCAGGGGCCGCGCCGCCCAGGCCACCTGCGCTGCACGTGCGCGGCTTGCCGCTGCTTGCGCTGCCTCCAGCGACAGCACCGGCCGCTCGGCATAGACCGACCCGTCGATGGGAGAGATACATTTCAATGTCTGCATGATCGCATCCTTGATCACGGGCATGACGCCCGTCCTTTCATCGTTCCACAAATACTCAAATCCGACCGCGCGGCGCTCAGGCCCGCTCGAAACCGCGCGCCACCTCGTAATCCGTGACCACGCGGTCGAAATCCTCGATCTCGACCTCGGCAGCGCGGGCGTAATGGTCAATCACTCCATCGCCAAACGTGTCGCGCAGGAATTGCGACTGCTTGAGCGTGAGGTGGGCATCGCGCAGGGTCTGCGGGATGCGACCGGTCTTGCCGCCATAGGCATCCCCAGTTGCGGGCGGGGCCAATTCCAGCTTGTCCTCGATCCCCTTGATCCCCGCCGCCAGCATCGCCGCCATGGCGAGATAGGGGTTGAGATCCGATCCCCCGACGCGACATTCCACGCGCACCGCCTTGGACCCTTCGCCGCAAAGGCGGAAACCGGCGGTGCGATTGTCCACTGACCACAGGATGCGCGTGGGCGCGAATGTGCCCTTCTGGAACCGCTTGTAGCTGTTGATATAGGGGGCGAGGAAATAGGTGTAATCGGGCGCGTATTTCAGCAATCCCGCCATGTAATGCTTCATCAGTTGTGACATCCCGAGACTGTCCTCGGGGTCAAAGAACGCCGGTTTACCATCCTGCCAGAGAGATTGATGCACATGGCTGGACGAGCCCACGCGCCGGTGGTCCCATTTCGGCAAGAAGCTGGCCGCGTGCCCCTGTTGCCACGCAATCTCCTTGATCGCGTGCTTGGCGATGGTGTGGTAATCGGCAGTATCGAGCGCCGGGGCGTATTTGATGTTGAGTTCCTCCTGCCCGGCCTCGGCTTCGCCCTTGGTGTTCTCGATGGGCAGACCGGCGGCATAGAGGTGATTGCGGATCGGCCGCATCACGTGCTCTTCCTTGGTGGTCTGGAAGATGTTGTAATCCTCATTATAGCCCGACAGCGGGGTCAGCGCGCGATAGCCGGATTTGCGGATTTCGTCATAGCTTTTCTCGAACAGAAAGAACTCGAGCTCGGTCGCCATCATCGCGTCAAAGCCCATGGCATCGAGCCGCGCCAACTGCCCCTTGAGCATGGCACGGGGGCTGTGGGGCACTGGTGCGTGGGTGTGGTGATCCAGCACATCGCAGAGTACCATCACCGTGCCTTCGAGCCAGGGCATCGGGCGCAGCGTGCTCAGGTCCGGCTTCATCACATAGTCGCCATAGCCGCGCTCCCAGCTTGTGGCGGCAAAGCCCTCGGGCGTGGTCATTTCCAGATCGGTGGCCAGCAAGTAATTGCAGCAATGGGTTTCTTCCCAAGCACTGGCAAGGAAATGCGCGGCGTGAAATCGCTTGCCCATGAGCCGCCCCTGCATGTCCACGAGACAAACGAGCACGGTATCGACCGTGCCGGCGGCAACCTTTGATTTCAGATCTTCGAGACTGAGGGCCATGGCGGCGTCCTTGTTTTTCTTGCGGTATCGCGTCGGTATGACTTCGGTATTCGGCGGGTGTCTTTACGTCGCCCGGCCCCGCGTCTGAACGGGGCCGGGCGGGGTGTGTCGCAGGGCGATCAGCCGTTGGTATAGGGCGGTCCGGCCTTGTTGATCACCTCGTTATACTCGCGGAAGATGCCGACGATCTTGGCCTCGATCTCGCCTTCTGCGGCGATTTCGGTCCAGAAATCCTTGGCGGCATTCTCGACCTCGGCCCATTCGTCGGCAGGCACCGTGCGCAGTTCCAGCTTGTCGCCGCGCGCACGCAGGCGCGCCTCGCCGCCCCAATACCACTGGTTGCGATAGGTGTGGCTGGCGTCAGTCGCGGCCATTACCACCTGCTTGAGATGATCCGGCAGATCAGCCCATTGCTTTTGGTTCACGAACCACGACCCGATCCAGGCCCCCGAGATGTTGTTGGTCAGGAAATAGTCGGTCACATTGGCCCAGCCCACCGTGTAATCCTCGGTGATCCCCGACCAAGCCATGCCGTCAAGCTCGCCGGTCTGCACCGCCACCTCGGCGTCTGCATAGGGGATATTAACCGGCACCACGCCGAATTTGGCCAGAAACCGCCCGGCCGTCGGGAAGGTATAGAGCTTGAGCCCGTCAAGATCGGCGACAGACTTGATCTCTTTCTTGGTGTTGAAGTTGCAGGGGTCCTGGCCTGCAGAGGAAATCCATTGCACGCCGACCTTGGCGTATTCGTCGCGCCAGATATCGGCGAGGCCGTATTGGTTAAAGAGCACCGGCACATCGAGAATATGCTTGGTGGCAAAGGGGAAGTAGCCGCCGAACTGCCGCAGCGGTGTGGGTGAGGCCATCGAATCATCGTCCGAGTGAACGGCGTCGATGGTGCCGCGCTGAAGCGCCTGAAACAGCTCTCCGGTGGGGACGATCTGATCGGCATAAAACAGCTCGATCTCCATTTCGCCATTGGCCGCAGCGTTGACGTAATCGACCATCGGCTTGGTCACATGCTCGCCCAAGGCGCCGCCGGCATAGGTCTGCATCCGCCACTTGATCGGGGTTTGAGCCTTGACGATGGCGGGGCTGGCCAGCGTCGCCGCAACACCCACCCCGGCGGTGGAGAGAAACTTTCTTCTGGTGGTCATGTCTTGATACTCCTGTTGGTTGCTCTGTTAAGTTTGCTCCGTTGGCGGAGTTCTCGGGTTATTCCTTTATCCATAGACAAGCTGCGGCAGCCACAGCGCGATCTGCGGAAAGATTATCACCAGCGCCAGTGCCAGCATCATCACAAGCACGAAGGGCAGGATCGAGCGATAGATGTCACGAATCGTGATCTCGGGCGGGGCCATGGCCCGCATCAGAAACAGGTTATAGCCAAAGGGCGGCGTCATATAGGCGATCTGCGTGGTGATCGTATAAAGCACGCCATACCATATGAGATCAAAGCCGAGCGCGCCCACCAGCGGCACATAGAGCGGGGCCACGATCACCAGCATGGCCGTATCGTCGAGAAACGTGCCCATGATGATGAAGCTGAGCTGCATCAGGATGAGGATCACCCAAGGATCAAGGCCCAGCTTTTGCGTGAACAGGCTCTCGATGGCCTTGACCGCGCCCAGACCGTCGAACACCGCGCCAAAGGCGAGGGCCGCAAGAATGATCCACATGAACATGCAGGAAATGCCAAGCGTCATGCGCACCGAGGTTTCGAACACGGTCTTTGTCATCCGCCCCTTGAGCACGGCGGCCATAAAGGCCGTCATCGCGCCGATGGCAGAGCTTTCGACAAGGCTTGTCCAGCCGTTGACGAAAGGCACCATCATCGCCGCAAAGATGAAGAGTGGCAGAAGCCCCGCGCGCAGGAGCCGCAGCTTGTCGCGCAACGGCATGGTGCGCTCTTCGGGTGGTAGGACCGGGCCAAGATGCGGCTGCAAGCGGCAGCGCACGTAGATGTAAATGACAAAGAGCCCGGCCATCAGCAGCCCCGGCATGATCCCTGCGAGCCAAAGCTGCCCCACGGGCTGTCGTGCGATCATCGCATAGAGCACCAGCACCACCGAGGGCGGCACGAGGATGCCAAGGCTCGATCCCGCCTGAATGACGCCAGTCACCATGATCTTGTCATAGCCGCGCCGCAGCAGCTCCGGCAGGGCAATCGTGGCCCCAATGGCCATGCCGGCCACGCTGAGGCCGTTCATCGCCGACACCAGCACCATGAGGCCGATTGTGCCAATGGCCAACCCGCCGCGCACCGGGCCCATCCAGACGTGGAACATCTTGTAAAGGTCGTCGGCGATGCGGCTCTCGCTCATTACGTAGCCCATGAAGATGAACATCGGCAGGGTCAGCAGCGGATACCAATTCATCAGCTTGATCGCCGAGGCAAATGCGATGTCGAACCCGCCCCGGTCGCCCCAGAGCAGCAGCGCCGCGAGCACCGCGACAAAGCCGATGGCGCCAAAGACGCGCTGCCCGGTAAAGAGCATCACCATCATGGTCGCGAACATGAAGAGCGCGATCATTTCATAGGGCACTTGGCACCTCCTCGCCGCGCAGCCGCAGGATATCGCGGCACAGTTCCGCCACTGTCTGCAAGAGCATCAGGAACACGCCGAAGACGAGGATCGTCTTGATCGGCCAAATCACCGGTCGCCAGACGGTCGAGCTGCGCTCGAGCACGCCCATCTTGGCCCCCGCAGCCTCGGTGCCTTCGGTCACGAGCGTTCGCAGGAGATCCCCGAAAAACGCCATAGGCTCGGTCCCGAAGTAGCCCAGGGAATAAGCGGTCGAGCTGATCCCGCCATAGAGCAGGACGCCAAGATAGAAGAGCAGAAAGAACACCGTGATCACGTCGACCATGGCGCGCGTGCGGTTCGACCAGTCGCCGTAAAACAGGTCCATCCGCACATTCGATCCCATTTGGATCGAATAGGGCCCGCCCAGAACGTAATAGGCGACCATGACGAATTGCGCTGTTTCCAGCGTCCAGAGCGCGGGGGTGAAGAATGTCTTGGAGACCGAGGACCACAAGAGTACCCCGACCAGCGCGAAAATCAGATACATCGCGATCCGCCCGATAAAGCGGTTCATCGCGTCTATGGTGCGGATATAGGCGCGCATGGCTCTAAGCATGTGCGCCCCCTTGTGTTGTCTCGCCCAAAACGGCGAGCGCCGGGCGCAGTAGGGTCAGCACTTCGTCTGCCATGCGCGCCTCTGACGCGGCATCACGCAAGAGGTCATTGCGGATCTCGATCATCACATTGGGTAGGTCATGCGCCAGCCCGTGCAGTTTCAACGAATGGGTGACGCCATCCTCGGGGCCGTAAGGATCGTTGCGCCGGATCACCCGATGGGGCAGGCGGTGCGCCTCGCTCAGCATTGCATCGGCGAGCCGTGTGTCACTGTCATGCAGGATGCCGATTTCACAGTCGCGCGCTGTGCCGAACCAGACCGGGGTAAAGCTGTGGATGGTGATCAGCGCGGTTGCCAGCCCCGCCGCCTTGCGCGCGGCGATCACTTGGCCGACGGTGTTGCAAAACGGCGTATAGACCTGCGCCACCCGTGCGGCGCGCTCTGCCGCAGTCAGGGTGCGATTGCCGGGCACATCGATCACTTCAGAGCGTTCCGGCATGGCGCTTGCTGCCTCGGGCGGGCGGTTGCAGTCATAGACAAGGCGCGACACCTTGGCCGCCACCATCGGCGCATTCAGCGCCTTGGCCAAGGCTAGCGCCACCGCCCGCGCACCGGGGTCCCATGCGGCATGGCTTTGCTGCGCCTCGGCACTCATCCCAAGGCCCTGATACTGCGCGGGAATGAAATTCGACGCATGTTCGCACAGGATCAGCGCCGGGCCTTTGGCCTGCGCGCCGATCACTTCGACCACGTCAGAATCATCCCTGTTCAGATCGCTTGCCATGCGCCCCCCTGCGGCATTTGTAAAAATGTTTCCACATAGAAATTTTTGTGTCAATATATTTCCAGCGGGCATCACCGGAATGCGATCCGGCCTGCCTGTTTCGACAGCACCCGTTCAGGAGCCGCGATGTGACCAAGCCTCCGCCAACCGTGCGCGACCAGATCCGCGCGCATTACAGCGCCCTCACCCAATCAGAGCGCAAGTTCGCGCAGGCGCTCTTGGACAGTTATCCGGCGGCGGGTCTGGCCTCGATTACGATCGTCGCGGCGAATGCGGGTGTCTCCACACCGACGATCGCGCGCATGGTCCAGAAACTTGGCTACAAGGGCTATCCGCAATTCCATCAGGCGCTGCTGAAAGAGTTGGAGGCCAAGGTCTCCGGCCCGACGCAGCGCCGCGCCAATTGGGCGTCCGAGGCCCCCGCCACCCATTCGCTCAACCGCTTTGCGCAGGCGGTGACACAGAACATCGAACAGACCTTTGCCAATATCGACAGCGACCAGTTTGACGCGGCCGCGCGCCTCTTGGCCGATACCGATGGGCGGCTCTATCTCGTGGGCGGGCGCATCACGCGGGCACTGGCCGATTATGCCTTTACCCATTTTCAGGCGGTGCGGGGGCGGGTCACGCATATGACCTCGTCCTCGGCCACATGGCCGCATTATGTGCTCGACATGGTCGAGGGCGATACGCTCTTGATGTTCGACATCCGCCGCTATGAAACCAGCCTGATGCGGCTGGCGGAAATTGCCACGGCCCGCGGCGTGCGCGTGGTGCTGATTACCGACCAGTGGATGAGCCCGATTTCGGACCTTGCCACCCATACCTTCAATTGCTGGGTCGAAATCCCCTCGGCGTGGGATTCCAACATCTCGACCATGATGCTGCTTGAGGCGCTGATTGCGGCGGTCCAAGAGGAACGCTGGCCTGCCACCCGCGAGCGCTATGAACAGTTGGACGAGTTGTTCAACGCGACCCGGTTGTTTCAGAAATAGCCACGTCCTTGCCTGCAATGAGATGGGTGATCTGTGCCGCCGCCTGTGCCACGGCTGCGCCAAACTCGGAAATTTGCGCATCGCGAAACCGGCTGCTGGGACCAGAGATCGACACACCGGCGCAAGGCTCGCCGCGGTCGTTGAAGATCGCAGCCCCGATGCAAGACATGCCGTCATACCGCTCGTTCCGGTCAAAGGACCAGCCACGCGTGCGCGTTTCCGCCAGATCGTCAAAGAGCGCGCGGGGCGTGATCAGGGTTTCTTCGGTAAACCCCTTGAGCCCAGCCCCCTTGAGCAGCGCCATCAGCCGATCCTCGGGCAGCGCCGCCAGAATCGCCTTGCCGGTGCCAGAGGCGTGCATCGGCGTGCGTGATCCGGGCGGAAAGAACGCGCGGATCGGGTTCTGTGTCTCGACCTGCCCGATAAAGACCACTTCGGCCCCGTCCGGCACCGCGAGATTCGCGGTCTCGCCGGTCTGCTCCATCAACCGGCGCATCACCGGGCGGCCGGCATCGGCCAGATTGGTGCGTTTGAGATAGGCCACCCCGGTGCGATAGGCCTCGATCCCGATGGTCCAATCCTGCCGCTCTTCGTCGAATCGCACGAAATCGCGTTTCTGCAAGGTGGTCAGAATGCGGTGCGTCGTGGCGGTGGGAATCCCAAGGCTGAGAGACAGATCGGTCAGGTTCACCCCCTCTTGCCGCGCCACGGCAGTCAGCACCGACAGCGCGCGATCCAGCGCCTGCATGGTGCCTGCGCTGCTGTCAGCGAATTGCGATTTCGGGCGGCCGCGCGCGCGCTTGGTCTGGATCATAGTGGCGATTCCCTTGCTGGCTCTGTCGGTAGGCGATTGTATGCAGAATAAAAAATATTTTCACGTCATTCTTTAAAATGGATTTGGAAAAATGAAAATCAAATAAAAACATGTGCTTGCTTATTTAATTAATAAAATGAAAATGCCTTTCAAGAAAATTGCAAAGAAGGGCTCTGTGCCGCATATTACCACTATCTCAGAGGAGGATGGCACAATGTCAGATCAGAACCCGGTTTTCATCCCCGGCCCCACGAATATTCCCGACCGGCTCCGTCGTGCCATGCAGGTGCAGACGCAGGATCACCGCTCGCCCGCTTTCGTCAACACGCTTGCCCCGGTGCTCAAGGGCTGCAAGACGGTCTTTGGCACCGCCAAGGGTGAGATCATCACCTTTCCCGCGTCCGGCACAGGTGGCTGGGAGGCGGCGATCACCAACACGCTCAGCCCCGGCGACAAGGTTTTGGTGGCGCGTTACGGCATGTTCAGCCATCGCTGGATCGACATGTGTCAGCGGCATGGGCTGGATGTTCAGATCATCGAATGCCCTTGGGGCAGCGGCGCACCCGCCGACCGTTTCCAAGAGGCGCTGACCGCCGACAAGGACCACAGCATCAAGGCTGTTCTCGTCACCCACAACGAGACCGCGACCGGCGTCGTGTCCAACATTGCCGCCGTTCGGGCAGCGATGAAGGCTGCCAAGCATCCGGCTCTGTTGATGGTCGATTGCGTCAGCTCCTTGGGCTCGATGCCCTTCGAGATGGACACCTGGGGCGTTGATATCGCTGTCTCCGGCTCGCAAAAGGGGTTCATGCTCAACACCGGCATGGCCATCCTCGCCGTCAGCCCCAAGGCGCTGGCGATGATGGAAACCGCGAAATTGCCGCGCACCTTCTTTGATTTCCGTGATATGATGGGCGCAAATGCACGGGGCGGCTTCCCTTATACCCCGCCGCTTCAACTGATCTACGGCATGGCCGAGAGCCTGAACATGCTGTTCGAGGAAGGGTTGGACAATGTCTATGCCCGCCATACCCGGATTGCAGAGGGCGTGCGCCGCGCGGTTGCGGCTTGGGGCTTGAAACTGGTGGCGCAGTCGCCAGATCTTTATTCGGACACCGTCAGCGCGGTTCTCGTGCCGGAAGGCTTTGACAGCAACCGCCTGACAGAGCGTGTCTTTGGCACCTACGGCATGAGCTTTGGTGTCGGCTTGGGCGAAATGAATGGCCGCGCCTTCCGCATCGGCCATCTCGGGAGCCTGACCGAGTCGATGATGCTCTCGGGTCTGGCGACGCTCGAAATGGCGATGGTGGATTTGAATTACCCGGTTAAAATGGGGTCTGGCGTGATCGCGGCACAGGAATACTATCGCTCGACCGCCAAGCCCGTTTTGGCCGAAAAAGCCGCGTGAAAGGAAGACCAAATGCTGGATCAACGTAGTCCGAGCGACCTGACGATCGACGATGTGCGCGCCGCGCACGAGCGGATCAAACCCTATATCCACCGCACCCCGGTGCTGACCTCCTCCTATCTGAATGA
>NZ_JAGPVV010000325.1 GCF_018066915.1 Roseovarius sp.
GGTCAATATCGCGGCGCGCCTTGAAACCCTGTCGGCCCCCGGTGGCATCTGCGTGTCGCGCACCGTGCGCGACATGCTGGCCCGCGAACCCGGCCTGACGATCACCGGGCAGGGCATGCAGTTTGTGCGCAACATCCCCACCCCGGTTGAAGTCTGGCATGTGACCACCGGGGTCGAGGCCGAGAGCCGCAGCACGGTGATGCAGAGCGCCGATCGTCCTTCGGTCATCGTTTTACCGTTCGACAACCTCTCTTCTTCGGTCGAGGATGGGTTTCTGGCCGATGGCATCGCCGAGGATCTGATCAACGAGCTGTCGCGCTTTCGCTCGCTCTTTGTCATCGCGCGGGGGTCGTCCTTTGCCTACAAGGATCGCGCGCAGGACATGCGCCAGATCGCGCAGGACATGCGCGTGCGCTATGTGGTCAAGGGCGCGGTGCGGCGCGCGGGCGCGCGCCTGCGTGTCACCGCACAACTGATCGAGGCCGAGACTGGTCGTCAGATCTGGTCTGACCGCTATGACCGTGACATGGCTGATCTCTTTGCGCTTCAGGATGACATCACCCGGTGCATCGTTACCGGCCTCACCCCGGAAATCGGCGCGCATGAGCGGGCCATGTCCCGCGCCAAACCGACCGAGAGCCTGTCAGCCTGGGAAATGTGCCAGCGTGGCCTGACCGAAATCGACATGCGCACCACGGGCGGCATCCGCAACGCGACCGCCCTCTTTCACTCTGCCGCCGAGGCGGACCCGACCTATGCGCTCCCGCATGCGCTCATCGGTCGGGTGCATGCAGTTCGGATTTATGCCGGGCGGAGCCGCAATCCACGCGAGGATGTCATCAAGGGCATGTTCCACGCCAATCGCGCCATCGAGCTCGATGATCGGTTGGAGCTTGGGCATATCACCCTGGCGCAGCTCTTGACCCTGCAAGGGCAAGAGAAGGACGCGCGCGAGGCTTTGGCACGTGCGCGCGCCCTCAATCACAATGACGCGCTGATCTATAATGCGCAGACCTTTATCAACCTCTTTCAAAAGACCCCTGACACCGCAGAAATGGAAGAAGCCGGGCTTGAGGCCATTCGCCTCAGCCCGCAAGACCCGATGCTCTGGTCGTTCTACTGGATGCTCGCTGTTGCCATCTGGATGCGCGACATGACCTTGGGCGAGAACATGCGCAAGTATCTCGAACCGGCTGCGCGCAATCCGGGGGCAGAGGCCTTTGTGCATTCAGCCTATGCTGTCTTGTCCTTGCGCGCGGGCGACCGGGGAACAGCACAGCGCGCGCTGGAACAGGCCATGACTGTGCGACCTGATTTCTCGCTTGAGGTGATCAAATACGGGTTCCATTTTCCAAAGTGGCCCGCGCTGGTCGCCGGGATCAAGGATGACTTGGAAACGCTGGTCTCCATGGGGCTGCCGCGCCGGTGATGCAAAAGCCTGCCTGATATGATAGGCTATGGTCATTATCGCTCGACCCTAATTGGACCACAGCGTGTTTCTGGCAGAGAACCATTCTATCAAAGCCCCTCTGTCACGCCCATTGCCCGAGGTGTTGCATGACGAGCATTTTCGATCTCAGTCTCTTTCTGATCCTGTTTCAGATCAAACACTACCTTGGTGATTTTCAGTTCCAGACCGGTTGGATGGCCGCAAACAAGGGGCGCTACGGGCATCCGTCAGGCATCCTGCATGCCGGGCTTCACGGAGCACTTAGCCTGCCCATCCTGCTCTGGTTCGCCCTGCCGTGGGAATTGGCGCTTGGTCTCGCACTCGCAGAGGTCGTGGTGCATTATCACATCGACTGGGCCAAGGCGCGCCGCGTCTCTAACGAGGCCATGACCGAGACAGACCCGCGTTTCTGGCACTACCTTGGCCTTGATCAGGCCGCGCATCAGCTCACTTATGTCGCGCTCTTTGCTATCGTTGCCAGCCGCGCGGCCTGAATATGTCACGCCGCGCGGCGTTTGGACTCAGTGGCCAAATGAGAGGCCCATATCCCAAAAGCTGACTTCCAGCCGCGTGGCGGTGGTGAAGCGCTGACAGAGGCGACCCCAGCCGGGCGTGCTCTCGGCCCCCGCGCCCAGACGGCGGGCCACAGCCCCATCAAAGAGCGTGCCCGCATCGCGGCAGACTTGCTGATAGGCATCGCCAGCGTAGGTGTTGATCCAGTCGGCATAGGGATGATCGTCTGGCACCGGTCCCAGCCGCGCGCCAATCTCGCCATAGCCCATGACACAAGGCGCAAGCGCCGCGAGCAGATCGAGAAAATTGCCGGAATGGCCCGCATCGAGCACATAGCGCGTATAGGCCAGATTGGCGGGATGCTCTTCGGCGCTGTAAAGATCCTCTTCGCTCAGCCCCGCCTCGGCGCAGGTTTTCACATGCAGGCTGAGTTCGTGATTGACCAGCGCATCGACAGTGGCAGCACAGGCGCGCATTTCCTCGAGTGCGTCGGCCTTGGTCACGGCCAAAGCCCAGGCACGGGCAAAATGGATGAGGAACACGTAGTCCTGCACCAGATAGCCAAGGAACGCCTTGCGCGGCAGCGTGCCATCGCGCAGCCCTTCGACAAAGGCGTGGTGGGTGTAAGCCTGCCAAACCGTCCCCGCCGCATCGCGCAAGCGGGGAAAGGTTGCCCCATATCCGTCAGTCATTCCGCGTTCAGGTCCATGGCAAGGCCCGAGACGGGCGTGGAATTCTCGATCATCCCCGTGTCGAGCAGGAACTGTTCAAACCGCTTGTAGCGTGCGTGATCCAGCGCCGCGGGACGGGTGGCAAAGCGCGGAAAAGTGTCAATCCAGGCCTTTGCGTTCAACTCATCCTGCAATTCGGGCGAGGTGCCTGCGAAAATCTCCCAGCTCTCTTGCGGGTGGTTCATGATGTATTGCGTCGCACGCTCGGTCGCATGCAGAAAACGGCGGATCATGTCGGCATTCATCGTGTCGGGATTGGCGACATAGATCAGCTCGTCATAGGCGGGCACGCCTTCTTCCTCGATGTAGAAACACCGCCCCGGCACGCCTTCGATCTCCATCTGGTTGAGTTCGAAATTGCGATAGGCACCGATCACCGCGTCCACTTGGCCTGACATGAGCGAGGGCGAGAGTGACCAGTTGACGCTGACCAGTTCGATATCGCTCAGGCTGTGGCCATGCTGAGCAAGAATGGTCGAGAGCAAAACCTCTTCGACCCCCGCCACCGAAAAGCCCACCTTGCGCCCCTTGAGGTCAGCGGTGGATTTGATCGGCCCATCTGCGAGCACCAAGAGGCAATTGAGCGGCGTGGCGACCAGCGTGCCAACACGGCGGAGCGGCAGCCCGTTCTCGATCTGCATATGCAACTGCGGTTGGTAGGAAATCGCGAGATCCGCCTGACCGGCCGCAACCATCTTGGGCGGATCGGACGGATCGGCAGGGGCGATGACCTCGACCTCAAGCCCGGCGTCTTGGAAATAGCCCAGTTCCTCGGCCACGATGATCGGGCCGTGATCCGGGTTGATGAACCAGTCCAGAATGAGCGTCATCTTGTCCTGTGCCATGGCCGGGCTGGCCATAAGGGCAAGAATCAGGGTGAGGTATCTCATGTGTCAGTCTCCTGTTGAACGTCGCCAAGGGCGATCAAGGCAATCTCTCCGTCCCAATGACCGCGCAGCCGCGTTGCGGCTTGCCATGACCGAAGGCCGGACCGGCAGGCAAGCACGGCGCGTGCGCCCTGGGGGCGGGTGTCGGGGTGATCGAAATCGGCAACACTGTGGCGGGTGGCGTTTGGCAAGGCGGGACCGCTCTCAGTCTCGGCGCGCAGGTCGACCAGCCAGTCGTCGGGCGTGATTTGCCCGGGCGCGATAAAGCGGAAGCCATCTTCTGGTTCGGGCGCACCGTCAAAGCGGAAGCCGCCAAAGCGATGGCCAATCGCCTCGAATGTGACGAGCTGACCCAGCGGATCAGGCTCTATTCCAGCCAGAACCGCCAATGCCATCTGCGCCTGAAGGCTACCAACAACGCCGACCGACGGGCCAAGCACGCCATCGGCATCGCAACTGCCCAGCCGGTCAGGTAAATCTGGGAACAGCGCGCGCAACGAGGGCGCGCCCGCGCAGAAGCCGCCCACATAGCCCGAGGTGCCAACGATAGAGGCGCTGATTAGCGGTGTGCCCTGCCTCAGGCAGGTATCGGACAGAATGTAGCTCGCTGCGAAACTGTCGGCGCAATCAAGAACCAGATCTGCGGCGGCCACATGAGCGGGGGCATTAAGGGGATCGAGTGGCTCTGACACGGCGGAAATCACGCAGTCCGGGTTGAGAGCGATCATATGCAGCGCCGCAACCTGCGCCTTGGGTTGGCCGATATCCGCCATGCGAAACAGCGTCTGGCGGTGCAGGTTGCTCAGGGAAACGCGGTCGCCATCCATCAACGTGATCCGCCCGACGCCCGCGCCAACAAGGTATTGCAGCACCGGCGCTGCCAGACCGCCCGCGCCCACGACCAGCACATGCGCCGCCGCCAGCCGGTCCTGTCCCACGGTCCCGAATTCCGGCAGCGCGATCTGACGCGCGTAGCGGCTCATCCTGTCACGTCCAACCATTGCCGCACCCGCGCCTCGGGATCGGAGTGAAGGGTAATATCGGTCACGGCCGAGACCACATCCGCCCCGGCGCTGAACGCGCCTTGCGCACGCTCCACCGACATGCCGCCGATCGCGATCAGAGGGATGTCGCCGATCAGGCGCTTCCATTCTGTCAGCTTGTCCAGTCCCTGTTCGTGCCACTTCATCTTTTTCAGGATGGTAGGATAGACGGGGCCAAGCGCCACGTAATCGGGCGCATAGGACAGCGCGCGGTCGAGTTCGGCATGATCATGCGTGCTGAGCCCCAGTTTGATCCCGGCGCGACGCAGGGCGGCGATGTCGGCGGTATCGAGATCCTCTTGCCCCAGATGCACCCAATCGCCGCCTGCATCAATCGCCGCCTGCCAGTGATCGTTGACCACAAGAATGGCCCCATGAGCGCGGCACAGGCTCTGTCCTTGGGAAATCTGTTCGACGAGGGCATCGCCCGTCAGGTCCTTGATCCGCAATTGAACCAGCCTCACGCCGAGTGGCAGCAGGCGGCGCAACCAGTCGGTGTGGTCGAAAATCGGATAGAAACGCGGCAAGGTCATCAGGTAAACGCCCTCCCGAACACGGGGGTAGAGGGGGCGGCCATGTCGCGCGGCTCCATCGGATCAGCCTCATAGGCCAAACGCCCCGCCTCGAGTGCGCGCGCGAAGCCTTCGGCCATCATGGTCGGATCGCCAGCCTTGGCCACAGCGGTATTGAGCAGCACCGCGTCATAGCCCAATTCCATCGCATGTGCGGCCTGTGACGGCAGGCCGAGACCAGCGTCGATGACCAATGGCACGTCGGGGAAATGCGCCCGCAAACTGCGCAAACCATAGATATTGTTGAGCCCAAGCCCCGTGCCGATAGGTGCGCCCCAAGGCATCAGTACCCGGCATCCGGCCTCGACCAGCCGTTCGCAGAGCACCAGATCCTCGGTGCAATAGGGAAAGACGTGAAATCCGTCATCGGTCAGAATACGCGCGGCCTCGACCAGACCAAAGGGGTCCGGCTGGAGCGTATCGGCATGGCCGATCACCTCGAGTTTGACCCAGTTGGTGTCAAAGAGCTCTCGCGCCATCTGCGCCGTTGTCACTGCCTCGCGCACTGAATGGCAGCCAGCGGTATTGGGCAGGACATGCACCCCGAGCGCAGCAATCATATCCCAGAACGCTTGCCCCGCACGCTCGCCCCCGGCCTCGCGGCGCACCGACACGGTGGCAATGCCTGCGCCGGAGCGATGAAACGCCTCGGCAAGGATAGCGGGCGAAGGGTATTGCGCAGTACCCAGCATCAGCCGCGAGGTAATTTCGGTCTCGTAGAAAACAGGCATGTCAGCCCCCTTGCCGTGGTGCGACGATCTCGATGCGGTCGCCTTCATTCAGTCTCTGTTCTGGCCTGATTGCGGCGGGAACGAAACTTTCGTTGACCGCTGTGGCCACCTTGGCCCCCGCGTACCCCAACTCGACCAGCAGCGCGTCGAGCGTTGTGGCGGCGGTGTCGCGGAGGGTGCCGTTAACCGTGATCTTCATGGGTCAAAAACTCCGGTGTCTCATTGTCGCCTGTGACCAGACCCGCCACCATCCGCGCCACCACAGGTGACAGAAGAAAGCCGTGACGAAAGAGGCCGTTGGCATGAATCGTGCCCCCTTTGCGCGTGATCCGGGGCAAATTGTCGGGAAAGGCAGGGCGCGCATCAGCGCCAATTTCCATCACCTCTGCCTCGCCAAACGCCGGGTGCAGCGCGTAGGCGGCAGAGAGCAGTTCCATCACCGAGCGTGCCGAGGCGCGTCCGCGCTCCGCGCTCTCGATCTGCGTGGCACCGAGCATGAAAACCCCGTCGCCGCGCGGCACAATATAGAGTGGAAAGCGCGGGTGTAGCAGGCGAACGGGCCGTTTCAGGGTCACATCAAGGCTGCGCAGCACGACCATCTCGCCCTTGACGCCGCGCAGATCGGGCAGGCTGTCCTGAGCGGCAAGACCGCGACAGTCGATGACCGGTCCGGTGGGGGCGGCATCGCTCTGTTCGAACCGTGCACCAGCCTCTTGTAACCGCTTGCGCAGGTGCATGAGCGCGTTGCGTGGATTGATATGCGCCTCATCCGCGAAAAAGAGTGCGCGGTCATGGCGGTCGGCCAAATATGGCTCTAATTCGGCCAAATCTGTGCCCGAGACCATCTGATGCCCTTGGGTGCGCCGCGCGAATTGGTCGAGTTCGCGGCGGTCGCGTTCTAGCGTCACGACAAGCGATCCGCGCCGGATCACCTCGACCCCCTGCGCCGCCCACCAATCGGCCGCCTCTTGACCCAAGCGTACGACCGGCTCTTCGGCGGAAAACCCCTCGCAAAAGGGTGCCAGCATGCCGCCCGCCCACCAGGAGCAGGCATGCGCGCCGGGCTCTGGGGCGGGATCGCGCAGGGTGACGTCCACGCCGCGCGCGACCAGTTCGGTCGCAACACAAAGGCCAACAATACCAGCGCCCCGGATTGTTACAGCCTCGGTCATTTCCAGACCTCGTGGAAATGATGCACCGGACCATGCCCTTGACCGATCTCTAGCGTATCCGCGGCAAGGATCGCATGGTGCAGCCAGCCATGGGCGCGTTTCACAGCATCAGGCAAGGTTTGTCTCTGCGCCAGCCCCGCCGCAATGGCCGAGGACAGCGTGCAGCCGGTGCCATGGGTGTTGCACGTGGCGATGCGGGGGGCGTCGAGGCGGATCACTTCTTCAGCGATGAGCCAATCGGTGCAGGTCGCGCCCTGCGCATGCCCACCTTTCATGAGCACCGCCTTGGCCCCCATGTGACGCAGGCGTGCGCCCTGTTCCTGCATCTCGGTATCGTTTTGCGCTGCGTCGCAATCCAAAAGTGCGGCCGCCTCGGGTAGGTTGGGCGTGAGCAGATCTGCGCGCGGCAAGAGATGTGCGATCAACGCCGCCCGTGCCGCATCAGGCAAGAGGCGGGCACCGGATTTGGCAACCATGACAGGGTCGAGCACGATGGGGCCCTCATACTCCGAAAGCGCCTGCGCCACGGTCTCGATGAGGCTGGCGTCGCCCAACATGCCGATCTTGATCGCATCGACCCTGATATCGCCCAAAACGGCGGCAATCTGGGCTGCTACAGTGGCATTGGGGATGGGATGCACATCGGTCACGGCGCAGGTGTTTTGCGCGGTCACGGCGGTGATCACGCTCGCGCCATAGACGCCAAGCGCCGAAAAGGTCTTGAGATCCGCCTGAATACCCGCACCCCCGCCGCTATCGGAGCCTGCGATCGTCAAAGCTGTGGCAACCATTTGCCATTCCTCTCGTCTTGCGGGGAACGGACGGGGGGCGCGCTGGGCGTGCTGAGGTCCGTTCCCTACGCCGGCATCACCCGGATCAGGTTCGATGGGTTGGCTTGACGCCTCTCAGCCCGGATCGCGGGCACCCCAACGGATATGCAAGAGTGCTAACAGCCGATGTCACGCGCTGCAAGAGGAGAATGTGAGACAGGAAATGTCGCAAACAGCCGTTAAACCGGCGCGCAAACGCGTCACGCTGCGGGGATACACCCAGCAGAAAGCGCCCCAGATGTCCTATGCTCCCCAACCTCTTCAGTTCGCCCGGATTGCGGACTTTGCTCTTGATCCGTCGCTCGATATTCCGGATGAGGTGCTGGAGCGCATGGCGCTCTTGCTGGTTGATACGCTTGGGGTTGCGGCGGGTGCGGCGACGCTGGAAGTGGGGCGCATCGCGCGAGAGTTTGCGGTCGAGTTTCATGCCGCAAACAGTGACAAACACGGCGCAACCATGCTCTTTGATGGACGGCGATGCGCGATGCCAGGGGCGGCTTGGGCGCTGGCCACTCAGATCGACAATCTTGATGGGCATGACGGTTATAACCCAACCAAGGGGCATATTGGTTGCGCCCTTGTCCCGGCGCTCTTTGCCTATGCCGGGCAGCATCCGCAATTGACCGGACGACAGGCGCTGATCGCGCTTGCCATGGGCTATGAGGTGGCGGCGCGGGCGGGTGTGGCCTTGCATGCTACGGTCAGCGACTACCACACTTCGGGGGCGTGGAATGCGATTGGCGTCGTGGCGATTGGGGCGCATCTGCGAAGGCAGACGCCCGAGGTTCTGCGCGAGGCCATGGGCACTGCCGAATATCACGGGCCGCGCAGCCAGATGATGCGCGAAATTGCCAGTCCCACCATGCTGCATGATGGGTCCGGCATGGGGGCCTTGGTGGGCATTTCGTCTCTGTTGTTGGCCGAACGCGGGTTTACCGGGGCACCCGCGATCACCGTCGAGGGGGAAGATGTCGCGCATATCTGGGAGGATCTGGGACAGGATTGGACGATCCTGCGCAATTATATCAAGCCTTATCCGATTTGCCGCTGGGCGCATGGCGCACTGGAAGGGGTGCGCGTGCTGATGGTCGAACAGGGCCTGCGCGCCGCCGATATCGAGCGGCTGGACGTGGCGACATTTGCGCAATCCGCGGCCCTTTTCCCCGGACTACCCAAGACGACGAGTGAGGCGCAATATTCGCTGGGCTTTGCGCTAGCGACGCTGCTGGTGCACGGGCGCATCGGGCCAGAGCACATTACTGGCGCAGGCCTGAATGATCCGGAGGTCGCGCGCCTGCATGCCCGCATCACTGTGCGCGAAGAACCGCGTCACTCTGCCCGTTTTCCCGCCGGGCGCTGGTCGGATGTCACAGCCATCCTCAAAGACGGCCGGCAAATCACCTCTGGCGATGTCAACGCGCGCGGCGGCCCAGAGGCCCCGATGCCCGAGGCGGATGTGCGCGCCAAGCTGGGGGCGATGGCCGGGCATGTGCTGTCAGAGGGGCGCATTGCGGCGCTCTGGGATATGAAGCAGAGACTGTTACAGCCTGATATGCTTTTCTCCGAGATGGCTGATCTGGTCACGCCCGCCCCTGACCGATGACGAAAAAAGCCCCGCCATGAAGGCGGGGCAGGTCAATGGTGCCCGAGAAAGTCAGGCCTTGGGCACCGGCGGTGTCTGGGGGATCAGTTGGGGCGCTCTTCCATCTCCGAGCGGATCTGCTGGCGCAGCACGTCGATAGGCACCACTTTGCCCTCGCGCTTGAAGCACCAATAGGTCCAGCCGTTGCAAGAGGGCGCACCCTCGAGATGCGCGCCGATCTGATGGATCGAGCCGTTGATGCCATCGGCCACCAGCGTGCCATCGGCACGAACCTTGGCCGCCTTGCCGTTGATCGAGGTCAGAACCTCGCCGGGGCGCAACATGCCACGTTCGATGAGTTGCCCAAAGGGCACGCGCGGCTCTGCGCGTTTGGAGGTTGTGACCTGAAGTGCGTCGCGGTCGAATTTGCGAATGTTCGCCAGCCGCTTTTCCGCGACCACGCGATAGGCCGCCTCGCGCTCGATCCCGATGTAATCGCGGCCCAGCATCTTGGCCACAGCACCGGTCGTGCCGGTGCCAAAGAACGGGTCGAGCACCACATCGCCGGGGTTGGTCGAACCGACCAGAACGCGGTGCAGCAAGCTTTCGGGTTTTTGGGTCGGATGCGCCTTGTCACCCTTGTCATCCTTGAGCCGCTCATGCCCTGTGCAGAGCGGCAGCACCCAATCCGAGCGCATCTGCACGCCTTCATTCAGCGATTTCAGGGCCTCGTAATTGAACGTGTATTTCGCGCCCTCGGATTTCGACGCCCAGATCATCGTTTCATGCGCGTTGGTCAGGCGCTTGCCGCGAAAATTCGGCATTGGGTTGGACTTGCGCCAGATTACATCGTTCAGGATCCAATAGCCTGCGTCCTGCAGCGCCGCCCCAACCCGAAAGATGTTGTGATAAGAGCCGATGACCCAGATCGCCCCATGGGGTTTGAGCAATCGCCGCGCCGCCTTGAGCCAGTCTTGGGTGAATTTGTCATAGGCGGCGAAGCTGGCGAATTGGTCCCAAGCATCATCGACCGCATCCACCTGGCTGTTGTCGGGGCGATGCAGATCACCCTTGAGCTGGAGGTTGTAGGGCGGATCGGCAAAGATCAGATCAACGCTTGCCTCTGGCAAGCTGTTCATCACCTCGATGCAATCCCCGGCGATAATCGTGTTGAGCGGGAGCGCAGGCGCGCCCTTGGCTTTGGTCATTGTCGTCATCTTCTGCCTCTGTCCCGGCGCTTGTGCGCTCTGGTGGTTGAGGACCAAGATGAGTCAAAGCTGATTCGCCGTCAAATTCTTTTTTGAATCAGTGGGTTAGTTATTTTCTTGATACAAGATGTTGTGCACGGGTCTGAACGAACGTCTATGATGTGGGGTCACACCAAGATTTAGCAGCGCCTCCTTGTGGCTTTTCGACGGGTATCCGGCGTTCCGTTCCCAGCCATAGCCGGGGAACTGTTGCGCCAAATCCCACATGATCCGGTCGCGCCCGATTTTCGCCACAATTGAGGCCGCCGCAATCGAGAGAGAGACCGCATCGCCGCGCACAATCGCGCGGGCGGGGAGGGTCAGGCCGCGCGGGATCAGGTTGCCGTCGATCAAGACAAAATCCGGCGCAGGGTCGAGGGCAGCAATCGCCCGCTCCATTGCCAGATGTGCGGCGCGCAGGATGTTGAGTTGGTCAATCTCTTCGACGCTGGCATGGGCCACACTGACCGCGGCAGAGGCGTGCAGGACCTCAGAGAGCGCGACACGGCGCGCGGCACTCAGTTTCTTGGAATCGTTCAGCCCCTCAGGAATATTGCCCGGATCAAGGATCACGGCGGCGGCTGTGACTGGCCCGGCCAAGGGCCCGCGCCCGACCTCATCCACCCCGGCAATGCGGAGATACCCCTCTGACAGGGCGGCGCGTTCATGGGTGAAATCAGGGCCAAGCATAACCTCAGGTCGCATGATCCGCGCGCAAATGCAAAGGGAGGGGCGCACCCCTCCCTCTGATTGCTGGCTTGATGGGCTTAGTAGTATCCGTATTGGTTCAAACAGTGGTCACGGTAGATCACCTGATGATGCCCGCCCACGCGCACGGCGCAGGCCGATGGCAGGACGTTGTAAGAGCCATATCGCTTGCTCAGGCAGCGGCCAGAGTATCCCGCGCGGTTGCCTGCATAGACCCGACATGCCCCCGGCAGATTGACACGCTGCGCCCGCCCGTAATTGTTGCCATAGCCCCCGCGACCATTGTCATGGCCCCGATGACCATAGCTTTTGTCATAACCACGATCATCGCCTTTGTGGTTTCGACCATCGTAGTCGCGGTATGTGCGATTGTCTTGATACCCGCCGTTATACCCGCCGTTGTCCCGATACCCGCCATTGTTCTGTTGCTTGTTGTTGCTGGCAATCGCCGCGCCGACGATGGCCCCAAGGGCAATCCCAACGGCGAGGTTACGGTTATCGCTCCGGTCACGGGCAAGAGCGGGTGTTGACATGGCCGTGGTCAGCGCAAGCGCGCCGATCATCAGGGCTGAGGTGATTTTGCTGAACATGGGAGGTTCCTTTCAGGGGCGCAGGGCTCAGTTGCGATGGTTGTCGCGGTCATAGGGCACGTGGTTGCCATAACCCCGCTGATAGACCGGGCGGCCCTGATTGGGGCGGCCATAGCCGCGCTGCGGCTCATAATAGCGGTTCTGGCTGTAATGGTGGCGATTGTGGCCGGGGTTGTAGACCTGCTTGTGATGCCGTTTGGGCGCATAATAGGGTTGCTGATACCCGTGGCCCCGCGTGACGTAATCATTGCGGCGGTCCCGGTCGCGGTTGCGGTCGTCGGCAAGCGCGGCGCCAACAATGGCCAGTGCGGCGACACCTGCGATGATGGCGGCGGTTTCGCCCCGGTTCTGGGCCTGGACCGGCGCAGCAGTAAGGCTGCTCACGGTCAGGGCCGCGCCGATGATGAGAGCGATGAACTTGCGATGCATGGTCATTCCTTTCAGGATACTGACGGTCGTTACCCTGCGTCGGCCCACATGACCGGACGCTGTGACCCAAGGGTGGGGCCAAGCCGCCCAGACAGGCAATAACGCCCCGATGATATCAGATAACACGCCGTTTTCCGGTCACTCCGTCGCACAAGTTATTGAATAGCCGTGGGCCTTGGCGCATCTTGGCCGCATGACACAGATCACACGCCCCCTCATCCTTGCCTCTGGCCTTGTCTTTGCCGCGACTGCGGCACAGGCGGCCTGCCAAGTGGAATACAAGGCCAAGCGCGACAAGCCGCTTGAGCTTTATTACGACGTGACCGTCGTGAACGCGCCCTGTGCCTCGGCAGAGGCGGCTCTTCGGGCACAATTGGCGCAGCAGGGGCTGACCCTGCTCAAGGTGCTG
>NZ_JAGPVV010000332.1 GCF_018066915.1 Roseovarius sp.
GCGCGCCCTTCTATGTGGTGGACAGCGGCCAGAGCTTCTGGGGTCAGGATCGGCTCGAGGATCTCGACCTGCATCTGGCGGGCAAGCTCTGATCCCATGCCAGCGGGGCTGAGGGGCGGGTTTCCGACCCATTGGACAGAGTTGGGCAGCGGGCCACGTCGCGCCTTGGCCATTCATTGCTCATTGTCGCATGGCGGCAGTTGGGGGCCACTGGCGCGCGAATTGAGCGGCGCGCTGCGGCTGACGGCGTTCGATCTGCCGGGGCATGGGCAGAGCGGGGCCTGGACCGGCGCGGGCGAGATTCAGGCGGTCAGCACCGCGATGGCGGCGGGGTTTCTGGACGCGCCCACGGATATCATCGGTCATTCCTTTGGCGCAACGGTGGCGTTGCGGCTGGCGGTGGAACGCCCCGATCTGGTGCGGTCGCTGATTCTCTACGAGCCGGTATTCTTTGCCGTGGCGCTGCAGGATCAACCCGGTTTGCGCGCAGGCCACGAGGCCGAGATGGCCGACTATGCGGCGGGCATGGCGGCGGGGGATTTTTTGCAGGCCGCTGAGGGATTTACCCGCGTCTGGGGCGACCGGCGCGGCTGGACCGCGCTGCCTGAGGGGGCGCGCGTGGCGATGGCGGCACAGATGCCGTTGATCGAGGCCGCGACCGATGCGCTCTATGGGGATGCAGGCGGGATGCTGTCGAGCGGTGCGTTGACGCGGATCACCGCGCCGGTGCTGTTGATGGAAGGCAGCGCCTCGCCCGCCATTATCGCCGCGATCAATGCGGGGCTGGTGGCGCGCATACCCGAAGTGCGGCGCGTGGTGGTGCAGGGCGCGGGGCATATGGGGCCGATCAGCCATGCGCGCGGTGTGGCGGAGGAGATTCGGGGATTCCTTGGGGGGATGCAGGGTTAACGCGGGACATTGCATCGCGAGAGGACGCTCCGCGCCTTGTTCCGCGCGGGGGCTACATCAAATCACTGAGCGCCACAGCCTGACCGGGCGTCGTCGCGAATTCCACCGCTTCGACATCGACCAGCACGACCGCCCCGTGCGGCCCTTCGAGGATCACCCGCGCGCCGTCGCGTCCGATCCCGTAATCCTCTCGCGCCCCCGGCAGGATCGCCAGATCGCGGCCTGCGCCGCCGTGCATCCGGTCATCGCCGCCGTGGCCCACGAGCGTATCGTCGCTCGTGCCGCCGAGCAGGATATCGGCCTTGGCCGTCCCCTCTAGCCGCGTGCCCTGTGGCCCGGCGGTGCGCGTCACGCCCTGCAGGAATGCGCCCGCTTGCCGCTCGGTATCCCACTGGGGCGCCACCGCATTGGCGCGCAACAGTGCGTCCCAACGGGGGGTGGTGTCATCGAGATGGCGCAGCGCGCCCCAACTGCCCCATTTCGAAGGGGCGGCCACATCGACGAACGCGTTAAAGAGCGTGCCGCCTGCCGCTGTCCACCCCTCCAGCAACTCGTCATAGAGCGCGCCCATCTGCGGGCTGTAGTTGAACCCGACAAAGAAATCGGTCAGCGCCTCATTCTCGACCACAGCGCCTTGGCCCACCACATGCGTGCCGCCCTCATACATCACCAGCCGCAGCCCGTGCCGGTCCGCCACCCCGGCGTGATAGGGCAGGGTGTCGCGCAGCAAGTCGCCCAAAGAGCCCTGTCGCAACGCCTCGGCGGCCAGATCGTAGGCCAGATCATAGCGATGCGCGGCGAGATAGGTTTCGGGGTCCGCGCCGGTTTCGACCGCCTTGGCGCGGGCGATGGCTGCGCTCGTGGCGATCCAGCCCAAGACGGTGCCTTGCTGATCCTCGCCGCCCAACTCATAGCCGAAATAGCCGGTCACGGCATAAGCATCAAAGTGGCTGACGGGGGGCGCGGTCAGTTGCCCGTGCTCAAGTGCCAGAGGGGCCATCAAGAGCGGCTCCTCCAGCCCCGGCCAGCCGGTATGGGTGCCGATCACAATCTGCAAGCGGTTCTCTTGGCCCGCAAATTCCGCGCGCCAGATCTCTGACATTTGCGCGGCACGCAGGCCCGCGAACTGCATCCAGGCGTCGTCGCCCGCGTCATCGCCCCAGAGCGCGAGTGCCTGATCCCGGACCCAAGCGGTCTGGGGAAACATGAAATTCCACAGCTCATTGGAATATTCCACATGTGCCTTGAGGGCGGGGTCCAGATGGTCGCGCAGATAGGCGGCAAAGCCTCGGATATAGCCATCATCGGCCATATGCGGCATGTTCACCCATGGGTCAGCCCCGATTTGATTGGCGAGGTCCACCATCACCTCGACCGGCACGCCGCGCCAGACATAGCTGGCATCCTGGGGCAGGGGGCGATCCTGCCATGTGACCTGCGGCGCGCCATTGGTGAACATCCAGTCCATGAAGCGGAGCACGCGCAGGTTGGCCACCTTGTCGATCCAGAGCGGGTTGAAGATCACACCCAAGTCATGCAGCGCCAATTGATCCTCGCGCACCACGGTGATGTTGCGCAGCGGATCGGCGGGATCGGTTTCCAAGAGGCTGAGCGCAACGGGGCCATCACCGGGCGTCACATCGAACCGCACTTCGCGCTGGCCGTAATCATAGCGGACATTGTCGGCGCGTCCCACCACCCGGATCACGCCTGTGCCTGCGTAGCGCAGCACATAGCGGCCCCTCAGATGCGTGGCCTCTTCGGGTTGATCGGTCAGAATGAATGCCTCGAGCGCCTTGGCCCCGTCTGGCAGGGCCAGCGGCCAGCCAGAGGCGTCGAGATAGCCGCCCGCCAGCAGCGCCTCGGTCGAGAAGGCCCCCCATTGATCGGCGCTATGACCGACCCAAGGCCGCGCGGTCTTCATCACGTCGACGAAAGGATGCTGGCTCGACCAGTCCGCGATGCCGTTCAGGCCCATGCCAAGGCTGGGGTTGGCGAGGCCTGCGCCGGGGGGCGCTGTGACCTCTGCCTTGGCCTCTTGCGTCGGCGCCGCCGCCGCTGCGGTATCGCGCAGGCCGAGGGCTTGGGCGATTTCCTCGGTCAGGCGCGAGTAGAGGTTGCGCACCAGCGGATGCAGGGTTTCGGGCGGCTCGAACCCCGCCGGGGCCAGGGTCTCGTATAGTGCGGTATAGGTGACGAGCGCGGCCAGAAAATATTGCGTGGCGGTGCCGTGCGGCGCGTCGTCGGAATAGAGCGCCTCGACCGGGATTTCCTCCAAAAGGCCGGTTTGCAGACCTGAGAGCACGGAGGACACAGGCAAAAGCGTGATCTCTGCCCCCGGCCGCGCCGCCTGCAACGCCGACACATAGGCGCGGAACCAGTCGTGATAATCGCTGAGCGCGTAGCCATGCCAGCGGCGCAGATTGCGATTGGAGGGCGGAAAGCCACGGGTAAAGCCGCCCATGTCGGGCCAGCCTTCGTAGATCACGATGCGCGCGCCGGGCCAGTCCGCAAGCGCACGGTCGATCACGTCGAGTGTTACCGACACCGGGCTGGCATTGGTGGGATTGTCGCCTTCAAAGGCTACGTCAGGGTCTTGATATTGAATGAAGTTCGCGGGCGTGATGAGCACCGTATCGGCGGCGCCGCGCCGGGCTGTCACGCCCTCGAAGGACCAGTTGGGTGCCACGCCCTGCGCCGCGAAATCCCGCAAAAACCCCCATTGCCCGGTGAGCGCTAGATCGCGCCCCCCCGACCGCGCCAGTTGCGCCAGCCAATAGGGCACATTGGTGGCCGCATCATCGCTGAGGTGATGCACCAGCGAATTGCCAAAGACATGCGCAGAAAGCGCCGCGCGCTCGGCCTGTGCCGGGCCAGTGCCCTGAGCGCCCAGCAAGAAAAGCGCCCCGATGAGGCCAATCAGATGTCGCACGGTCCGTTCCCCCTGTCTTTGCCCCAATATAGAGGCGGGGCGTGCGTCTTGCCACTCTCTGCGGTGGCATCGCGGGAGAGGGTTTTTTTCGAGTATTTTCGCCGAGAAGAATCCAACGGCCTGCACTTCCTGCTTTGCCTGCGTGGGGGGATCGGGCAAAAGGAGGGCATGACGCCTGATGATCTGGTTCTCACCCGTCTTGGCCTGCGGTTTCGCGGGCGGCGCTATCCCTGCACCCTCGGGCGGGGTGGTGTGTCGGCACGCAAGCGCGAGGGGGATGGGGCGACGCCGGTGGGTGAACATCGCATCGTCGGCCTCTTGTATCGCCCGGACCGCATGGCGCGGCCGACGGATTGGGCGGTGCCGATCCGGCCCGGTGATCTGTGGTCGGATGACGCGGGCGATGAGGATTACAATCTCATGGTGCGCGCGCCCTATCCGCATAGCCATGAGGTGCTGCGCCGCGCCGATCCGCTCTATGATCTGGTGCTGATCACCGATTGGAACTGGCCGCAGGCGGTGCGGGGGCGCGGATCGTGCATATTTGTGCATCGCTGGCGGCGGCCGGGCTATCCCACGGCGGGCTGTATCGGGCTGCGCCCCGATCACCTGCTGCGCATCGCGCGCCAGATCACCTATGGCGCGCGGTTGATCGTGCCGCCGCGCTGAGGCCTATTCGGGATATTTGCGCGCTGCGGTGGCCCGGGCCAGAACCTTTTTGTCGGCGCGGGCCGTGGCGGTCCAGACATAGGTATGCACACCGCCCGGCGGGCAGGGGCTCTTGTATTTGAAGGCCCCGAACGGCAGTTGCCCGTCGCTGCCTATTTTCAAACGTCCGCCGCCATGGCTGTAATTGGGCGCATCGCGATCCTTGAGAGTGAATTCGATCGAGGTGGTGCCGGTGGGAACTCCGCGTAGAACAAAGGCGGGGCTGCCGACGGTATTGGGATTGCCCGTGCGGCAGGATGGAATGTCGCCCCACTCAAACGAGATGGTAAATTCTGCGGCAGCCGTGGTTGCGGACAGGGCAAGCGCGGCAAGGGACAGGGAGAAAAGGCGCATGAATTTCACTCCAGATAGATGACTGTCTGAAATGCTAGACGAACTCACCCAATCTGGCAAATTTCCAATGTCGTTGCCTCAGCCGTAATCGCGTTCGCCAAAAATGGCAGAGCCCACGCGGATATGTGTGGCCCCTTGGGCAATGGCGCGCTCGAAATCGCCGCTCATGCCCATCGAGAGGCCCGAAAGCCCGTTGCGCGCTGCCATTTTCGCCAGAAGCGCGAAATGCAAGGAGGGTTCCTCTTCGACCGGGGGGATGCACATCAGCCCCTTGACCGGCAGATCGAGCGCGCGGCACTCGGACACAAAGCCATCCACATCGGCGGGCAGAACACCCGCCTTTTGCGGCTCTTCGCCGGTGTTGACCTGTAGGAAGAGGTCGGGACAGTGCCCCATTTCCTGTGCCAGACGTGCAATCGCCTGAGCAATCTTGGGGCGGTCGACGGAATGGATGGCCTGAAACATCTCCATCGCCTGCCGTGCCTTGTTGCTCTGCAATGGGCCGATGAGGTGCAGGACGATGCCTGCGTAGCGGTCCTGAAACGCGGGCCAGCGGCCAGCCGCCTCTTGCACCCGGTTTTCACCAAAGACCCGGTGGCCCTGATCCAGCACGGCGGCGACGCGGTCCTCGGGTTGCACCTTGGAGACCGCGATCAATTCCACATCCTCTGGCGCGCGCCCTGCGGCGGCGCAGGCCTTGTCCATCCGTGCCCTGATCTCGTTCAGCCCCATGACAGTCCTCTCTGATTGTCCTTTGTCCTGCATGCCACAGGGCCTGCCCTCGGCACAAGTGCGCGACAGGCTGTCAAACGGCTTGCCCCTCGGCCCCGCCTTGGATAGTAGGGATGGAAACAATCCCGGACGGTGCCATGACCCATTCGCGTTTCAAGATCCTCGGCCTCTCTGCGGCCTGTCTCATAGTTTTGAGCGGGTGCGGCGGGTTCAAGAACGCCACGCTCGATGAAGAGGCGATGCGCGTCAAGGGCGGGCGCGAGCGGCAGGCGTCCGCGAATGACGGATCGCTGCTGAATGCGTTTCGCGGGGCCAAGGATACGGTCAAGGTCAACCGCTTTCTCTGGACCGCCTCGCTTCAGGTGCTGGATTTCCTGCCGATCGAGGCTGCCGATCCCTTTACCGGTGTGATTTCCACGGGCTATGGCACGCCTCCGGGCGGCGGTCAGGCCTATCGCGCCACAATTTTGATCAGCGATCCGGCGCTTGATGCGCGCGCGCTCAATGTCGCGCTGCAGACGCGCGGGGGGCCGGTCGATGCCGCCACCGAGCGCGCCGTCGAGGATGCAATCCTCAACCGCGCGCGGCAATTGCGGATCAACGCGGCGAAGTTCTGAGGCAGGCGTCCGGCTGGCGGCGCTCTTGCAGCGCCTGCCGGATGATTTGTTGCGACGAATTGACAAAGAGGGCCGCCATGAGGCCCGCCACGATCAAGTCAGGCCAGCCAGAGCCGGCCGCCCAGACCGCGAGTGCCGCTGCCATCACCGCGACATTGCCGATGGCATCGTTGCGGGAACAGAGCCAGACCGAGCGGACATTGGCATCGCCGTCCTTGTAGGCCATGAGCAAGAGCACGCTTGCCACATTGGCGGCCAGTGCCAGAACGCCGATGGCGCCCATGATCCCGGCCTCGGGCACGCCCAGATAAAACACCCGGTAGACCGTGCTGCCCAGCACCCAGAGCCCCATCGCCATGAGGCTGAACCCCTTGAGCAGCGCCGCCGTGGCGCGCACTCGGAGGCTGGCACCGATCACGGCAAGCGAGAGCCCATAGGTCAGCGCATCGCCCAGAAAATCCAGCGCGTCGGCCTTGAGCGCCTGCGATTGCGCGGTTTGGCCTGCGATCATTTCCACCGCGAACATGGCCGCATTGATGGCGATCACCATCCAGAGCCGCCGCTTGTAGGCGTCTGAGAGCCCATCGAACCGGGCCTCATGGCCACAACATCCCGCCATGCCGCACCTCCTTTGCATTTGCGTCAGGGGCAATGTAGTCTCTCTAGTCACTAGAGGTTCAAGGGGGTTTTGGGATGTTTCTCTCGATTGGTGATTTGGCGGCGCGCACGGGCGTCAAGGTGCCCACCATCCGCTATTACGAATCCCGTGGCCTGCTTGAGGCGCCGTTGCGCAGCGCGGGCAATCAGCGCCGCTATGGGCGGGCAGAGTTGGAGCGGCTGGGGTTCATCCGCCATGCCCGCGATCTGGGATTCTCGCTCGAGGCGATTGCCGCGCTGATCGAGTTGCAGGATCACCCCGACCGCGCCTGCACGAGCGCCACCCGAATCGCGCAAGGCCAGCTAGGGGCGGTGCGGGAGAAGATTCGCCGCCTGCGCGCGCTCGAGGCCGAGTTGGCGCGCATTGCAGAGGGGTGCACAGGCGACGGGGCTGCGCGCGATTGCTATGTGCTGGCCTCGCTGGCCGATCATGAGCTTTGTGCGCGGGATCACTCGATTGAGGCCAGATCCTCGACCCAGCGGAGCTGACGCGGCAGGCAGATGCGGCGCAGGTCATACTGCGCGCGGATCAGGTCGCGGGCGTTTTGGCCCAGTCGTGCCCGTTCAGCATCGTTCTCCAACAGCGCGCAAATCTCGTCGACCAGCGCGGTGCGGTCGAAGAAATCCACAAGCCGCCCGGTTTCGCCTTGGGTGATGACCTCGCGCACAGGTTCGGTATCGCCCGCGACAATCGCCGCCTCGCAGGACATCGCCTCCATCAGTGACCAGCTCAGCACGAACGGATAGGTCAGGTAGACATGCACCCGACTGACCTGCAAGAGCCGCAGGAATTGATCATAGGGGATACGCCCGAGGAACCGCACCCGCGCCCAATCGGCATCGGAAATCTGACCGCGCACCTCGTCGATGAAAATCTGCTTCCATGTCTGCCCCTTGGGGGCGCGTGCGCCATAGCTCACCTCGTCCCCGCCTACGATCAGCACCGTGGCGTTGGGCCGCTCGCGCAAGAGGCGCGGCAGGGCGCGCATGAAGACGTGATAGCCGCGATAGGGCTCGAGGTTGCGGTTGACGAAGGTGATCACCTCGTCAGCGCGGGTCACGTCGCAGAGCCCTTCGATGGTCAGGCGCACATCGGGCAGGGGGGCGGCCTGAACTGTGTCGATGCCATCGTGGCTGACCGTGATCCGGTCGCGGAAAGGGCTGGGAAAGGTATCGGCCTGAAACCGGGTTGGGCTGATCCCGGCGTGTCCGGCCTCGAAATGCAGGTGGTTGTTGATGTTCTTCATCCGGATGCGCAGGGATTCGGCCTCGGTGTTCTTGGCGGCGAACTCGGGATCAAAGTTGAGATGCGGATAACCTGCGAGATGATAAAGCTCGCAATAAAGGCCCAGTTTCGCATTGGGCCAGACATCGCGCAGGAAGAGCGACTCGCCCCAGCCCGGATGCGCAAGGATGAGATCGGGGCTATAGCCTTGGTCGCGCAGGGCCACCGCCGCACGCCAACAGGCCTCGCCACGCGTGACCTTGGTGTCAAAATCGACCAGCCAGGGATGCAGGCTCTGCCCGTCGCGTTTGGGCAGGGCATAGGGGATCACCTGCACGCCCTGCCATTTGGTTGCCTCTTTGACCCGCAGGGTCAGGGCGACGCACTGATGCCCCTGACGTGCCAGAAGCGGGGCCAGATGTTTGTATTGGCCGGGGAAATTCTGATGGATGAAAAGGATTTTCATGGGCGTCCGCATGTCAAAGGTTGCTTGCGGTTATAATCGGGCGGTTCGCCTGCGCAAACCCCTTGCATTTTTGCGCGCGCCCACTGGACCCGCGCGGCCCAAGCGCCTATCACCCCCTGCAACAACCCCATCAGCAAGAGGTGCGCCCCATGTCGCGCTATGCCGCCAGTGACGTCGAAGCGAAATGGCAATCCGCCTGGGAGGCGGCCGATATTTTCCGCGCGCGGCGCGATGAAACGCGGCCGAAATATTACGTGCTGGAAATGTTCCCCTATCCGTCGGGGCGCATCCACATGGGCCATGTGCGCAATTACACCATGGGCGACGTGGTGGCGCGCTACAAGATCGCGACGGGGCATAACGTGCTGCACCCGATGGGCTGGGACGCCTTTGGCATGCCCGCCGAGAATGCGGCGATGGCCAGCGGCGGCCATCCCAAGGATTGGACCTACGCCAATATCGCGGACATGCGCGCGCAGATGAAGCCCTTGGGCCTCAGCATCGACTGGTCCCGCGAATTTGCTACCTGTGATCCGGAATATTACGGCCAGCAACAGGCGCTCTTTCTCGATTTTCTCGAACACGGGCTGGTGTACCGCAAGAACGCGGTGGTGAACTGGGACCCGGTCGATATGACGGTTCTTGCCAATGAACAGGTGATCGACGGCAAGGGCTGGCGCTCGGGTGCGGATGTGGAGCGGCGCGAACTCACGCAGTGGTTCTTCCGCATTTCGGATTACGCCGAGGACCTGCTTGAGGCGCTCGATACGCTCGACAATTGGCCCGCCAAGGTGCGGCTGATGCAGGAAAACTGGATCGGCAAATCGCGCGGGTTGCAATTCGCCTTTGGGCTGATTGATGGGCCCGAGGGGCATGACCGTGTGGAGGTTTACACCACGCGGCCTGATACCTTGATGGGAGCGTCGTTTGTTGGGATTTCGCCCGATCATCCGCTGGCCAAGACGCTGGAGCGCGAGCGCGATGATGTGGCGGCGTTCTGCGCCGAGGCGCGCAAGGGTGGCACCACCGCGGAGGCGATTGAAAAGGCCGAAAAGCTGGGGTTCGACACCGGCCTGCGTGTGCGCCATCCCTTTGATACCGCTTGGGAATTGCCGGTCTATATCGCCAATTTCATCCTGATGGAGTATGGCACGGGGGCGATTTTCGGCTGTCCGGGGCATGACCAGCGCGACCATGATTTTGCGCGCAAATATGACTTGCCCATCGTTGATACATTTTTACCTATCGAAGGCGACCACGACATTGGGGGCGCACCGTATGTGCCGCTCAAATCGGAAGCTGTGCGCTACACGCGGCTTGTGGCGGGCGAGGAAATCCAGACCGGCGAGGCGGGGGTCAACGCCGCGATTGATTTCTGCGAGGCCAATGGCGTGGGGCAAGGTGTCACCAAGTTCCGCCTGCGCGATTGGGGTCTGAGCCGCCAGCGGTATTGGGGTTGCCCCATTCCGGTGGTGCATTGCGACACCTGCGGCGTGGTGCCGGAGCGCAAGGAAAACCTGCCCATCCGCCTGCCGGATGATGTGAGCTTTGATGCACCGGGCAATCCGCTTGATCGCCACCCCACATGGCGGGATTGTGCCTGTCCGCGCTGCGGCGCGCCCGCGCGGCGCGAGACCGACACGATGGATACATTCGTCGATTCAAGCTGGTATTACGCCCGCTTTACCGCGCCCCATGCCGCCACGCCCACGGATATGGCCGAGGCGGAATACTGGATGAACGTGGACCAGTATATCGGCGGGATTGAGCATGCGATCCTGCACCTGCTCTATTCCCGCTTCTTTGCGCGGGCGATGCAGGTTTGTGGGCATTTGCCGGGTAAGGCGATCGAGCCGTTCGATGCGCTTTTCACGCAAGGCATGGTGACGCATGAGATTTACCTGACCCGCGATGCGGCGGGGCGGCCTGTGTATCATCTGCCGGAAGAGGTGAGCGAGGGGCGTTTGGCCGACGGGACAGAGGTTGAAATCATCCCCTCTGCCAAAATGTCGAAATCCAAGAAGAACGTCGTCGATCCCTCGACCATCATCGCGCAATACGGGGCCGATACCGCGCGGTGGTTTGTCCTGAGCGACAGCCCACCCGAGCGCGACGTGGAATGGACCGCCTCGGGGGCTGAGGCCGCGCATCGGCATCTGGCCCGTGTCTGGCGCATTGCCGCCGAGATCGCGGCGAGCGACGCGCCTGCCACGCCCGACGATGACGCGCTCTTGCGCGAGATGCACAAATGCATCGACGAAGTGACCAAGGGCATCGACAGTTTCGGCTTTAACGCCGCCATCGCGCGGCTCTATGCCTTTACCAACACGCTGGCCAAATCGCAGGCAGGCAAGGGCGCGAAGACCAGTGCCGCGCGCACTCTGGCGCAGCTCATGTCGCCCATGACCCCGCATCTGGCCGAGGATATCTGGGCCATGCTGGGGGGCGAGGGGCTGGTCACGACCGCGCCCTGGCCTGTGGCCGATGCCGAGATGCTGATCGACGATACGGTCATTCTGCCGATCCAGATCAATGGCAAACGCCGGGGCGAAATCACCGTTCCTGCCGATATGCCGAAATCCGAGGTTGAAAAACTCGCGCTGGCCCACAATGCTGTGGTCAAGGCGCTGGAGGGGGCCCAGCCCAAAAAGATCATCGTCGTCCCCGGACGGATCGTCAATGTCGTGGTATAACCGCCGGTTTCTCCTTCTCTCGGGCCTAGCAATGCTGGCAGGCTGCGGTTTTGCGCCTGCCTATGGGCCGGGCGGGGCGGGGGCGGCGCTGATGGGGCAGGTGGCGGTCGAGGCCCCCGATACCCGCGCCAGCTATCTCTTGACGCAAGAGATCGAGACGCGGTTGGGGCGGCCCGCCAATCCGCGCTATGCGCTGATCCCGGTGGTCACGCTCAGGACGCAGGCCATGGCGATCAACCGCAGCAACGTGGCCTCGCGCTTTAACCTCTTGGGCAGCGTGG
This sequence comes from Roseovarius sp., assembly GCF_018066915.1. Classification (GTDB taxonomy): domain Bacteria; phylum Pseudomonadota; class Alphaproteobacteria; order Rhodobacterales; family Rhodobacteraceae; genus Roseovarius. Next base: position 11,575 of record NZ_JAGPVV010000332.1, read on the forward strand.
CCTATAGCCTGCGCGATCTGAGCACCGGCGCGACCCTGACCACGGGCGAAGTCACGAGCTTTACCGGCTATTCCGCGACCGGCACGACCGTTGCGGTGCAGGCCGCCGAGCGTGACGCCGAAGCGCGGTTGATGGCGATTCTCGCCGATCAAGTGCTGACCCGCCTTCTGGCCGCAGACCTGCCCCAACCGGAATGAAACTCTCGCCACGCGATGCCCTCCGCTACTTCGCCAAGCCAGAGGCGCAGCGTGCGGGTCTGTTGATCTATGGCGCGGATGCGATGCGCGTGGCGCTCAGGCGTCAGGAAATGCTGGCTGCCTTGCTCGGCCCCACGGCGGATGCTGAAATGCGCCTGACCCGGATGCCTGCGGGCGATCTGCGCAAGGACCCTGCCGCGCTGATGGATGCGGTCAAGGCGCAAGGGTTCTTTCCCGGTCCGCGCGCGGCCTTTGTCGAGGACGCAAATGACACCGCCGCTGATGCCATTCTGGCGGCGCTGAGCGATTGGCGACCGGGCGATGCGCAGATCATCGTGACCGCAGGCGCGCTCAAGGCGACGTCGCGGATTCGCAAGGCGTTTGAGAGCCATCCCAATGCCTATGCCGTTGGAATTTATGACGATCCTCCCAGCCGGGAAGAGATCGAGGCGACGCTGGCCCGCGCCGGTTTGCGCGATGTGCCGGGGCCGGTGATGGCCGATCTGACCGCACTTGCCCGCGATCTTGATCCCGGCGATTTTCGCCAGACGATAGAGAAGCTGGCGCTCTATAAATTGGGCGATACCACGCCACTCCATGCTGCGGATATTGCCGCCTGCGCGCCTGCCTCGACCGAGGCGGATCTCGACGATATCCTCAATATCGTGGCCGAGGGGCGGTCTGCCGAGATTGGCCCGGTGATGCGGCGGTTGAAGGCGCAAGGCACGCAGCCTGTCGGTCTGTGCATCGGGGCCACGCGGCATTTTCGGGCGCTCTATACCGCTGCCTCGGACCCCGGAGGCGCGGCGCAGGGTATCGCGCGCATGCGCCCGCCTATTTTCGGACCGCGCCGCGACCGGATGCTGCGACAGGCGCAGGGGTGGGGCGCGGAGAGGTTGCAACAGGCGCTGACGATCCTGACGGATACGGACCTTACCCTGCGGTCCGCCGCGCAACGCGCGCCCGAGATGGCGCTGGTCGAGCGGGCGCTGATCCGGCTCGCGATGCTCGCAGGGGCGCGGTGACGCACCAAGGCACCGCGCCAGACGTGCTATCCATTGCATCACACTTGCCCATTGTTCCATGCCGCACCGCTGTGGGATGACATCCGTTCCCGGAGAGCCTAGGCGTGTCGCGTTGCGAAATCGTTAAACCCTCCATTGCGCGCGGGCCGGCTTTGGGCAAAGCTGCGGGCGAACCAACGTAACAAGGAAAATTCCATGTATGATGTCATCGGCTCTCGGGCCAGCCGGGCCTTTCGCGTGCTCTGGCTGCTTGAGGAAATAGGTTTGGACTACAATCACTTGGCCGTTTCGCCCGGCTCGCCCGAGGCGCTTGCGGCCAATCCGTCGGGCAAGATTCCGGCGCTGCGGGATGGCGATGCGGTGCTGACCGATTCCACCGCGATCATGACCTATCTTGCTGACAAACACGGGCAATTCACCCATGCCCCCGGCACCGTCGCACGGGCGCGGCAGGATGCGCTGACCCATCAGATTCTCGACGAGATCGACGGCACGCTCTGGACGGCCGCGCGGCACAGCTTTGTGCTGCCCGAAGAGCACCGGGTGCCGGCGGTCAAGGAGTCGCTGAAATGGGAATACGAGCGTAATGTCGCGCGGTTGGCCGAGGCGCTGACCGGCCCATTCCTGCAGGGCGAGACGATGACCGTCGCCGATATCCTGCTGGCCCATTGCCTGATGTGGGCGGGCAAGGCCGGATTCCCGGATGCGGGTGAAAAGCTGAATGATTACATGGCGATGATGCTTGCGCGCCCGGCCTGTCAGCGGGCTGCCGCACTCCCCTGAGCGTAAGCGGCGGCGTGCTGCCCCGCCCAAGCCCCGGTGGCGAGACAGGCGGTCAGCAGATAGCCGCCGGTTGTCGCCTCCCAATCGAGCATTTCCCCGGCGGCAAAGACGCCGGGGTGATCGCGCAGCATGAGCCCGGCATCGAGCGCCTCGAACCGCAGCCCGCCTGCGGTCGAGATCGCCTGATCCATCGGGCGCGGTCCGTTGAGGGGCATGGTCAAGCGCTTGAGCAGTTTGGGCAAATCCGTGGCACCCCGGCCAAATTCCATCACCAGCGCCAGTTTCACGGGATCGAGGCGGAACGCCTTGCGTAGGCGGTTCTTGAGGCTGTCGCTGGTCTTGGTCTGGCGCAGGCGGTCCGCGACTTGGGACAGGCTCAGGTCGGGCAAGAGATCGAGTATGAGGGGCGCGCCGTCGCGCAGCGCCGCGCTGACCTCGTAGAGGCCGCCCCCTTCAAGCCCTTGGTTGGAAATGATAAACTCTCCGCGCGAGCGCATGGTCCCGGCGTGCAGTTCCACGCCCTTGACCGGCTGACCGAACTGCGCCGCCATATGGGGCGACCAATCGACCAGAAAACCCATGTTGGCGGGGCGGAAGGAGGCCAGCGTTGCGGGGTCGAGATGACCCGCCCATGCCCCATCCGAGCCAAGCCGCGCCCAGCTTGCGCCACCGCAGGCCAGAACCGTCACGGTGGGGCTGAGGCGCTGCGTGCCTTCGGGCGTGTCGAATATCGCGCCGCCCTCCCATCCCTGCCAGCGCCAGCGGGTGCGGATTTCGACCCCCAAGCCACGCAATTCAGACAGGAAGCTGCGCAGAAGTGGCGAGGCCTTCATTACGCGCGGAAAGACCCGGCCGGTTGATCCGGTGAACACCTCTTGCCCAAGGCTGCGCGCCCAATCCTGGACCGCGTCTGGGCCAAAGGCGGTCAGCATCGGGCGCAGGGTGTCGGCGCGGGGGCCGTAGGCGGCGAGAAATGCGTCGAACGGTTCGACCTTGGTCAGGTTCAGCCCTGATTTACCTGCCATGAGGAATTTGCGCCCGACCGAGGGCTTGGCCTCGACCACCAGCACGCGCAAGCCCGCTTGCGCCATTTCGCGCGCGGCCATGAGACCCGCAGGCCCAGCCCCGATGACGAGCGCGTCGGTCATGCCGCCGGGGTCACGGGGGCGGGGAGGCCCCGGTGATGCACGACCCGCTGCGGATAGGGCATCTCGATCCCTGCGGCGCGCAGGACGTTCCAGATCGCGAAAAGCACGTCGGATTGGTATTTGCCGGTCACGTCCTCGATGCCATCGACCCAGTATTCGACCGAGAAGTCCACGCCGCTCTCGCCAAAGGCCTTGAGTTCGCATTCGGGGGCGTGTTTTCTGGAAGTCTGCACCTCGGGCACGGCGGCGACGGCGGGTTCCACGAGGGCCGGAATCCGGGTGATGTCGGTGTCGTAGCTGACGGAAAAGGCGGCCTCGTAGCGGTGCCGTTTGCCTGCGTCGGAATAGTTGACCACGCGGGAGGTGATGAAATCCTCGTTGGGCACCACGATCCAGCGCCCATCCACGGTTTCCAGAATGGCGGCGCGGGCGGTCATCTTGACGATGGTGCCTTCAGAGCCGTCATCGAGCACGACGTAATCGCCCACGGTTGTCTGCCCCTCCAAGAGCAGGATCACGCCCGAGACGAAATTGGCCGCGATCTGTTGCAGGCCAAGGCCGATGCCCACGCCAAGCGCGCCGCCCAAGACGGCAATCGCCGTGAGGTCGATGCCCATGATCGACATGAGCAGCAGGAAGGCTGCGCCGAAAATGACGATCTGGCTGGCCTTCATCGCGAGTTCGCGGGTAGCGGGGCGCAATTCCTGCTGGCGTTTGATGAAGTCCTCGGATTGGCTGTTGGACCAGCGCCCGAGCCAGAAGAGAAGCGCGCCCGAGACCGCACCCCGAATGAGGGCGAGCGCCGAAAAGCGGATATTGCCCAGATCGACCGTAATCGCTGCGAGCCTCTCATTGGCCAGACCAAGGAGGTCAAAGAGATAGAGCAGGGCCACTGGCATCAGCACAAAGCGCCCCAGAACCCGCAGGAAGGGATCGGTCAGGATGTCGCGCACAAAGAGACGGGCGGCAAGGAACAGGAACAACCGCTTGCCAAAGGCGATCACATCGCCCGAGCCAAAGAGCGAGCGTGTCACGCTCTCGCCCATGCCGGTGAGACCATAGGCGAGCAGAGGCATCAGAAGCGGCAGGAACATGAGGATAAATCGCCGCGCCGAGGCAATTATGTTGTCTTGGTCGGTGGGGGGCGTGAGAAAGCGCGCGATGGCTGGGCGTATCCGGCGGGTGATCAGCACCGCCGAGAGCCACGCCACCACCAGAAGCCCGAATTGCGACCAGGCGGCGGGGCTGAGGAGCCATCCTTGGGCCAAGTCCCAGCCTTGCATGGCATAGCCTAGCGCCTGCGCGACAATCTCTGGCTGTCCGTCCATCACACACCCCTTGCCTTTTGACCCACTGGCGTCATCCTCTTGCCCGCAGGCTGCAAAAGGATCAAGTCAAACTGTCGGAAGTCCCAATTTGCCCGCTCTGCCAGCGCCCGATCCCGCCGGAGGTGCGCCAAAGCCTGCATCACCTTGTCCCCAAGCTGAAGGGCGGCAAGGGTGGCCCGGTGGTGCGTTTGCACCAGATTTGCCACAACGAGATTCATGCCACCCTGACCGAGGCAGAACTGGCGCGCAGCTATGCCACAATCGAGTCCTTGCGCGCGCATCCGCGTTTGGCCAAGTTCATCGCCTGGGTGGCACAGCGGCCGCCGGGGTTTCATTCGAGAACCCCCGGCGCGCGGCGCAAGCGGTAAGGGTCAGAACGGCATCGGATGCGCCTTGTGGGTGGCGTCGAGATCGGTCAGCGCCTCTTGGCTGAGCGTAATCTCCGCCGCGCCAAGGGCCAGATCGAGTTGTGCCATGTCAGTGGCGCCAAAGATGGCGGAGCAGAGGAAAGGCCGCGTGAGGCACCATGCGAGCGCCATTTGCGCGGGGTCGAGGCCGTGTTTCTGCGCGACCGCGTGGTAGGCCGCGACCGCCTCGAAGGCGCGCGGGGTCTTGCGCCCGCCCAGATCGCCGTTGATCGCCATGCGCGAGCCTGTGGGCAGCGCGCCGTTCTGGTATTTGCCACTGAGCAACCCCGCCGCGAGGGGGGAGAAGGCCAAGAGGCCCACATCCTCATTGACGCTGAGTTCCGCGAGGTCGGTGTCATAGAGGCGGCACATGAGCGAGTATTCGTTCTGGAGGGACGCCGCGCGGGGGCCGTGCCCCTCTTCGGCCAGCCGGAGCCATTGCGCCATGCCCCAGGCGCTCTCGTTCGAGAGGCCGAAGGCGCGGATGGTGCCGCGTGTCACTTCGCGTTGCAGGGCCTCAAGCGTTTCTTGCATATGGGCGATTGTCTCGTCGCGGTTCTGGCCCGAGGGATCATAGGCCCAGTTCTGGCGGAACATATAGCTGCCCCGGTTGGGCCAGTGGAATTGGTAGAGGTCGATATGATCGGTCTTGAGGCGGCGCAGCGAGCCTTCAATGGCCTCAGGGATAGACCCCGCCGTGATCGGCGCACCGTCGCGGGCGTGTTTGAAGCCCTTG
>NZ_JAGPVV010000340.1 GCF_018066915.1 Roseovarius sp.
TCCATCAGCCGATGCGCCTCTGCCGCCTCTTCCATGGGGAGGATACGGTGCGTCACGGGGCGCAGTTTTCCAGCGGCAAAGAAAGGCCAGACAGTTTCGCGCAGCGCCTCGGCCACTTGCGTCTTGAACGCTTCGGGCCGCGATCGCAGGGTAGAGCCGGTGTAGCTCAGACGTTTGAGCATTACGGGCATGAGATCAATCTCGACCTTAGAGCCCATGTTGAAAGCAAGCTGAATGATCCGCGCATCATGGCGCGCGGCCTTGATGTTGCGCGCCACGTAATCACCACCGATGATGTCGAGGATGATATCGGCGCCGCCTGCCTCGCGGGTGAGGGCCACGAAATCCTCGGAGCGGAAATTGATGGCGCGGTCAGCCCCCAGAAAGGTGACGAACTCTGCTGCGTTGGCATCGCCTACTGTGGTCAGCACGGTCAGCCCCATGGCCTTGCCCAACTGGATCGCCGTTGACCCGATGCCGCCCGCGCCGCCGTGGACAAGGAAGACCCCGTCCTTGGGCAGGATATGCCCCAGAAACACATTGCTCCAGACGGTAAAGAAGGTTTCGGGCAGGCCAGCCGCCTCGACCTCGTCGACACCTTGCGGAATGGGTAGGCAGTGGCTGGCATCCACGGCCACAAATTCGGCATAGCCGCCGCCATTGGTCAGCCCACAGATGCGGGCGCCGGGGTGCCATTGGCTGACACCCTCGCCACAGGCCACCACCTCGCCGGACACTTCCAGACCGAGAAGGTCCGAGGCGCCCTTGGGTGGAGGATAATGGCCGCGTCGCTGCACGAGGTCCGGACCGTTCACACCGGCGGCGGTGACGCGGATCAGCACCTCGCCCGCGCCGCACTCGGGCAGGGGACGGGTGCCGGGGATCAGCACCTCGGGGCCACCGGGGGCGCTCATTTCGATCACGCGCATGGTTTCAGGCAAGGCACTCATCGGGCAGCAGCCTTTTGCGGGGCCTTAGCGGTGGCGCGCGCGACGGCGGCGACCACGTCATCGGCATGCGCGGCGATTTCGACCCCGGCGGCGCGCAGGCGGGCGATCTTATCCGCCGCTGTGCCGCCACCCAGAACCGAAAGCGTGCCCGCATGACCCATCCGGCGCCCGCGCGGCGCGTGACGACCGACCACAAGGGCCACCACCGGTTTGCCATAGTCCACGGCTTCAAGATAGGCGGCGGCCTCTTCTTCGCCGCGCCCACCGATCTCGCCGATCAGCACGACCGCCTCGGTCTCGGGATCGTCGCGGAAGGCCTTGAGGCAATCGACAAACCCCACGCCATGCAGCGTGTCGCCGCCAATGCCGACAGTGGTCGATTGCCCGAGCCCCGCCTTGCTGCATTGCGCCAAGATTTCCGAGGTGAGCGAGGCCGACCGCGACGCGATGCCGATATGGCCGGGCAGGGCATTGACCGTGGGCATGACGCCGATCTTGCACTGGCCCGGCGTCAGGATGCCTTGGGAATTAGGGCCGATGAGCACGGTGTCGGTGCCTGCAAGCGCCTGTTTGACGCGGCTCATGTCATGTTGCGGTACACGTTCGGTCACGCAGACGACCACGCCGATACCGGCCTCGATGGCCTCGATCATCGCGGCGCCGGCCTGAGGCGCTGGCACAATCACGAGGCTGGCATTGGCCTCGGTGGCCTCAACCGCGTCGCGCACTGTGTTGTAGAGCGGAAGGCCAAGGTGCCGCGCACCGCCCTTGCCGGGGCGCACGCCACCCACGCAGGTGGTACCATAGCGCATCGCCTCATCGGTGTAGAAGGTGCCGGAGCGCCCGGTCATGCCCTGCACGATCAGCCGTGTTTCGGAATTGACAAAGATCGCCATCAGCGCGCCCTCCTCTGGCCTGCCAGTTCAACCACCCGCCCGACGGCTGCCGACAGGGTGTCGCAGCTCTCGACCGGCACTTTGCGTTCGCGCAGGATGCGGTGGCCCCAATCTGCATGCTTGCCCGAGATATAGGCAATGACCGGCAACTTGCGGGTGGCCTTAGCATAGGCAAAGTTGACGCCTTCGGCCACCGTGTCGGCAGAGGTCATGCCGCCGCCGTGGATCGTGAGCAGGATTGCGGTCACGCGGTCATCGGCCAAGAGGATCTCGACCCCGCGCGCCACATCCATGCTGCTGGCGGTGGTGCGAATATCCATGAAATTGGCAGGCTTGCCGCCTGCGTCCATGATCATGTCATTGGTTGCAAGACCAAGCCCTGCACCATTGGCGACGACACCGATATTGCCGTCGAGCCGCACGAGATTGATATTGTGTTTCTGGGCCGCCAGTTCATCGGCCGGGGCCGGGCGGTCCGCCACCATCGAAGCGAATTCGGGGCGGCGAAACCCGGCATTGGGATCAATCGCCACCTTGGCATCAACCGCCATCCAGCGACCCTGCGGGGTGCGGGCAAAGGGGTTGATCTCGATCAGCGTCATGTCGTTCTCGGTAAAGGCGAGGCGGGCGGCAAAGATCGCGTCGATGGCCGCCTCCTGTGCCTCGGTGATGCCGACGCCGGTCAGAAAGGCCGCGATCTGCGCGCGGGCCTCGGGGGTATCCGCGGGCAGGGGGCAGCTTTGGGCGGTGTCCTCGTCCATGCGCGCGCGCTGTTCGAATTCCACGCCACCCGCACCCGAGGCCAGAAGCATCGGCTGCCCGGTTTCTGGATCAAGGGCGATGGCGACAAAGCAGCTTTGCGCGATGTCGATGGCCGCCTCGACCTGCACCAAGGTCACGGTTTCACCCGCGGGCCCGGTCTGATCGGTCACAAGCGTAGAGCCAAGCAGGCGGCGCGCCTCGTCGGCCACGGCAGAGGGGGTGGCGGCAAATCGGATACCGCCAGCAAGACCCCGCCCGCCCGCGCCGATCTGCGCCTTGACCACATACTTGCGCGCGTCGATTTCCTTGCAGAGGCGTTGCGCCTCGTCCGGGCTGCGGGCAGGGCGTCCATCGGGGGCAAGCACGCCATATTGTGCAAGCAATTCCTTGGACTGATATTCGGCGAGAAACATGGGAGGCGCCTCCTCTCTGGCTATGGTTCTTGGTATACCAAGAACCATATTGAGTCAACGCCTCCGCCTGCCGGGGTTGGGCCGGATCTACCGGCCAATCGCCTTGAGCACGGCCTCGCCCAAACCAGCGGGGCTTTCGGCGACGGTGATCCCGGCGGATTTCATGGCTTCGATCTTGCTCTCGGCGTCGCCTTTGCCGCCTGCGACGATGGCGCCGGCGTGGCCCATGCGGCGGCCCGGCGGGGCGGTGCGGCCTGCGATAAAGCCTGCGACAGGCTTCTTGCGCCCGCGTTTGGCCTCATCCTTGAGGAACTGCGCCGCTTCTTCTTCCGCACTTCCGCCGATCTCGCCGATCATGATGATCGACTGCGTTTCGTCATCGGCGAGGAACCATTCCAGCACGTCGATATGTTCGGTGCCCTTG
>NZ_JAGPVV010000346.1 GCF_018066915.1 Roseovarius sp.
GATTGACCCCAAACGAGACACGCCCGAGGTGATGGCAGAGTATACCGATTACCTGCACCCCCGCATGCTGGGCCTGACCGGCAGCGAAGAGCAGGTGCGCGCCGCCTCAAAGGCCTATCGCACCTTCTTTCAGGCGCATCAGCCGACCGAGGGCGAAGAGGATTTCTATCTCGTGGACCATTCCACGATGACATATCTCACGCTGCCCGAGCATGGTTTTGTCGAGTTTTTCCGCCGCGATGTGACCGCAGAGCAAATGGCTGATCGCGTTCAATGTTTTCTTGACGCACGTTAGAATAGCGCGTTTGTTTGACGCAGGTCAGGCCCCGGGCTAGAACCTGTATCAAACTTGCATAGCGGGAGGAACGGCATGACCGACGAGATACAGGATATCGGTGAGGACAGGTCGCTTCTGCTTGTGGATGACGACGAGGCGTTCTTGAAACGTCTGGCCAAGGCGATGGAAAAGCGCGGCTTTGAGGTGGAAACCGCCGGATCGGTCGCCGCCGGGCGCGCGATTGCCACGGCGCGCCCCCCCGCCTATGCGGTTTGCGATTTGCGGCTTGAGGATGGCAACGGGCTCGACGTGGTCGAGGTGATCCGCGAGAAGCGGCCCGACAGCCGGATCGTGGTGCTGACGGGCTATGGCGCGATTGCCACCGCTGTTGCAGCGGTCAAGATCGGGGCCACAGATTACCTGTCCAAGCCTGCGGATGCCACCGACATCACCAATGCCCTCTTGGCCAATGGCGCAGACCTGCCGCCGCCGCCGGAGAACCCGATGAGCGCGGACCGGGTGCGGTGGGAGCATATCCAACGTGTCTACGAGCTCTGTGACCGCAACGTGAGCGAGACCGCGCGCCGCCTCAACATGCACCGCCGCACCTTGCAGCGTATTCTGGCCAAGCGGTCGCCCAAGTAACATTGCACCGCCACAGGGCGCGATTTGCTCATTTCGCGTCAACAGATTATATTTTTAGCTAAGATTGTTTCTCAAAAGCCCGTATTAAATATTGAGGGATAATTTCGGGCCGTTCCGGGCAGGCAACAGGACGTGATTTTTGGGGGCATGGCAGTCATATCGGATGCGGTTGCGGCGCAAACGGGCGAAAATACGCGCGTTTCGCAAGCATTTCTCGCTTACTCCGGTGATCAACCGCACCGACCGGATAAAGCCGGGAGATGTGCTGCTGTTCTCGACCATGCGCGACGAGCATATTCGCCTGCCCTATTTCCTGCGCTACTATCGCGAATTGGGGATTTCGCATTTCCTGATCGTGGATAATGACAGCACCGATGGCGGCGGCGAATACCTTGCGGCGCAAGAGGATGTGTCGCTGTGGTCCACCAAGTCGAGTTACAAGCGCGCGCGGTTTGGGGTGGACTGGCTCAACTGGCTCCAAGGTAAATATGGTCATGGCCATTGGACGCTGGTGGTCGATCCCGATGAGTTCTTTATCTACCCGTTCTGCGATACGCGCCCCATTCGGGCGCTGACCGATTGGCTGGACACCTCTCAGGTGAAATCCTTTGGCGCGATGCTGCTCGATATGTATCCCAAGGGGCGCATTGATGCGGTGCCCTATCAGCCGGGACAAAACCCGATGGAGATTGCCGCCTGGTTCGATCCCGGCAATTACATCATCGAAAAGAACAAGTTTTACGGCAATCTCTGGATTCAGGGCGGGCCACGGGCGCGGGTGTTTTTCCCGGACAACCCGAAAAAGGCACCGGCGCTGAACAAGACACCGCTGGTAAAATGGGACCGGCGCTATGCCTATGAAAGCTCGACCCATATGATTCTGCCGCGTGGTCTGAACCTGACCTATGACGAATGGGGCGGGGAAAAAGCGAGCGGCATCCTGCTCCATGCCAAGTTTCTGGATACCTTTACCCTCAAGGCAGCAGAGGAACTGACCCGCCGCCAGCACTATTCCGGCAGCGTCGAATACAAGGCCTATGCAGAGTTGGTAAAAGACAATCCCGAACTTTGGTGCAAATGGTCGGAAAAATATATAAACTGGCGGCAATTAGAAATTCTCGGGTTGATGTCCAAGGGGAACTGGGCATGAGCATGGGGACGGGAACAGGGACAGAATGAGCGTCGGCATCATCATGCTGGTTCACACGGCCTTTGGTCGCGCCGAACAGGTGGCGCGCCATTGGGCGGCGTCGGGCTGTCCGCTGGTGATCCATGTCGACAAGGCGGTGCCGCGCAAGACCTACAACGCCTTTGTGCAGGCACTCTCGGATATGAGCGACGTGCGCTTTGCCCCGCGCCATCGCTGTGAATGGGGCACTTGGGGGCTGGTCGCGGCAACGCAAGGGGCTGCGGAAATCATGCTGCGCGATTTCAAGGCGGTGCGGCATGTCTATCTGGCCTCTGGCTCGTGCCTGCCGTTGCGCCCGGTGCAGGAGTTGATCGACTATCTGGGCAAGCGCCCGCATACCGATTTCATCGAGAGCGCGACCACGGCGGATGTGCCATGGACCATCGGCGGCCTGGATCAAGAGCGGTTCACGCTGCGCTTTCCGTTTTCATGGCGCAAGAATCGCTATCTCTTTGACAAATACGTGGCGCTGCAGCGGCTGGTGCGGTTCAAGCGGCGCATCCCCAACGGCATCGTGCCGCATATGGGCAGCCAGTGGTGGTGTCTGACGCGCCAGACGCTTTCGGCCATTCTGGAGGACCCGGACAGGCGGGTCTATGACCGCTATTTTTCCAAAGTGTGGATTCCCGACGAGAGCTATTTCCAGACCCTCGCGCGGCAATATTCCCGACAGATCGAGAGCCGGTCGCTGACGCTGTCTAAATTCGACTATCAGGGCAAGCCGCATATTTTCTACGATGATCACCTGCAACTCTTGCGGCGCTCCGACTGTTTCGTCGCGCGCAAGATATGGCCCTTTGCCGATCGCCTCTACGAGGCATTCCTGACCGATCAGGCCAGCGCGATGAAGCGGACAGAACCGAACCCCGGCAAGATCGACCGCATTTTCGCCAAGGCGGTGGAGCGGCGCACGCGCGGGCGCCCCGGTCTCTATATGCAGAGCCGGTTTCCGGTCGAGGGGCGCGAAAATGGGCTGACCTGTGCGCCCTATTCGGTGTTCGAGGGGTTCAGCGATCTTTTCGAGAATTTCCAGCCGTGGCTGGCGCGGATGACAGGCATGCGGGTGCATGGCCATCTCTTCGCGCCCGAACGGGCCGAGTTTTCGGATGGGCAAACGGTGATGAACGGGGCGCTGTCGGACAGTGCCGCGCTGCGCGATTATAACCCGCGTGCGTTTCTGGCCAATCTGATCTGGAACACGCGCGGCGAGCGGCAGTGTTTCCAGATGGGGCCGCGTGATGTGCTGACGGACATCGAATGGGACATTGTCCGCGACCCGAATGCGCAGGTTTCGGTGATTTCAGGGGCTTGGGCGGTGCCGCTCTTCAAATCTAATGCCAATTTCTCGGATATCCGGCGCGAGGCGGCGCTGTTGCAACGGATCGAGAGCAAGCATCTGGAGGTGCTGCGCTCGCAATGGATCAAGGCGCGGGTGCGCATCTGGACCATGGCCGAATTCATCGAGGCCCCGATGGAGCCGTTGCAGACCATCATCGACGAGATTGGCCAGCAGAATTTGCGCGGCTTGGCCGAGGTGCCGCGTATGGCGGACCTGACCGGCTTTGGCCAATTCCTTCAAAACCTCAAGAATCAGGGCATGCACCCCTATGTCATGGGGGATTTCCCGGTCGAACAGGGGATGAATGAACCCCAGAGCAATCCCCGTAAACCCTATCTTGTGCGATAAGGCCGAATGACAGGCAATTTTGATTATTTCGTGGTGTTCGCAGAGATGCGCACCGGGTCCAATTTTCTTGAAAGCAACCTCAATGCCTTTGACGGCATCGACTGTCATGGCGAGGCATTCAATCCGCATTTCATCGGCTATCCCAACAAGACTGAGCTTCTGGGGCTGACCCAAGCTGAGCGGGACGAGGTGCCAGAGCGTTTGATCGGGGCGATCAAGGGGCAATCGCAGGGGATCGGCGGGTTTCGCTATTTCCACGATCACGACCCGCGTATTCTCGATCTGATGCTGGACGATCCGCGGTGCGCCAAGATCATCCTGACGCGCAACCCGGTCGAAAGCTATGTGTCGTGGAAGATCGCGCAGGCCACGGGGCAATGGAAGCTGACCAACGTCAAGCGCCGCCGCGACAGCAAGATCACCTTTGATCCGGTCGAATTCGAGATGCATGTCGGGCGGTTGCAGGCATTTCAGGTGCTGTTGCTGAACCGGTTGCAGGCCGCGGGGCAGACGGGGTTTTACCTCGCCTATGAGGATTTGCAGAGCCTTGAGGTGATGAACGGGCTGGCGCGCTATCTGGGCTGCGATGCGCGGCTCGAGGCGCTGGATGCCTCACTCAAAAAGCAGAACCCCGAACCACTGGAAAACAAGGTCGAGAATTTCGCAGAAATGGAGCGGGCGCTTGCCGGGCTTGATCCCTTCAACCTGACGCGCACGCCCAATTTCGAGCCGCGACGCGGGGCGGCGGTGCCCGGATTTGTCAGCGCGGCGCGTGCGCCGCTCCTTTACATGCCGGTGCGCTCTGGCCCCGAGGCAGAGGTCTGTGCCTGGCTGGCTGCGCTGGATAATGTGCCGGTCGACACCTTGCCCACTAAGCTCAATCAAAAGGCGCTGCGGCAATGGATGCGGCGCAAGCCGGGGCATCGCCGCTTTACCGTGCTCAGGCATCCGGTGGCGCGGGCACATGCCGCGTTTTGCGACAAGATCCTGTTCAAAGGGCCGGGGTGCTATCGCGACATTCGCCGCACCCTGCGCAATTTCCACAAGCTGCCGATCCCCCAAGGTGAGTTGGACGAGAGCTATGATCGCGAGGCACACCGTATCGCGTTTGCCGCGTTTCTGCGGTTTCTCAAGGCCAATCTGGCCGGGCAAACGGGCATAAGGATGGATGCCCATTGGGCCACGCAGGCCGCCGTGCTGGAAGGGCTGGCTGAGTTTGCCCTGCCCGACATGGTGGTGCGCGAAGGGGAAATGGCGGGGTATCTGGCCGCCTTGGCGCGGCAGGTGGGCTATTCCAAACCGCCCGCGCCGCCCACCCCGTCCGAGACCGGACCATTTCCACTGGCCGAGATTTACGACGCCGAGATCGAGGCGCTGACGCGCGAAGCCTATTTGCGCGACTACCTGACCTTTGGTTTTGGCGATTGGGCGTGAGGCCGCCCGATTTCACGCAAGGGTGACGCAGTCAGCCTGTGCAGAAGGGGCGGAATGTGGGAGAGTTGCGTTCAACCCTCCCCTGACCGGAGCCTAAGATGCGCCTCGTCTCTTTGCTTGCCCTCTGTCTGGGCCTTGCTGCGCCGCTGAGCGCCACGCCGCTCTGCGGTGATCCTGACACGCCCTGCGAGACGCCGAATGGAAGCTATCACATCGCTCTGCCCGAGGGGCCGGGCCCCTATCCGGTGATGGTCTTTTTGCACGGGCATGGTGGGCGCGGCGGACCGATGGTCGAGGGTGCGACGGCACGGGATGCTACCGCGCGCGGCTATGCCTATATCGCGCCCAACGGCCTGATCCGTATGGGGCGCACGCGGCCAAGCTGGAATTTCCACCCGGATTTTCCGGGACAAAGGGATGAGGCGGCGTTTTTGCAAGAGGTGATGCAGGATGCCGCCACCCGGTTCGACATCGACCCCAAGCGCAGCCTTTTGGCGGGATTCTCGATCGGTGGATCGCTGGCCAGCTATGTCGCCTGCGCCACGCCCGAGGCGTTCAGCGCCTATGCGCCGGTGTCTGGCAGCTTTTGGCGACCGCATCCGGAGGGCTGCGCCGGACCTGTGCGGCTCTTGCATACGCATGGCTGGCGCGATGAGGTGGTGCCGCTCAAGGGGCGGGTGATCCGGCAGGTGATGGGGCGCGATTTCGCCCAAGGCGATGTGTTTCACGCCATGGGCCTCTGGCGCGCGGCCAATGGCTGCGACAATTACCGCGCTGACCGGTTCGAGACCACGGGTGATTTCCTGCGCCGAAGCTGGACCCGTTGCACCCCCGGTTCCGCGCTCGAATTCGCGCTGTTCGACGGGGGACACGGCGTGCCAAAAGGCTGGTCCACTCTGGCGCTCGACTGGTTCGAGACGCTGGAGGGACCGGGCCAGTAGAGCGCCGTTATTCTGCGGCGATGGGCGGGTTTTCAGGCAGGCGGAACATCATCCGGTGATTGCGCGCCAGTTGAAGGATGGGCGGGGTATCGACCATCTCGGGCGTGGCCATAAGCGACGCAAGGCCGCGCCGCTGATCAAGCCGCAATCCTGACACCATCGACAGCGGCACCGCCGCAATCAGGCTGACCGCAATCGGCAAGAGCCAGAGCGAGACCATCCCCGCCGCCATGCCGAGCGCCAGAAGCGCACCGCTGACGGTTTCCAACGCATGAAACTTGAGCACTGTGCGCGGGCTGTAATCGCCGCCCTTGCGCGCCTGTGGCGACCAAGAGGGGCGGATGCCGATCACGGTGCGCATCACGGCAACCACCTGTTGCACCATCATGATCGGAGAAAACAGGATCGACAGCAGCACCTCGACCATCAGCGAGACGGCAAAGCGCGCGCTGCCACCATAGCTGCGCAACTGGCGATCCTCCAGCCCAAGGGCCAATGCCCCCAGAAGTTTGGGCGCAAGCAGCATGCCATACATGAACAGCAGGATGAGCACGGAACTGACCCGGCTCATTTCCGGCCAGACCGGATAGAGCGGGTTTTCCATCGAGAAATAGGTGATGACACTGTCCTGCCCATTGCCCAATATCGCCCAGATCACCAATAGGCCGAACCAAGCGGGCGACAGCAGATAGCTCATCGCGCCGTGAAAGAGGTGAAACCGTGACACAGGATGCAGGCCGCGCGTCGCCAAGAGGCTGAGGTGTTGCAGGTTGCCATGGCACCAGCGCCGGTCGCGCAGCGCATAGTCGATCAGGGTTGCGGGCGGCTCTTCAAAGCTGCCGGGGATGGTGGGGATGAAGCGCACCGCCCAACCGGCGCGGCGCAAGAGGCCGGCCTCGACGAAATCATGGCTGAGGATCAGTCCGCCCTTGCCCCGCAGCGACGGCATGCGCGGCAAGCCTGCGCAATCGGCAAAGGCGCGGGTGCGGATGATGGCGTTATGACCCCAGTAATTGCCCTCGGACCCGGTCCAGCCTGCCAGCCCCTGAGACAGGAGCGTGCCGTAGACCGACGCAGAGAATTGCTGCATCCGGCCAAAGAGCGTGTCAGAGCCCACCACCAATGGCGCCGATTGAATGAGGCCTGCGGTCGGATCAAGCGACATCTCGTCAGAGAGCGCAATGACCGCCTCGGGGCTCATCAGGCTGTCGGCGTCGAGCACGAGCATCGCCTCATAGGCACCGCCCCAGTTTTCCAGCCATTGCGCGATATTGCCAACCTTGCGTTCGGTGTTTTGCACCCGCCTGCGATACCAGACGGGGGCATCGGGCGGCATGGTGGCGCGCAGCGTGGCATAGGCGCGCTGTTCGGCCATGGCGATTTCGGTATCCTGCGTGTCCGACAGGATGAAAAGCTCGAACCGATGCGCGCTGCGCGCGACTCGCAGGGCGCTCA
Organism: Roseovarius sp.; assembly: GCF_018066915.1. Classification (GTDB taxonomy): domain Bacteria; phylum Pseudomonadota; class Alphaproteobacteria; order Rhodobacterales; family Rhodobacteraceae; genus Roseovarius. The sequence goes on from NZ_JAGPVV010000346.1 coordinate 7,629, forward strand.
TCATGGCACTGGCATTGCCAAAGACTTCGGCCGTGTCCTCGTTATAGATCGGCACAAGCAGCGCCACGCGCAGCGGCGCGGGCGTGGCCCCTGCGCGGGCGCGCTTCTGTTTCAGATGAACGGCAAGGCCGAGCGTGGCGGTGCCCATCGCCAGAGCGATCCAAAAGAAGGTGGCGACCACGAAGGCCAGCAGCACCCATTCCAACCACCAGATGCCGTTGGTGGACAGCCAATCGCCAAAGGCCCAGGCCAGAACCCCCGTCGTGACAACGGCAGGCAGAAAGGCCGCCAAGCGACGCCACTGGAACACGGGCGCGGGTTGCCAGACCGGCGCATTGGGATCGTGGTAGGCATGGCGCAGGCTCTGGATCGGATGGGCCAGAGGCGACAGGGCGGGCATCAGGCCCGTGCCGGGGAAATGTGTCAGACGGTCCATCGGTAAAGCCATACTTCGGACACGACCTGTCCTTGATGATAAAGCTGCGCGCGCATTTCGGCTGCCGTCACATCGGCAGGATCGAAGGAGAACACGATCCGGGGGCCGTCAGTTTCCGGATTGCGCTGGATTTGCGGCACAGATGTTTCGAAGGTGCTGGCCTGCACAAAGGCCTCAAGCTCTTCGTAATCCTCGGGCAGGGCGGCATGCGGAGCAAAGTCGATGACCACGACCTTGTGGTCATTCTGAGCAAAGCCCTTGCCAAGCCGGGTATTGAGAACTTGGGTCACTGGTTTGGCCGACTCGATCTGGTCGGTCCAGGTCATGCGGTAAGAAAACGCATGCTCCGAGCCTTCAGCCAGCGGCGTCTGGGGTTTCCAGTAGACGACGATATTGTCGTAGATTTCCTTGTCCGTGGGAATCTCGACCAATGTAATCGCGCCCTGACCCCAATCTTCGCCCGGCGCAATCCAGAGACTTGGGCGGTCCTGATAATGCGCTTCAAGATCCTCGAAGTTGGAAAAGGCCCGCTCGCGCTGTGCCAGACCAAAGCCCTTGGGGTTTTCATCCCCAAAGCTGGATATCTGGATAAAGGTCGGGTTGGCCAGAGGCCGCCAGATCAACTCGCCATTGCCATTGAGGATGCTGAGGCCATCGCTGTCATGCACGGCGGGGCGGAAATCGTCAAAGCGGCCACGGTTCGTCTCGTCGAAGAAAAACATCGAGGTGAGCGGCGCGATGCCGACATTCACAAGCTCTGTGCGCGGCCAGAGGGTGCAGCGCACATCGACCTCGGTGGTGGTGCCACTGGGGCGCAAGGTGAAGTGGTAGATGCCGGTGACAGAGGGACTCTCGAGCAGGGCATGAACCTTGTGTTCTGTCACACCCGGCGCTGGCTTCTCGATCCAGAAACGGGTGAAATCCGGAAACTCCTCGCCATCCGGCGAGGCGGTGTTGAGCGCAAGACCGCGCGCCGAGAGGCCATAGGCCAGATCACGGGCGATGACTCGGAAATAGCTGGCCCCTTGGAACACGGCGTATTCCTGAAAGAAGCCCGGCTTTGCAATCTCTGCCCGCAGGCGGATACCGGAATAGCCCAAGGCATCATCCACCGGCAGCTCTGGCACGATTTCATGCAGGTCGTAGAGCGAAAAGTCGAACGGCATTCTGCGCGCAATGCCATTCTCGACCATGTTGACCTCGACCGCGTGCGGGAAATAGAGACCCGGCGGGAACATGTCGAATTCGAGCGTGGTGTCGGTCCCGGCCCAGATCGCCTTGTCGGTATTGTAGCGAATACCGCGATACTGATCATAGGTCAGGTCCCGCCATGCGTCGGGCACGAACGGGCGCTCGGCATAGGGATTGGCCGCGATCTGGCGGGCCAGCTCGTGCAGCGCAGCTTCGGAAAAGGCCACGCCTTCTTCTGCCCGAGCCATGCCAGGCCAGAGCGCGAGCGCCGCGATGGATTTCAGAACATCTCGGCGGATCATTTCGCGACCCGCCATGGATGAGATTTAAACCAGCCCGCGATGTAAGCCACCGCGATCAACGCCCCGAATCCAATGAAATTCGCGAGCGTAATGTTCCAGGTATTGCGTCCGATCTGGTCCATGACAAAGCCCGAAAAGCGAGCAAACACCATGGAGAAGACGAAGACCGCCAGCGATTGCTGCCCGACCTTCAGAATCATTTTGAGCAGAACTCCCCAAACATATGAGATGATGCCGTTGCCAGTGGCGCGGAGGCGCATACCACCTTCTCCGGCCGCTGCCCAGCACAGATATGCAAGTGCAAGAAAATGTACATAGCGCAGGATGCCGAAATCGGACTTGTTGAACAGCCAGTTGTTTGCACCGCGCCAGTCGCGGGCCCATTCAAAGCCGAATTCGCGCACGCCGATGTTGGAAAGTGGGATATTCGCGACAACAATCGCCGCTGCGATGCCGATCAACAGCCGGTTCACCGGCGGCTTGGGCAACCAGCCGCGCATGAAGGCAAAGCCGGTGAAAAAGATCAATTGCCAGCCGAACGGGTTAAAATACCACTCGCGGTTCGACCACGGCTCTGCCGGGAAGGCCAAATGCCATTGGCTAAGGCCAAGTGATTCGAGCAAAAACTCCTGCGCCATCAGCCACGTGAGCGCCATCGCCGCCGCCACTGCCCAGAGGCTGATGCGGCTGAGCGCCATGATGACGGGCATCATCACGAGGATGACCATATACATCGGCAGGATGTCGAAATAATTGGGCACATAGGTCAGCGTAAGAAGCCCCACCAGTTGCGGGGCGGGATTTCCAAAGAAATGCTGCAAGTTCAGCGAACTGACGTAACTCTTTTCGAAATCACCCAAGATATCAAAGATGGCAAGCATGGTCGCAATCACGAGGAACATGCCGATATGCGCCCAATAGACCTGCCAGACGCGGTAGCCCACGCGCCCCGTGCCCAGCGTCCAGCCCGCGCGGTCAAAGGTGCGGCCAAAGGCGATGGCCGAGGCCATGCCAGAGCAGAACACAAAGATTTCGGTGGCATCCGAAAAGCCCCAGCGCGCCGGAATCCAGCTTGTGAAGAAATTGCGCGGGGTATGGGCGCACAGGATGATGAACATCGCGAGACCGCGAAAGAAATCCAGACGGATGTCGCGCGTGGTGGCAACCGGCTTGGCGGCCGCAGCGGTGGCGCGACCATGCATCATGGACGGATCTGCAACACTCGTCATTACGGTGCCGACTCCTCTTCGTGAATTCCTAAGCGCCTATTCCGCCGGCAAACGGTCTGCGTCGTCCCAGTCAACGCGCGACCCCGAGATAAGTTCCAACCGGGTGCTGGCGTAGGAATCAAGACGGCCCGCGCGCTGTGCTGTGCGCTCTTGCAAGATGTGTTCCGCCTCGTCGAGGAAGCCACCGCGAATGGCGGCATCAACGGTCAGGCGTTCAAATACGTCGCGTTGGGCATGGCTTCCGCCCGCCAGTTGCATCGAGCGGCGCGCGCGACCAAGGTTGAGAAAGGCGGTCTTGTAATCCCCCTCGCCAAAGGCCTCGAGCCCGGTGGCAGCCGACAGGCCCGGCGTGGCCATCCGCGCCAGAAGCTCGCCCGCGTTGGTCTGTTTGGCGTCGCGGTGCATCCGCGCCAGCATCCGCTTCACAGCCACATCGCGACTGTCGCCGATCAGGGCCAGAAGGTAGTGCAGGTCTGCAAAGAGCAGGCAGGCATCTTCGGTGCGCCGTTCCGAGATATCGGCCAATTCTTCCCAGCGGTCGCCCACGTCATGACCCTCAAGTTCGAGCCGCATCAAGAGCGAGGTGCCGTTGGAAATGTCGCGGAAATCGTCGGTCTTGTCCCGCCGAATCTCTGTGTCGTAAAGGTCGAATACCGCCTCGATCTCACCTTGATCAAGGTGCATCAACGCCTTGTGCCACCAGACGTGATAGCGGAAATTGTTGCAATGCGCCCAAGCATGCTCTCGCCCTTCGAGCCAATTAAGCCCAGCGCGCGCATTTCCCGTCATGTCGAACACATGCGCCACCGCGTGCAGCCCCCAGGCATCATCGGGCGACAGGCTAAGACCCAGACGACCGGCGGTTTCCGCGCGAGCGTAATCGCCGGTTTCCTCAAGGGAAAAGGCGTGGCAACCAAAGAGATAGCCGCGCGCCGGGTTCTTGGCATCATAGGCGGGCAAGAGCGCCTCGACCGAGGCGCGCATACCCTTGCCGTCGCCAAGAATAAAGCGGGTGGCATGGCTGATCTTCATCGCCAACGCATCCTCGGGCCAGCGGGTCAGGATCGCCTCCATCTCGCGCACAGTCTCAGAGAGCCGCCCATCGAGCCATGCGCCAAGCGCACGGACATAGCCCGCTTCGCGCGCTGTGGGGGCGCTGCGCAGGACGGCTTCGGTGGCGGTGCGATGCGCCTCTTGCGCGGTCTCGTTCAGCTCGCGCCGACCCAGCATCAGGAAAAACAGCCCCTTGGTCGCGTGCGCCATGGCAAAATCCGGCTCTTGGCTGAGGACACGGCCCAGATATTCCGGTGTCTTCGCGGAGTGGGCGAGAAAGGCCAATACCATCTGATCCCACGCCTCGGCAGCGGTGGGGGATGATACTGTCACTTCGTACCCGAACTGATCTGAACGCATGACCCGAAATCCTTTTTGCAGCATCAACCCACAGCTAGCCCGGCATATATGACAGCGACAACACATCCGCCGCCGAATTCACCAAGTCGTTATCCCAACATTAACAAATGTGACAATCATGTAGGAGAGAACGCCCCGTAATATGCGGTAAAATAGGCGTAAATTCGCTTAGGCGGTGAACAGGAGAGAACACGACGCCTGAAAATCATTCAGCGATGGCGGTTTCGGCGACAGTTTCAAAAACGCCGTCCAATTCGGTTGCGAGCGCGCGCAGGTCGTCCCCGCCTTCGTCAAAATAAGGGGCAAAGACCGATGTCGGCGTCTTATAGCTGAGCGTGGCGGTGCCATCGGCATCCTCGGTCACATAGAGGCGTATGGGCGCCTCGATCCCAGCGGCGACACTGGCGGCCAACATGCGGCGGGCATAGTCGTTGCGGTAGAGGCCAAAGATGCGATTGCCGGGAATGGTGATCCCCTGCCCGCGCGCGCCATCCGAGGCGCTGGCCTGCGTGACAATCGCGATGGGGGCCTTTTCGACCGCCGCGCGCACCGCCTCGACCATCGCGTCAAAACCTTTGGTCGTGTCGTGAATGACCCAGCCGTCGCGCGGCTCCAGCGCCTGTGCTGCGCCAGACAGGAACAGAAAGGCGGTCAGACTTGTCAGAAATCGTTGCATGAAATGGCCCTCCGGGTGTTCCCGGAGGGGTAAGGCATCGCCTGAGTCGCGGCAAATCACGTGGCCGCGAGGCGAGGTTACAGACCTTGCTTGAGCGTTCCCAAGACCGCGTCGGTATCGGCCCCGGTGGTGGGTGGGGCAGAACGATAGCTGACCGGCGTGCGCGAAAATTTGAGCGGATTGCCGATGAGGCGCACCGTGCCCTTGGCGGTGTCCGGCGCGGGCATGGTGATCGTCATGCCGCGCGCCTGCGCCTGATCGGTTTCCAGCGCCTGACCGATGGTGTTCACCGGCCCCACCGGCACCTTGCGCGCCTCGAGCCCGTCGATGACATGCGCGGTGGTGCGGGTGGCCAGCACCCCGGCAATCATCGGCACGAGGGTGTCGCGATGCGCAAGCCGCGCGGTATTGGTGGCGTAACGTGAGTCGGTGGCCCAATCCGGCTGGCCTAGGTAATCGCAAAAGCGGGCGTATTGGCTGTCATTGCCGACGGCCACGATCACATGGCCGTCGGCGGTGGCAAAGACCTGATAGGGCACGATATTGGGATGGGCATTGCCCGCGCGGGTGGGCGAAACCCCGGAGGTGAGGTAGTTGAGCCCCTGATTGACCAGCCACGCCATCGTGGCATCGACCAGCGCGATGTCGATATGCTGGCCCTCGCCGGTGGCGTCGCGATGGCGCAGCGCCGCGAGAATTCCGGTCGCGGCATAAAGGCCGCAGACCACATCAGCCACGCCCACGCCCACTTTCATCGGCTCCCCCCCGGCCTCGCCGGTGATCGACATGACACCCCCATACCCTTGGGCCATCAGATCATAGCCCGGCTTGTCGCGGTTGGGGCCAGTCTGGCCAAATCCGGAAATCGAGCAATAGACGAGGCCGGGATAGGCGGCGCAGAGCGTTTCGTGATCGAGACCGTATTTGCGCAAGCCACCGGGTTTGAAGTTCTCGATCACCACATCGGCACGCCCGGCTAGGGCATGCAGAAGGCGCTGCATCTCGGGATCGGTCAGGTCCACCGCCACGGATTTCTTGTTGCGGTTGGAGGACATGAAATAGGCCGAAAGATCGGTGGGATTGCCCTCGACATCCAGCGCAAAGGGCGGCCCCCATTGGCGGGTATCGTCGCCCTCAAGGCTCTCGATCTTGATCACCTCGGCCCCCAGATCGCCCAAGAGCTGCGTGCAGGTCGGACCCGCCAGAATACGGCTGAGGTCGAGAATAACGAGACCATCCAACGGGCCGGGCATGGGCATCTCCTCAGATACGGTTGTCGTAAGAGCCGCGGTCAATCTCGGCGGCGATGACGGTGAAGGTGTCGGCCTCTTGTGCGGCCTGCAACGCCGCGCGCAATTCGGCGCGGTTGGTTACGCGCACGCCATTCCCGCCAAAGGCGCGCCCGATGGCGGCGAAATCGTGATGGCCGAAATCGACCGCGAGATTGACCATCTGCCGCTCGCGCTGTTTCTTTTCGATGAGCGCAAGGCTGGCATCGACAAACACGACAAAGATCACCGGCAGTTTGAGTTCAGCCACGGTCGAAAGCTCGCCCGCCACCATCAGGAACCCGGCATCACCCGAAAAGCTGACAACCGTGGCCTCGGGCGTGGCGAGCTTCGCGCCCATCGCAAGGGGCACCGCACAGCCCATGGTGCACAGGGCGGTGGATTGCAGCAGGGCGCGGGGGATATAGCTCGTCCACATTTGCGACAGCAGGATGCGATGCGCGCCGCTGTCCACGGTGGCGATGGTATCCTCGGGCAGCACGGCACGTGCCTCGGCGATGACCCCTGCCGCGCCCCACTCGTCATCGGTGGGAAAGGCGCGCGCCAGCGCCGCACGCGCCGCTGTCACCTCGCCCCCGGCCCAAGTGGCGCGAGGGGG
>NZ_JAGPVV010000358.1 GCF_018066915.1 Roseovarius sp.
ACCCGAGGATCTCTGGAGGTGAGCGGTCCTCGGGTCGAGCCCGAGGATGACGTGGGGGCGTGAGAGATCCTCGGGTCAGGCCCGAGGATGACGTGTGGAGGTGAGAGGTCCTCGCGCCTGCGCCCGAGGATGACCATCCCCCCCAAATCCCCCCGTTATCCCCACCCCTTCCCGCAAGGGGGTGCGACAAAATTCTTTGATCTGCATCAATTTCGCGCATTGCCGCGCCCCCCCGGACATTCTAAAACCCTGAAACATCACGGGCATGTGAGACTCAAGCGCTCCATGCTCCGGCACCAACACCAGCAGGAGGCAGACAATGGCAGATGCAGCCATTCACGGCCACGAACACGAAGATCAGCGCGGGTTTTTCACCCGGTGGTTCATGTCCACGAACCACAAGGATATTGGTATCCTCTATCTGATCGTCTCGGCATTCGTCGGCCTGATCTCGGTCATGTTCACCGTTTATATGCGGATGGAACTGATGGAACCGGGCGTTCAATACATGTGCATGGAAGGCGCGCGTTTCATCGCCTCTGATGTCGCAAGTTGCACGCCGAACGGCCACCTCTGGAACGTGATGATCACCTATCACGGCGTTTTGATGATGTTCTTTGTCGTCATTCCCGCCCTCTTTGGTGGGTTTGGCAACTATTTCATGCCGTTGCAGATCGGCGCGCCGGATATGGCGTTTCCGCGCATGAACAACCTGTCGTTCTGGCTCTATGTTGCGGGCACCTCGCTGGGTGTGGCTTCGCTCTTGGCGCCGGGTGGCAATGGTCAGCTTGGGTCGGGCGTGGGCTGGGTGCTCTATCCGCCGCTCTCGACCAATGAGGCGGGCATGTCGATGGACCTCGCGATTTTCGCGGTCCACGTGTCGGGTGCAAGCTCGATTCTGGGTGCGATCAACATGATCACCACCTTCCTCAACATGCGCGCGCCGGGCATGACGCTCTTCAAGGTGCCGCTGTTTTCCTGGTCGATCTTTGTCACCGCTTGGCTGATCCTGCTCAGCCTGCCGGTTCTGGCAGGGGCGATCACCATGCTTCTGACCGACCGCAATTTCGGGACCACCTTCTTTGATCCCGCAGGCGGTGGCGATCCGATCCTCTATCAGCACATCCTTTGGTTCTTTGGCCACCCGGAAGTGTATATCATCATCCTGCCCGGCTTTGGCATCATCAGCCATGTGATCGCCACCTTCTCGCGCAAGCCGATCTTTGGCTATCTGCCGATGGTCTGGGCGTTGATCGCGATTGGGGTTCTGGGCTTTGTCGTCTGGGCGCACCACATGTATACGGTGGGCATGTCGCTGACCCAGCAGAGCTATTTCATGCTGGCGACGATGGTCATCGCGGTGCCGACCGGCGTCAAGGTGTTCTCTTGGATTGCCACCATGTGGGGCGGGTCGATCGAATTCCGCACCCCGATGCTCTGGGCGTTCGGCTTCCTCTTCCTCTTCACCGTGGGTGGCGTGACCGGCATCGTGTTGAGCCAGGCCGCCATCGACCGCGCCTATCACGACACCTATTATGTCGTGGCGCATTTCCACTATGTGATGAGCCTCGGCGCGGTGTTCGCGATCTTTGCGGGGATTTATTTCTACTTCCCCAAGATGACCGGGCGCATGTTGCCGGAATGGGCGGGCAAGCTGCACTTCTGGGCGATGTTCATCGGTGCGAACCTGACGTTCTTCCCGCAGCACTTCTTGGGTCGTCAGGGCATGCCGCGCCGCTATATCGACTATCCCGAGGCCTTTGCGGTCTGGAACTACTGGTCTTCAATCGGCGCGTTCCTGTCCTTTGCCAGCTTCGTGTTCTTCTTTGGTCTGGTGATCCATACGCTGCTGCGCGGCGCTCGTGAGACCCGGCCGAACCCGTGGAACGAATACGCCGACACGCTGGAATGGACCCTGCCGTCGCCGCCGCCGGAGCATACCTTTGAACAGCTCCCCAAGCGCGAAGACTGGGACAAGCAGCACGCCCACTAATGCGGACAGCGTGAACGACAAAGGCCCCGGAGAAATCCGGGGCCTTTTGCATTGTGGGTGCCGCGCGACATTCCCCGACTGTCGCATTCGCCCTTTCAAGGGCTTGGTGCTGCATGCTATCCCCTTGCCCAAGAACCGCAGGACCGACAGCATGACCCAGGAAATCCGCCTCGCCTTCGAGCATCCCTCTGCCCGCGCGCGCGCCACCTCGCCCGATGGGCCGCTCGACCGCATTTCGGTGCGCGATCACGTGGTCGAGGTCGAGATTGGTGCCTTTCAGGCCGAGCGCGGCACGACGCAGCGCATCTGCTTTAACGTGGTGGTCGAGGTGCGCCCGCTGACCGATGCCATCGAGGATGATGTCGACCGCATCCTGAGTTATGACAAGGTGACAGAGGCGATTGATGCCGAATTGGCCGAAGAGCGACTCAATCTGCTCGAAACCCTCGCCGAACGTATCGCCGAGCGTATCCTGTGGGAGCCGCAGGCGGTGCGCACCTTTGTGCGGATCGAGAAACTGGACCGGGGGCCGGGGGCCTTGGGCGTCGAGATCGTGCGGTCGGTCAATGACCTCAAGACCAAGCCGATCACGCCCCATGCCGATACCACGCCGCATCCGCATGTGGTCTTCCTGACCAATGCCGCGATCCGTTCGCCCAACCTTGGCCGTTGGCTCGACCAGCTTGAAGCGCGAGCAGAGCCGGTGATCCTCTGCGTGGGCCGCGCCGACGTGGTAGCACCCCAGACCGGCCACCGCATGACACAGCGCCGCGTGGACCTTTTGGCGATGGAGCAGAATGCCTGGGTTCTGGCGGGGCGCGACGAGCGTTGCGTCGTGGTGGCCACGCGGACCGAGCTGGATTGGTCGATGAAACACGGGCAGATCAGCGTCTGGGCCCCGTCCAAGATCGTGCTTGATGCCGTGGACGGGCCGGGGGTGGCCACCGATGACCCTGTGGCGCTCGCCGCGTGGTTCGCGGGCCATATCGAGGCGTCGGATTTGTTGATGATCGGCGAGACCCCGCCCAAATCCTGCCGCGTGCCCGTGCTCTTTCAGGATGTGGCGCAGTCGGGCTTGTAAGCGTCGCCACTCAGCCCGGCACAACCCGTCCCTGATCGAGCCGCAGGATACGGTCCATACGGGCCGCGAGATCAAGATTATGCGTGGCAATCAGCGCCGAGAGGCCGGTGCCGCGCACCAGCCCGGTGAGCGCGGCAAACACCTGATCCGAGGTGGCGGGATCGAGATTGCCGGTCGGCTCGTCTGCCAAGAGAACGCGCGGGGAATTGGCCAGCGCCCGGCAAAAGGCCACGCGCTGTTGCTCGCCCCCTGACATGGCCGAGGGCCGATGCCCGGCGCGCGGCCCGACACCCACCTCTTCCAGCAGCGCCTGCGCCCGCGCCTCTGCATCCCGCCGCGCCACGCCATTGGCCAGTTGCGGCAGCACGATGTTTTCCAGCGCGCTGAACTCGGGCAAGAGGTGGTGAAACTGATAGACAAAGCCCACCTCTTGCCGCCGCACCGCTGTGCGCCGCCGGTCGTTGAGGCCGGTCATGTCCTCAGCCCCAATCTCCACCCGGCCTGCGTCGGGCGTATCAAGCAGCCCCGCGATATGAAGCAGCGTGGATTTGCCCGCTCCCGACGGGGCCACCAGCGCCACCATCTCGCCGCGCGCGAGGCTGAGATCGACACCGCTCAACACCCGCACTTCGGAGGTCAGCCCGCGATTGTAGATTTTCTCGACGCCCGTCAGGCGCAGCATCGCATCACTCATAGCGCAGCGCCTCCACCGGGTTCATGCGTGCGGCGCGCCGCGCCGGAAAGATCGTGACCACAAAGCTGAGGCCCAGCGACAGCATCACCGCCGACATGACATCCTCGGCCCGCAGTTGCGCGGGCAGCCGGTAAATGCCCCGGATCGACGGGTCCCAGACCTGACCGCCCATCGCCATGTTCACAAAGCTGAAGATCGGGTCGATATAGAGCGCGAAGAGACAGCCCAAGATCACCCCCATCGCCGTGCCGATCATGCCGGTAAAGGCCCCGCAGATGAAGAACACCCGCAAGATCGACCCCTCGGTCAGACCCATGGTGCGCAGGATGCCGATATCCCGGCCCTTGTTCTTGACCAGCATGATCAGGCCCGATGTGATATTCATGGCCGCAATCAGCACGAGGATCGAGAGGATCACGAACATCACGTTATCCTCGACCTCGAGCGCGCGCAGGAACGATCCGCTCGCGTCCTGCCATGTCCAGAGCAGAGCGCGCTCGCCTGCCGCCTCGAGGAGTGGCACGGTCAGCTCATCGACGGTTTCGGGCTCGGCGACCATCACTTCCAATTCATCGGCGCGGCCATCGCGGTTGAAAAAGCTCTGCGCCTCGGCAAAGGGCAGATAGGCGCGCACCCGGTCGATGTCATAGCGCCCGGCGGTAAAGATATAGACCACCTCATAGGCATTGACGCGCGGGCTGGTGCCCAGCGGCGTCTTGACCCCGTTGGGGGAAATCAGCTTGATCCGGTCGCCGACCGTGACGCCCAATTCCTGCGCCACGCCGGAACCGATGGCGATGCCTTGGTCAAAGCGGGCGATGTCACCTTGAGAGGTTTCGGGATCGGCCACGCGGCGGATGGTTTGCAGGTCTTCGGCCATGATGCCAAAAACCTGCACCCCGGCGTTGCGGTCACGGGCATTGGCCATGACCTGCCCTTTGACGAGGGGGGCGACACGGGTCACACCCGGCACCGCGCGCACGCGCTCGGCCATGGCGGCGTAATCCTCAAGGCTGCGATCCACCCGGCCTGAGGCATCGACCGACCCGGAGTTGTAGACCGTCACATGGGCATTGGCGCCAAGGATCGTATCGACGAATTCCGCGCGAAAGCCCGAGCGCACGGCGAGTGTGGCAATGAGGGCAAAGACCGCGAGCGTGATGCCGATAAGGCTGATCCAGGTCATGACGCTGACGCCGCCCTCGGCCCGCTTGGCGCGCAGATAGCGCCAGGCGATCAACCATTCAAAGGCAGCAAAGGGGGCGGGTGTTCTGGCCATTGCGGCTCCTTGGTCTCGGGTTCGGGCGGAGAGTGGGGGTTTCGGATGGGGGCGTCAAGGGAGGGGGGGATAACCTCAGCCCCAAGCGATGAGCCGCGCGGTCGCTGGGCCGGGGACTAGCGATGCAACAAAAGTGACTGCCACTTTATGCCAGCCAAGTCCGTATGACCTCACCGTGAGGCTCTCCCTCTCAAAATCGCTAGGCCGCGCGACGGCCCAGCGATCGCGCGGCGGCGCTCCGCGCCTTGTTCCGCGCGGGGAATTCGGCCCCCGCTCAAACCCTCACAAACTCGGCCGCAGCACATGCCCCGCATAGGCCAGCGCCAGCTTTTCCACCGCAGCTTTGGGCGGCAATTCCTCGCTGATACCGGTGCGGCGGCAGGTCAACTCGACCACGCCATTCTTTAATCCACGCGGCCCCACGGTGATCCGCCACGGCAGGCCAATGAGGTCCATCGTGGCAAACTTGCCGCCCGCCCGCTCGTCGCGGTCATCGTAAAGCGGCTCCATCCCCAGCGCCACCAGCGACGCGTAAAGCGCCTCGCAGGCGGCATCGGCCTCGGCATCGCCCTGCTTGAGATTCACGATCCCGGCATGGAACGGCGTGACGCCTTCGGGCCAGATGATGCCACGCTCGTCATGGTTGGCCTCGATGATCGCGCCGATCAGACGGCTGACGCCGATGCCATGGCTGCCCATATGGACCGGCACGGATTTGCCATCCGGCCCCTGCACATTGGCCCCCATCGGTTCGGAATATTTGGTGCCAAAGTAGAAAATCTGGCCTACCTCAATGCCACGGCTGGCCTTGCGCCGCGCCTCGGGGATGGCGTCATAGAGTGCTGCATCATGGGTCTCATCGGTGCGCGCATAGGGCGTGGTCCATTCCTTGACGATGGCCTCACATTCCGCGCGGCTGGCATAATCCACCACCCGGTCGCCAAGGGTCAGATCGGTGATGGCGCTGTCGTAGAACACCTCTGATTCGCCCGTATCGGCCAGCACCAGAAACTCATGCGTGTCGTCGCCCCCAATCGGGCCAGAGTCGGCGCGCATCGGAATGGCCTGAAGCCCCATCCGCTCATAGGTGCGCAGATAGCTGACCATGTGGCGGTTATAGGCATGCAGCGCGTCTTCCTTGGTCAGGTCGAAATTATACCCGTCCTTCATCAGGAATTCGCGGCCCCGCATCACGCCAAAGCGCGGGCGCACCTCGTCGCGGAATTTCCACTGGATATGGTAGAGCGTCAGCGGCAGGTCCTTGTAGCTGCCGACATGCGCCCGGAAAATATCGGTGATCAATTCCTCATTGGTCGGACCATAGAGCATGTCGCGATCATGCCGGTCCTTGATCCGCAGCATTTCCGCGCCGTAATCGTCATAGCGCCCAGACTCGCGCCACAGGTCCGCCGATTGCAGCGTCGGCATCAGCACCGGAATATGCCCGGCGCGCACCTGTTCTTCGTGCACGATGTTTTCCAGCTTGCGCAGGATCTTGAAGCCCAAGGGCAGCCAGGAATAGATCCCGGCGCTCGCCTGTTTGATCATCCCCGCCCGCAGCATCAGCCGATGCGAGGCAATCTGCGCCTCTGCGGGGGTTTCCTTGAGAACGGGCAGAAAATAACGGCTCAGACGCATGGGCAGGGCACCTTTGAGATGAAATCCTTGATGGCGTCGGAGTATCCTAGGGCAAGAGGCGGGGCAAGGGGCAGGGGGCCTTCACCCCTGCAACCGCCCCAAGAGCGCGCGCATGAAATCATGGCCTGCGTTGAATTGTGCCACGGTGATATACTCATCCGGCTGGTGCGCTTGGGCTATGTCGCCGGGGCCGCAGATCACGGCGGAATAGCCCGCCTCTTGGAATTGCCCCGCTTCGGTGCCGTAGCTGACCACATGGCGGCCATTGTCGCCGGTGATCTGGCGCACGAGGCTCTCCGCCGCGCCCGCCTCTTCGGGTTGCAGACCCGGCACGCGGAACCTTGGGCACAGGTCGATCCGCGCCTCGGGGCGCACCGCCTGCATCTCGGCCTCTGCGGCGCGCACCTCTGCCACAAACCTTTCGCCCCATCCTTCGGCATCCTCGCCCGGCACCACCCGGAAATCCATGCCAAAGCGGCAATCCTTGGCGGTGATGTTATGCGCCGTGCCACCCGAAATCTGCCCCACATGCAGCGTGGTCCAAGGCGGCTCGAACATCGCGGCAAGGTCTGTTGGCTCTTTCGCCCGGTTCTCGGCATTGCGGGCATTGGCCCAATCGATCAGCGGGGCGGCGGACATGATCGCATTGACGCCCAGATGCAGGAT
>NZ_JAGPVV010000360.1 GCF_018066915.1 Roseovarius sp.
ATCGGCCTTGCCACCGAACCCCTCGTGATCGAGTGGAGCACGCGGCTTGTCATAGCCTTCCTCTATACCACGCTGATCCCCGGCCTCGCCGCCACACTGGTCTGGTTTCTCTTGGTCGAGCGGATTGGTGCGACGCGCGCCGCGACCTTCCATTTCCTCAACCCGTTCTTTGGCGTGGCCATCGCCGCTGTCCTCCTGAACGAGGCGCTACGACTGGGCGACTTGATCGGAGTCTTGGTGATCATGGGCGGGATTCTGGCGGTGCAACTGTCCCGGCAAGGGCGGGTCTGAAAACCGGCTTTAGCCAATCTTGCCCCGCGGCCCGTCGCCAACCTGCCCGCGGTGCAAAAGCAGGTGATCAAGGATCACGCAGGCCATCATCGCCTCGCCCACCGGCACCGCGCGAATACCGACGCAAGGGTCATGCCGCCCCTTGGTAACGACCTCAATGGGATTGCCATCCACGGTGATCGACTGGCGCGGGGTCAGGATCGAGGACGTGGGCTTGACCGCAAATCTCACGACAATCTCCTGCCCGGTCGAAATCCCGCCAAGAATCCCGCCCGCATGGTTCGAGGCAAAATGCGGGCCATTCTCGCCCATGAAAATCTCATCGGCATTGGCGCTGCCGGTGAGGCGCGCGGCGGCCATGCCTTCGCCAATCTCGACGCCTTTGACGGCGTTGATCGACATCATCGCGGCGGCCAGATCGGTATCAAGCTTGCCATAGATCGGCGCGCCGAGGCCAGCGGGCACACCGCGCGCAACAACTTCGATCACAGCGCCGACCGAATCGTGCTTCTTGCGCAGCGCTTGCAGATAGTCTTCCCATGCAGGCGCCGCCGCCGCATCGGGCAGCCAGAAATCATTGCCGTCAATCGCGTCCCAATCGAACCGCGCGCGGTCCAACTCCATCTCGCCCATGGCGACCATATAGCCCTTGATCTCGATCCCCGGCACGAGGGCCGCCAAGGCCGCGCGTGCCACGCCACCCGCCGCCACCCGCGCCGCCGTTTCGCGCGCCGACGACCGCCCACCGCCGCGCGGGTCGCGCAGGCCATATTTCAGGTGATACGTGATATCGGCATGACCGGGGCGGAATGTCTTGGCAATCTCGCCATAATCGCGCGAGCGTTGATCGGTGTTCTCGATCATCAACTGGATTGGTGTGCCCGTGCTCTGACCCTGATAGACGCCCGACAGGATACGCACGGCGTCCGGCTCGTTGCGCTGGGTCATGTTCTTGTTCTGCCCCGGACGGCGCTTGTCCAGCCAGTGCTGCAACATCGCCTCGTCCAGCATGACCCCCGGCGGGCAGCCATCCACCGTGGCCCCAAGTGCGGGCCCATGGCTCTCGCCCCAGGTGGTGAAACGAAACAGATGTCCAAACGTGTTGAGGCTCATGCGCGGGCTCCTTTGGCGATGATCTAGCCCCGGCCCGCCCCGGCCTCAAGCTAATTTGGCGGGCTTTTGTCGCAAACAGGCGATCTATGGGATCGAATCGCAGTAGTCTTTGTCGCGTGACGGACTGGCGGAGTTGCCCGAACCAAATGAGACCGGGACGTTCAAAAACACTGGTGCAGCGCGCAAGCCCTGCTAACACTGTCGGCAAGACTGTCCAAAAACGACAGCACCGAAACATCAAGATCAACAGGGAGAAGACAATGACCAATGACACCTCGCACGAAACCGTGCGCCCGGTCGTCGCCAAAATGGCCGAGGACACCCGCGCCGGCAAGATGAGCCGTCGCGAATTCGTGGCGCTCGCCTCGACCTTTGGCGCCTCTGCCGCGGCGGCCTACGGCCTCTTGGGCCTCGCCGCTCCGACACCGGCCCATGCCCAAGAGGGCAAGAAAGGCGGCGTGCTGCGCGTGGCCAGCCGCGTGATGGATATCACCGATCCGCGCAAATATGCGTGGAGCGAGCCGGGCAACCTTGCCCGCCAGTTCTGCGAACCTCTGGTGCGCTGGGCCTCTGACTTCAGCTTTCAGCCGATGCTGCTGGAAGGCTGGGAAGTCAGCGACGATGCCAAGACCTATACGCTGAAGGTCCGTCAGAATGCGGTCTGGAACAATGGCGATGCGTTCAACGCCGATGACGTGATCCACAACCTCAACCGTTGGTGCGACAAGGCCGCCGAGGGCAATTCCATGGCCTCGCGCATGGGGACCTTGATTGACCCCGAGACCAACAAGGCAATTGAGGGCGCGATTGAGCGGGTCGATGATTTCACCGTTCGCCTCAACCTGCCGCGCCCCGACATCACCATCATCGCGGGCATGTCCGACTATCCCGCGCTCTGCGTCCACCCCAGCTTTGGCGATGATGGCGATCTGGCCAAAGCCCCCATCGGCACCGGCCCGTTCGAGCTTGTGTCGATCGAGATCGGTGTGGCAGCGGAATACAAGCGCCGCGAGGACGGCAAATGGTGGGGCGGTGACGTCTATCTCGATGGTATCCGCTTTATCGACTTTGGCGAGGACAACGCGTCGATCGTGGCGGCCTTTGATGGCGACGAGATCGACATCAACGACGAATCCACCGCAGATTTCATCGAATCCTACGACGCGCTTGGCCTGATCAAACAGTCCAAGCCCACAGCCAACACCATCGTCGCTCGCATGCGCGCCGATACCGCGCCCTATGACAGCAAGGAATTGCGCAACGCCATTCAATTGGCCTGCGACAATGCCGTTCTGCTGGCCATTTCGATCAACGGCGAGGGTATTCCGGCAGAAAACCACCACGTCGCCCCCTTCCATCCGGAATATGCCGAACTGCCCGCGATTGCGGCTGATCCGGCCAAGGCCATCGAAATGGCGCGCGCGGCTGGGCATGGCGACACGGAAATCGACATCATCTCGATTGATGGCGACTGGCGCACCACCACCACCGATGCCATCGGCGACCAGTTGCGTCAGGCGGGTTTCAACGTCAAGCGCACGGTCATTCCGGGGGCAAGTTTCTGGAACGACTGGACCAAATATCCCTTCTCGACGACCAACTGGGGTCCGCGCCCACTGGGCGTTCAGGTGCTGGCACTGGCCTATAAATCGGGTGAAGCCTGGAACGAATCCGGCCATGCAAACCCCGAGTTCGACGCGCTGCTGGATGAGGCCTTGGGTATTTTCGACGCCGACAAGCGCCGCGAATATTCGGCCAAGCTGCAAGCGATGCTGCAAGACAGCGGTGCCGTGATTCAGCCCTTCTGGCGCAATCAGGCGCTGCACCACACCGACAAGGTCAAGGGTGTCGAGGCGCATCAGTTCCGCGAAATGCACTATGAGAAGGCGTGGCTCGACGTCTGATCGCGTCCACCGCTGGAAATTGGGCCGCCCCTCACGGACGGCCCTTTTTGGTTAAGCGACTTCGGCGCGCAGGGCGGCCATGCGTTCCGCCAAAAGCTTGCGCGACATCTCGTCCTTGAGTTTGCCGCTCTCGTCAAAGGCGTTCATCGCGCCCGCAATCAGCACCGCCGTCCCCGGCACAAGCCGCGCCTGCAACTGCGTGAGGCACGAGAGCGTCATGAATTGCGCCGTCTCGCCGCCCGTGCGCCCCGCCGAGGCAGAGACCACAACCACAGGCTTGTCCTTGAACGCCGCCCCCGGAACCCGGCTGATCCAGTCGAGCCCGTTCTTGAGCACACCCGTGATGCCCTTGTTGTATTCCGGCGCACCGATCACCACGGCGTCGGCCTCTTTGATCTGCTGGGCAAGGTGCTTTACAGCCTCCGGCACGCCCTCTGCCTCTTCCAGATCGCCATCGTAGAGCGGCAGATCGAGACTGCCTTCGCTGATCTCTGCGGGGCCGAACGCCTCTGCCGCTTCGGCGAGTAGCATGCGGTTATACGATCCCTTGCGCAGCGATCCGGAAATCAACAGGAGTTTTGGGTTTGCCATTCTTTATCCTCTCAGGGGTTTGCCAGCGTCATTCGACAAACTGGGGCGAGAGGGGGCGATTGACAATATCAAGTGATTGCACAGCCCCTGTGCAGCACCTCAGACCCAAATAAAAACCCCGGCGCGGCGAGCAGACCGCAGCCGGGGCAGGAACCCGCCACGCGTGGCGAGGAGGACGCGATTACCAGTCCACCGGACCCTTGTCGGCGAATTGATGGACCAGAAAGTCAATGAATGCCCGCACCTTGGGCTGGGTGAACCGGCCCGGCGGATAGACCGCGTAAATGCCCTGCAATTCGAGTGGCAATTCGGGCATGGCATCTTCGACCAGCCCGTCAGCCATGGCGCGGGAATAGAGAAACGAGGGCAGATAGGCGATGCCAAGCCCCGAAATCGCGGCGTTGAGCAGGGATTGACCGTCATTCACGCTGAGCCCCCCCGCCGTGCGCACCTGCCGCTTTTCTCCCGAAGGTGCGGTCAGTTTCCACACCGCGCCACCGGCCTGGCTGGAATAATGCAAGAGCTTGTGCTCGTTCAGATCGTCGATCTTTTGCGGTCGCCCGTGTTTCTGGAAATAGCTGGGGCTCGCGATCATGCGCTTGGTGGTTTCGGTCAGCTTGCGGGCGCGCAGGGTGCTGTCCTCCAACTCGCCGATGCGCACGGCCATGTCGAACCCTTCCGAAATCAACTCGACATAGCGGTTATTGAGCACCATGTTGACGGTGATATCGGGAAATTCCTCAAGAAACTGGCCCAGAACCGGGCTCAGATGATTGACCCCAAAGTCCGTCGCCACAGAGATTCGCAAGAGACCTGAAGGGTCAGATTGCATCGAACTGACCAGCGCATCAGCCTCGCCTGCGTCATTAAGCACGCGCAACGCCCGGTCGTAATAGGCCAGACCGATCTCGGTCGGACTCACGCGCCGTGTCGTGCGATTGAGCAACCGTGCCCCCAAACGCGCCTCTAGCGACGAGACATGCTTGGACACGGCGGATTTGGAAATGCCCATCTTGCGCGCCGCGTCTGTAAATCCGCCTTGGTCCACCACGGTGGCAAAGGCTTCCATTTCGGTCAGGCGATCCATGCTCGTACCTCTGAATTGCATCTTGAGGGTCTTTGTGAAGGGAAAATCAGGCACAACTGGGGCGCTTGCCAGACAATATCTGGATTTCGTCGGCATAGTTCGCCAGCTGGAAACACGGAAACACCAAGCTGTGATTGTTGACGGGATGAGCCGTCGCACCACTTATGATAGCATGCCATTGGGAGGAGCACCTATGACACGCATCATTGCAATAACTGCCGCAGCCTTTCTGAGCCTCACGACTCCCCTTTTCGCCGGGGACACCCCCGCGCCAGAGGGGGCCGAGGTCTATTTCGTCAATCTCGAGGATGGTGCCACGGTAAGCGCACCCGTGACGGTCATCTTTGGCCTCAAGGGCATGGGCGTGGCCCCGGCCGGCACTGAAAAAGAGGCAACCGGGCATCATCACGTGCTCGTCAACCGCCCGCCTTTGGGCGAAGGGCCAGACGGTGCCGAAGAGCTGAACGTGGGGCTTCCCGCCGATGACAACCACCGCCATTTCGGCGGCGGTCAGACACAGGTGACGCTGGATCTGGAACCGGGCACGCACACGCTGCAACTGGTCATGGGCGACCTGAACCACGTGCCGCACAATCCGCCGGTGGTGTCCGAGGTGATCACGATCACCGTCGAATAAGCCACGTCAGAGCGTGGCAGCCAACCGCGTGCCCTGATCAATCGCGCGTTTCGCATCAAGCTCGGCGGCCAAATCTGCGCCGCCGATCACATGCGCCGTGACCCCCCGCGCTGCGAGCGCGTCTGCCAGACTACGCTCGCTCAACTGCCCCGAGCAGAGCACGATGGTATCCGCCTCGATCAAGGTCGGGCGTTCGCGCGCCTCGCCGAAACTCACATGAAGCCCCGCCGCGTCAATGCGCTCGTAATTGACGCCGCCGATCATCTCGACGCCCTTCATCTTGAGCGCGGCACGGTGAATCCACCCCGTTGTTTTGCCCAAACGCTTGCCGGGGGCCTCCGCCTTGCGCTGCAAGAGCGTCACCTTGCGCGCGGGCGGCTCTGGCTGCGGTCCCTGCGGCGACAGCCCACCGCGCACCTCTGCCGGATCGCCCACGCCCCATTCGGCACGCCAGAGCGCGATATCTTCGGTCGGGCTGACCCCCTCATGCACGAGGAATTCGGACACATCGAATCCGATGCCGCCCGCACCCACCACAGCCACGCGGCGGCCCACCTCTGCCCCCCCCCGCAACACGTCGATGTAATTGACCACGTTTGGCCCGTCCTGCCCCGGTATACCCGGATCGCGGGGAATCACACCCGTGGCGATGATCACGGCATCGAAGCCGTCCAGATCGTCCGGCGCCACCTCCTGCCCCAGCCGCAGATCAACGCCCGCCTCGGCCAACATGGTGCCGAACCAGTCCACCAACCCGCGAAACTCTTCCTTGCCGGGGATGACCTTGGCCATATTCAATTGCCCGCCCAGTTCAGCCGCACGATCAAAGAGCGTGACCTGATGCCCCCGCCCCGCCGCCGTAATCGCCGCAGAGAGGCCGGCAGGCCCCGCACCGACCACGGCAATCCGCTTGGGCATTTCTGCGGGCGCAATCACCAGTTCGGTTTCGTGGCAGGCGCGCGGATTGACCAGACAAGACGTCAGCTTGCCCGAGAATGTGTGATCGAGGCACGCCTGATTGCAGGCAATGCAAGGCGCAATCGTGGCGCTGCGTCCCGCCGCAGCCTTGTTGACGAATTCCGCATCCGCCAGAAACGGCCGCGCCATGCTGACCATGTCGGCGGCGCCATCGGCTAGCACTGCCTCGCCCACTTCGGGCGTGTTGATCCGGTTCGAGGTGATGACGGGAATCCCCACCTTGCCCATCAGCTTTTTCGTGACCCAGGCAAAACCCGCACGC
>NZ_JAGPVV010000286.1 GCF_018066915.1 Roseovarius sp.
TCGATGGTGGCGGTGAACAGGTTGTCGCTGACGAAGATGTCGGTGTCTTCGGCGAAGAAACAGAAGATCAGCCGCGCCATGAAGTGGTTCATGTCGTGGCGTTTGTCAGCGCTGCCCCAGTCGGGATTGTCCTTGATCAGCTCGACATAGAGCCGGTTGAGGCGGCTGGTCGCGCGGATGTCAAAGGCGCTTTCGCGGATTTGCTTGACGGTGGAGATACCGGCGAGCGGCAGGAAGAAGCCGAAATGGTCGGGGAAATCGGTGTAGCGGCAGGCGATGGTTTCGCCGGTGGTGATATCCTCGGCCTCGAGGTCGATACCATCGGTGGCGAGGATGAACTTCGCCTTGGCGCGGGTGGTCGCGGGGCTGTCGCGAAGGGCGGTCAGGGTCGCCGCGATGTTGCCCGGCGCGCAGGTGGCAAGGTGGATGTTGTTGGTTTGCAGGACGCCGCCCCAAGGGCCATCAAAGTCGGACTTGTTCGACGCGCCGGTGCGCAGCCGCTTGATCGTCGTGTCCTTGTTGCCGAAGGCCAAGAGGAAGGCATAAGGGAATTCGGCCGCGTCAAAGGGCTGCTCGGCGAGTTCGGAAACGGCTTGTTCGATTTCAACGGCGTTCATGCGGCTGTCCAGGGGTTGATCAGGTCGATCTCGCAGCCCTCGAAGTCAGGCGTATTGCGCGTGGCGACGGTGGCGCCGCAGGCGTGGGCAATGGAGGCGATCTGGCAATCGGCCTGGGCAATTGGCCGCCCGGCGGCGCGACGTGCGGCGGCGATGGTGGCGTAGGCCTGCGCGGCGTCGCTGTCGAAGGGCAGAATGCGACCGGCAAGGTCTTCCCGCAGGATACGGTCCACGGCGTCAACCAGCGCGGCGCGGCGCTTGCCGTTCCCCATGATCGCGAGGCCATAGCGCAGCTCCGCCTCCGATATCGAGGTCAGGTAGACGTTGAGCCCGTCCTGGGCCGACAACCAGTGTTCGACCTTGGGCTCCGGGGCCGGGCGCAAAAGCTCGGAGATGACATTCGTGTCGAGGATGATCATGCTTCAGGCCCGATCAAATGCGGGCGGTTCACGCATGGCCTCACGCTGCGGAAGGTCGAGATCGACGCCACCCAGAGGTGCGACCCGTGCGCGGATGGCCGCGGCAAGATCGTGGGAGGGCTTCGCTTCGCCGACGACATGGCGCAAGATTTCTCGTGCCTCCTCTTCCATTGAACGGCCATGTTCGGCCGCGCGGATGCGAAGGCGGCGCTTCACGTCATCGTCAAGGTTCCGGATGGTAATGCTTGCCATGATATCCTCCTGAGAGGAGTGTAATCATCGCAATCAATGCGATCAAGTGCAAACGCGCTTATGTTGTAGCAAGACGGGAGAGATTACCGTCCGAAAGTACTCAATGCGCACGCTTCCAAACATCCTTCAGCTGGTCACTTCTGATTTTTCGATACCAGGCACCCACACCTGTTCGACCCCGCGCCGTCCGTCCTTGCGCCCAAGCTGCACCACGACATCGATGCTGGAGGCGGCATAGCGCCTTACCTCCTCAAAACTCATATTGATGCCCACAGACATGACCATGAGGGCAAGGCGGTCGAGCGCCTTTTGCGCCGTATCTGCGTGAATTGTGGTGAAAGAGCCGGAATGGCCGGTGTTGATCGCGTCGAGGAAGGTCTTGCACTCATCGCCGCGCAATTCGCCAAGAATGATCCGGTCAGGACGCATGCGCAAAGAGGTCTCCAGCAATTTGGCCGCGGTGCGTTCACTTGAGGGGATACGGTCAGCCTTGAGCATCGCGCGATTGGGCTGTGGAGGAAAGAGCTCGAATGCGTCCTCGATGGTCACGATACGTTCCGCCTCGGTCACCAGCGCGAGAAGTGCCCGGGCAAAAGTCGTTTTGCCCGTGGACGTCCCGCCGCTGATCATGATGTTCAACCGCTCATCGATGCAGAGTTTCATGGCGGCTCGAATATCCCCCGCTTGGGTCAGCGCGATCACCCGTTCGGCTTTTTCCTGTCGTTCGGCGTCCAGGTCCACCAGTGCACCGTGCAACAGACCGATGTCGCCCAAGGTGAGTTGGTCTTCACTGTAGCGGCGCAAGGTGATCGACGGCCCGCCATCCACGACCGGTGGATAGACGACCTGTGCCCGGATCGGCTTGCCGTTCATCTCGATCTTGCCGGAGACGAGCGGCTTTTTCTCGCTGATCTGTCCGTGGGTGGCGCTGGCAATGGATGTTGCAAGGTCCCGGGCTTGGGCAGGGGAGTAGAACACGCCCGCGAGGCCAACCATATGCTCAGCCCCCCGGGTTTCCACCCAGACCTTTCCATCGGGATTAACCGCTATTTCGACCACGCAGGGATCGGCGAGCGGTGCAGCCAGAGGTTTTAGATAGGTCGAAAGAAAACTGGCTTTTTCTGCCGCCGGGTTCATGGCTGGCCGCCTGTGCATTTCAGGTTTGTGTTGCTTTGAGACACGCGGCCTCTCCCTTCGGGCGAACGCGTGTTTCGACATATGATTATTTTGTCGAACCTGAAACGCACTTAATAGAACTCGAGATCACGGTCGACGATCACACTGATCGCGGCCCCGGGCTGGACCGAAATAATCGGAGGCAGCGTGGCATATTCGCCGATCACCGCATCGGTGGTTTGCGTAAAACTGCCCGCGACATCCTCGGCAATTTCTGATCCGGTCTCGGAGCTGGCCTCGGATGCGGCGATTGCCGGTCCTGCGCCGATGATCGAGAGCAATGCGGCTGTGCCAAAGCGCAGCCCAAAGCGGGAGTTCACGGAGCCCGTCACGCCCGAGCGGCCCTGATCGTCCGCGCCAAATGCGGCGAGCTGAACCGATTGCCCCTCGGGTGTGACGATGCGTGACCAGCCAACCAGAATGCGGGCCTGGCCCAAAGAGACATTCGAATTATAGGTCCCGAAGAGGCGGGAGCCTTCGGGAATGAGAACGCGGGACTGATCGAAACTCCAGACCGGGTAGTTAACGATGGCGGTAATCTGTCCGGGCAATGTGGATTCGATGGCGGTTTCCAGTGACGCTTGAATGAGCGTGCCCTGCAGCACCGTATTGGAAGGATTGGCGATAACCTCCGCTGTCGCGACTTGAACGGGCAGGGCACCGTCCAACACGAAGGCGCGCGCCGCTGCATCTCCGACCGCGGGCCCCCTCTCGGGGTCGGATGCCGGACTGCCCGTCTGGCCGCCCGCATCAAAGATCACCCCTTCGGACCGGATTTGTGTGTTGCGCAGCGCCGCCGCCTCGGCACGCCGACGGTCCAGTTCAGCCCGCCGCGCGGCTTCCTCGGCGGCGAGTTGATCGCGCTCGGTTTGCGCGCGTAGAGCGTCACTCATACCGTCATCGATCTGTTGTTGCAGGGCGTCGTTCTGGCGCTGCAGTCCGAGCATTTGCTCCATCAACTGCTCCATCCGGCCATCGGCAACACGTGCGCGTGCGGCAACCTGCGTCGCGATACGCTTTTGCGCTTCAAGATCGGCTTCTGCCAATCGGGTGTCCATCTCGCTTTGCATCTGGGCGATGATCGCCGTGTTCTGTTCCTGGACCGAGCGCAGCGCTTCGGCCAGCTCGGCGGAATTGTCGGGGGCAGGGGCCTCGGCCAGTCTTGACAACTGGGCTTGTAGGGCGACCACGTCGCTCGCAAGCTTGGCGTTCTGTTCCTCGAGGGCTTGGCGCTGCGCCGCGAGTTCATCCTCGATTGGTCCGGGATCGAACCTCGGCTCCGATCTTTGTTCGGTCGGTTCAGCGTCGGCTGTCATGCGGCCAAACCCGTCGCCGTCGACCTGATCCTGAAAGTCGTCGGCTTTCGATGTTTCAACGGCAGAAGTGATGCCGCTGCCTTGCACAAGCGGGTAGGCAATTATGGCCGTTCCCGCCAATAGGAGCGCACCCAGACCAAGTCTCAGCCCGAGAGATGCACGCCGCCTGGGCGCGAAACTGTATTCCTTTTCCCCGGCTTTCCCGTCGCTCATGATCAGAACTCCCGTCCACGCAGGGCGGCCACGGCAGCAGCCTCGGTCGTGAA
>NZ_JAGPVV010000012.1 GCF_018066915.1 Roseovarius sp.
AAGATTGAGAGGGGCCAGCACCGCAGAGGCAGAAATCCAGAGCAACAACCCCCCGCCCCAGCCCACCAATGCGCGCCACAGATGCAGGCTGTCGATCAGACGACCCTGCGCGCCAAAGAGCGTGGCCCCGGTGGTGGTGAAACTCGAGACCATTTCGAAATAGGCGTTGAGAAAACTCGTGTTCCGCACGCCTTCGTAGAAGGGAATGGCCAGAAACACCGGCAAGAGCACATAGGCCAGCAAGAGTGACATCAGGTTTTGCGTGTCGCTCATCCGTTGATCGGACCGCCCCGACAGCGCCAGCCCGATGATGATCACCAGCGCAAGTCCGATGGTGCCGGAAAAGGCAAAAGCCTTGCCCACGCCGCTATAGCCGCGCAGGCCCGCGTCAATCGCCGGCAGATACATCATCACAGCGGCAATCCCGGCGAGGATCAGGATGAGCGGGAATGTCAGCAGCCGGGCGATCATCGGGTCAGAAAAAGTCGATCGAGACCTGCAACAGCTGTTCGACCGCCGCCACATCCGCCGCCATTGCAAAGATCACGATCACATCGCCCGCCTCGACCCGGAGACCGCCTGCGGGTTTGTGTATCTTGCCACCCTTGCGCACGGCCCCGACCAGCACGCCCTCGGGAAAGTCGATATCGCGGATCGCCGCCCCGGCCAGAGAAGAGGTCGACATCACCTCGGCCTCGATCACCTCGCCTTCGGCATCGCCGATGGAATAGACGCCGCGCACCTTGCCGTGACGGATGTGGCGCAGGATCGAGCTGACGGTGGTGGCACGCGGGTTGATATAGGCGTCGATGCCCAAAGGTTCGAGCAGCGGCACCATCGTCGGATCGTTGATGAGTGCCACGGCAAAGGGGCAGCCTTCGGATTTGGCGCGCACGGCGGCGAGCATGTTGGTCTTGTCGTCGTCGGTCACGACCAGCACCGCATCGGCACGGGAAATCCCCGCCTCGGCCAGCAGCGCCGAATTGAGCCCGTCACCGTTGAGAACGATAGTCCGTTCCAGCGCATCCGCCGCGCGTTCCGCCTGTGCGCGGCTCTTTTCGATCACTTTGGCACGGATGCGGCCACCGGGCCGTTTTTCAAGCGCCTGCGCCACGGCAAGCCCGACATTGCCGCCGCCGATGATGACCACCCGCTCTTGCTTTTTCTGCGACTTGCCAAACACTTCGAGCGTGCGCGGCACATCTTCGATGGGCGCAAAGAGATAACACTCGTCCCCGGCAAAGAGTTGATCCCCCGCCTCGGGCGCAAAGAGCCGCCCCTCGCGTCGCACCGCCAGAACCACCACCCGCAGGGTCGAGAAAAGATCGCTCAGTTGCCGCAGCGGCGTGTTGAGCACCGGGCAATCCTCTTCCAGCCGGATGCCCATGAGCTGCGCCTGCCCGCTCATGAAAAGCTCTGTGTCAAAGGACGCGGGCGAGGCCAGCCGTTGCAGCGCCGCTTGCGCCACCTCGCGTTCAGGGCTGATCACGACGTCGATGGGCATGTGATCGCGGCGGTATAGGTCCGAATAGATCGCGTCGAGATAGGATTGGCTGCGCAGGCGCGCGATCTTGCGGCTGATGCCAAAGACCGAATGCGCCACCTGGCAGGTGACCATGTTGACCTCGTCCGAATAGGTCGCGGCAATGATCATGTCGGCGTCCCGTGCCCCGGCCCGGTCCAGCACATCGGGATAAGAGGCAAAGCCGGTGATCCCCTGCACGTCAAGCGTGTCAGTGGCCCGACGCACCAGATCGGGATTGTTGTCCACGACCGTGACGTCGTTGCGCTCTCCCGACAGATGCCGCGCGATCTGCCAGCCCACCTGACCGGCGCCGCAGATGATGACCTTCATCGTCCTTGCCTCATCCTGACTGAACCTGCTGCATGACAGATGCCCCCTGCCCGGTCAATTGCGTTCTGGGTCAAGGGTGCGCGGCGGGCACCGCATGATCGAGCCAATCAAGGATACGCGCCATGTCCGGGGTGAGCGCCTCGGCCACACCCCCGGAAAAGGCGTCAAGATGCGGCGCGTTGAGCCGGTTCGCCCCCACGAGCACCGGCACGTCCCGGCTCAGGGCCTCGGCAATGAGCGTGCGAAAGCCGCGCCCCTCGGCCTCGTGCTTGCCGAATTTGTTGATGATCACCAGATCGCAGCCCTCGGACAGCCGCGCCTCGGCGGCGGCCACCGCCAATTCGAGCGCGGACGGGTCCAGCCGACAGCCACGCGCGCCCCGCCCCAGGCTTTGCGAGATGCGGATCACCGGCCCGTCGGGCAGCACCTCGACATCCATGTCGCAGGGCCTGTCATCCCCGCAATTGGTGTTGACCTGCACCGTGCCACAGAGGCGCAGGCCCCGCGCCCGCGCCGCGCGCGCCACATCATGCAGCAAGAGATCGGTTTCCCCGCGCCCCTCTGCAATGATATAGGCGATGCGCATGGCCCGGCGCGCCCTTCAAGCGGTCAGGCGGCTGATGACCACCGTCACCTCGGGCCGCTTGCCGATTTCGGTCTGCGTGCTCTGCCGCGCGATGCGGCGCAGCCCCTCTTCCAGCTTGTCATCGTCGGTCAGGGTCTTGGCCCCGGCCCGGCCCATGAACTGCGACAGGTCTTCTTCCAGCACATCGACCAAGGGCGCGTTGGAGCGCCCGGTTTCCGCCAGACCCATGACCTCGACCCACGGATCGCCCAAGGGCTCATCGTCTTCGTCGAGGATGACGTTGACCATGACATGCCCGTTCAGCGCCATGCGGATACGGTCGCGCACCACGCCGTCCATCGCGCCAACCTGCACCGATCCATCCAGATAGGTGCGGCCGGTCTCGACATATTCAACCACTTTGGGCGCATTGCCGCTGAGGTCGATCATCATGCCGTTGACCGCCAGCACACCCTTGAGCCGGTTGGCATTGGCCAGCTTGACATGCTCGCGCAGATGCCGGTGCTCGCCGTGCATGGGGATCACCATCTGCGGCTTGATCAGCTTGTGCATCTCGTCGAGATCGGGGCGGTTGGCATGGCCCGACACGTGATAGCGGTCATCGCCCTCGATCACATCCACGCCCATTTCGGAGAATTGGTTGATGATGCGGATCACGCCGCGCTCATTGCCGGGGATCGTCTTGGAGGAGAAGAGGAACGTATCGCCATCCTTGAGGGTGATGCCGTTGTATTTGCCATTGGCCAGTTGCGCACTGGCCGCGCGCCGCTCGCCCTGAGAGCCGGTGACAATCAGCATCAGGCTGTCGCGCGGGACAGACCCGGCCTCTTCGGGGCTGATGGTCTTGGGAAAGCCCTTGAGCACGCCGGTTTCCTGCGCCGCCTCGATCATCCGCTGCATGGCGCGGCCCATCAGACAGACCGAGCGCCCGGCTCGCACGCCCGCCTCGGCCAGCGATTTCACGCGGGCGACGTTGCTGGCAAAGGTGGTGCAGACGAAGAGCCCCTTGGAGGCCGCGACCAGATCGGTGATCGGCCCGCCCACGGTGCTCTCGGAGCGGCCTTCGTGATGGCTGAAGACATTGGTGGAATCGCAGACCAGCGCCTTGACGCCCGGCTCGGACAGGCTGGCCCAGAGATCGCGGTCAAACGGTTCGCCGACCACCGGGTTGAGGTCGATCTTGAAATCGCCGGTATGCACGATCCGCCCACCGGCGCTGTCGATCACCAGACCGGAACTTTCGGGGATGGAATGCGAGATCGGCACAAAGCCCACGGTGAACGGCCCCGCCTTGACGGTGGCAGGCCAGGTCGAGGCGATGTTGACCGCCTTTTCGGGGTTGCCATGTTCCTGCATCTTGCGGCGGGCGATGTTGGCGGTAAAGGCACGGGCATGGATCGGCGCACCAAGCCGCGCATAGTAATGCGCCACGGCGCCCACGTGATCCTCATGGGCGTGGGTGATGAAAATCGCCTCCAACTGCCCTTTGCGCGCCTCGAGCCACGAGATGTCGGGCAGGATCAGATCAACCCCCGGCGTGCCGTCCATGTCCGGAAAGGTCACGCCCAGATCGACGAGGATCAGACGTTCCTTGCCGGGTTTGCCATAGCCATAGACATAGGCATTCATGCCAATTTCGCCCGCCCCACCGAGGGGCAGGTAGATAAGTCGGTCGCTGCTCATGGGGCGTCAGCCCTCCTTGTTATACGCGTCAATCACGGTCAGACCGTGCATCGTCAGATTGTCCTCGAACATGTCGAACACGTCCGTGCCTTGCTGGAAGAGAGGTGCCAGCCCACCCGTTGCGATCACCTTCATGGTGCGGCCACGCTCGGCCTTTATCCGTTCACATAGCCCATTGATCAGCCCGACATAACCCCAGAATACGCCCGACTGCATGCAATCGACGGTATTCGTGCCGATCACCCGTTCGGGTTTGGTCACGTCGATATGCGGCAGGGCCGCTGCTGCTTCATGTAGAGCCTGCAGCGAGAGATTCACGCCCGGCGCGATCACCCCGCCGATATACGCCCCATCGCTGTCCACCACGTCAAAGGTGGTGGCGGTGCCGAAATCCACCACGATGAGGTCGCCGCCATAGAGATCAAACCCCGCGACCGTGTTGACCAGCCGGTCAGGGCCGACCTGCGTGCCCGCGTCCACCCGCACATCGACCGGCAGGCGGCACTCGGGCTTGCCCACCACCAGCGGGCGGCAGTTGAAATAGCGGTCCGAAAAGACCCGCAGATTGAACACCACCCGCGGCACGGTCGAGGAGATGATGACCCCGGTGATATCGGCCTTGATGCCATGGTGATGCAGCAAGGTCTTGAACCAGACGAAATACTGATCGGCGGTGCGTTGATGATCCGTGGCGGTGCGCAGGGTGCAGAGGAATTTCTGCCCATCCCAGATGGAAAACACTGTGTTGGTATTGCCGCAATCAATCGCCAAGAGCATACGCCCGGTCCCTTTCCGTCAAAAGAACACCTCGGCGGCGGCAATCGCCTGTCGCCCTTGGGCGGTCAATAGAACAAGATTGCCCGCCTCGTCCACTGTCTCGAACCGGCCCTCGTAGACCTCGCGCGTCGTGCGGGCGGTGATGACCTCGCCCAACCGCGCCGCCCGTGCCAGCCATGCGGTGCGGATGGGGGCAAAGCCGTAGGTTACGAACTGCGCCTCTGCCCGCGCATAGGCCGGGGCCAAGAGGGCCAGAAACGCCTCGGGGTCTATCACAATCCCGGTCTCGGACAGGAGGGAAACGGGGCGCAGCGCGCCCGGTTCGACCTCGGACACCTCGGGCGCGCTGTGCAGGTTCACCCCGATGCCGATGGCAAAATGACTGAGGCTCCCGCCTGCGCCGGCACTCTCGAGCAATATTCCCGCCAGCTTGCCACCGTTCAGAAGCACATCGTTGGGCCATTTGAGGGCAAAGACCTCGGCCCGGCCTGTCGCCGCAACCAGCGCATCAAAGAGCGCCAGCGACGCCACGAAAGACCGCAGCGCCACGCGGTCCGGGCTCTCGGTCGGGCGCATCACGAGGGTGGCCGCGAAATTGCCCGCCGGATTGGCCCAAGCCCGCCCCCGCCGTCCGCGCGCTGCGGTCTGCTGATGCGCCAGTATCCACTCGGGTCCCGCCAGATGCGGCGCGATGCGTGCCGCCTCGGCATTGGTGCTGTCCACCGACGCCAGCACGCGGCGGCCATAGCCCAGAGGCCAGTCCGATCCCTGATCCATTTTCTTCTTGCTCCAAATATCCAAAAACGCGCGCGGCCTCAGTCCCACCAAGGGCCATGGTGCAGACCCGCGCGCCCCAACCGCTCGAATCCGTGACGCCCGAACATGTCGCGCTGTGCCTGAATGATATTGGCGCTGCCATGGCCCAACCGCATGCTGTCATACCACGCCAGCCCGGCAGAAAGCGCCGGCACCGGGTGCCCGCCATGCACCGCGCCACAGACCACCTGTCGCAGCGCCGGGATACAGCGCGCCAGCGTCTGCGCAATCTCGGGAGCGAGGATCAACGCGCCCTGCGGCAGGTCCCGATCGAAGGCCGCCGCGATGTCATCCAGGAGGGCAGAGCGAATGATGCACCCCGCCCGCCAGATGCGGGCGATGGTGGCGAGGTCCAGCGCCCAGCCATAGTCCTCTGATGCCGTCGCGAGAATCCGAAAACCCTGCGCATAGGCCAGCACGCGCGCGGCCAGAAACGCCTCGGCCAGAACCTCGGGCGTGTCGTCGAACGCCCCCACCGCCCCGCCCAGGATTGTCTCGGCCCGCTGCCGCGTGTCCTTTTCCGAGGACCAGCCCCGCGCGCCCACCGCCGCCTCGATCATGCTGGCGGATTGCCCCAGACGCAGCGCCTCGATCACGGTCCAGCGCCCGGTGCCCTTTTGCCCCGCCGCGTCCTTGATCACATCGACCATCGGATGCCCGGTCTCGGGGTCGGTATAGGTCAAGAGCCGGGCCGTGATCTCGACCAGATAGGATCTGAGCGGTCCCCGGTCCCAAGTGGCAAAGAGCGCGCCGATCTCGGAGGGCGGCAGGGCCGCGCCATTGCGCAGGAGACTGTAGATTTCGGCAATGACCTGCATATCGGCATATTCGATGCCATTGTGCACCGTCTTGACGAAATGCCCCGCCCCATCCGGTCCCAGATGCGCCACGCAGGGCGTGCCCTCATAGCGCGCGGCAATCGCCGTCAGGATCGGTGCCAGTTGCGCCCAGCTATGCGCACTTCCGCCCAGCATCATCGAGGGTCCGTGCCGCGCGCCCGCCTCGCCGCCCGAAACGCCCAAGCCCACGAAATGCAGATCGCGTTCGGCCAAGAGCGCGACACGGCGGCGGGTATCGTGGAAATCGGCATTGCCCCCGTCGATCACGGTATCACCGGGGCTGAGCAGCGGCGTGATCTCGGCCAGCATGGCATCCATCGGCGCGCCCGACGGGATCATGAAGAGGATGACGCGGGGCGTGTTCAACGCCGAGACAAACGCCTCAAGCCGCTCGTGCGGGTGCAGACGCGCCGCGAGATCGCCCGCCTCTTGAAGGAAGGGCGCAATCCAGTCCACCTCGCGATTGGTCACAGCCACGTCAAAGCCGTGTTCCGCGATGTTCAGCGCCAAGGCGCTGCCCATGGTGCCCAGCCCATAGATGCCGATCTGCGCCATGCGTCCCCCTGCTATCGCTAACAGCCTGAGGACAGGCTAAGCGCTTTGACGCGGAGATTGCAAGCGCGCAGCACGCGAACGCGGCGCGTTCAGACCCCGAGACACCAGCGCATCACGGCCTTTTGCGCGTGCAGGCGGTTTTCGGCCTCGTCGAAAATGACCGATTGCGGGCCGTCCATCACCTCGGACGTGACCTCTTCGCCGCGATGCGCGGGCAGGCAATGCATGAAGAGTGCGTCGGGTTTGGCCGCCGCCATCAGCTTGTCGTTGACCTGATAGGGCCGCAGCATGTTGTGACGCCGCTCTTTGGTGGATTGGCTGTCATGCATGCTGACCCAGGTATCGGTGACGATCAGATCGGCCCCGTCCACCGCCTTGAACGGATCGCGTTCGATGGTGATCGTGCTGCCCGCCTTGCGCGCCAATCCGATGAACTCGGGCTCCGGGTCAAGCTGCATCGGGCCGGTAAAGGTCAGGTCAAAGCCGAATTGCCCGGCGGCATGCAGCAGGGAGGCGCAGACATTGTTGCCATCCCCTGACCACACCACCTTCTTGCCCTTGATCGGGCCGCGATGTTCCTCGTAGGTCAGAATGTCGGCCATGATCTGACAGGGGTGGGTGCGGTCGGTGAGGCCATTGATCACCGGCACATCGGCATGTTCCGCCATTTCCAAGAGCACGGATTCGTCGAAGGTGCGGATCATGATCAGATCGACATAGCGGCTCATGACGCGGGCGGTGTCGCCGATGGTCTCGCCATGCCCCAACTGCATGTCGGCGCCCGAGAGCACCATGGTCTGCCCCCCCATCTGCCGCACGCCCATGTCAAAGGACACGCGGGTGCGCGTCGAGGGTTTTTCAAAGATGAGCGCCACCATGCGCCCTGCCAGCGGCTGTTCGTCATCCGGCGTGCCGCGCGGGCGGCCCTGCCGCGCCTCTTTCATGTGGCGGGCCTGATCAATCATCGCCCGCAGGTCGGTTTCAGAGGTTTTGTGGATATCAAGGAAATGGGTCATGGTCGTATCGCTTTGCGAGGGGGGGGTCCGGGGGGGGGGGGGG
>NZ_JAGPVV010000017.1 GCF_018066915.1 Roseovarius sp.
GGTCGATCCCAACCCAAACGAGATCAACCTTGCCGCCGGGGTCAAGGCCTATCGCGCGGGCGGGCATGACGGGGTGATCGCCTTTGGCGGTGGCTCTGGCCTCGATCTGGGTAAATGCGTGGCCTTCATGGCGGGGCAGACGCAGCCCGTATGGGATTTCGAGGATGTGGGCGATTGGTGGACACGCGCCAATGCGGACGCCATCGCGCCGATCATCGCCGTGCCCACCACCGCCGGGACCGGATCGGAAGTGGGGCGCGCCAGTGTCATTACCAATTCCGTGACCCATGCGAAAAAGATCATCTTTCACCCAAAATTCCTGCCCACGGTCGTGATCTGCGATCCTGAACTGACCGTCGGTATGCCGAAATTCATCACCGCGGGCACCGGGCTCGATGCCTTTGCCCATTGCGTCGAGGCCTTTTCCTCGCCGCATTACCACCCGATGAGCCAGGGAATTGCACTGGAAGGCATGCGCCTTGTGATCGACTACCTGCCGCGCGCCTATGCCGATGGAACGGATATCGAGGCGCGCGCGCAGATGATGAGTGCCGCCGCCATGGGTGCCACCGCGTTTCAAAAGGGCCTTGGCGCCATCCATGCCATGAGCCACCCGGTTGGCGCGCATTTCAACACCCATCACGGCACCACCAATGCGGTCTGTATGCCCGCCGTGCTCGACCTCAACGCCGATGTGATCCGCGACCGGTTTGACCGTGCGGCAGGATACCTCGGCATCACGGGCGGCTATGATGGCTTCCGCGCCTTCGTGCAGGAGTTCAACGACAGCCTCGGCATCCCGCGCGGCCTGCGGGATCTGGGCGTGACCGAGGCGTCCATTCCTGACCTCGTGCGCGATGCGCTGACCGATCCAAGCTGTGGCGGCAACCCGGTGACGCTGACCGAGGCCAATCTGACGGCGCTTTTCAAGGCGGCCCTCTGAAGGTTTGGGGGACAATGTCCCCCATCCCTCCACCCCGTCAGAGGCGGGCGCGCAGCGCCATGAGCCCGAGGCGCGGCAAGCGCAGCACCAGCCGCGCCAAAATCTGCTCATACTCCACCTCGCCTGCCATCAAGCGCAGGTAATCGCGGCGCAAGGTGGAGGAGCGCTGAAAGGCGCGGGCAAAGCCCGGCTCGAGCGCGGGCAGAAAGATCACCGGACGGATCAGCCGCGCCATGCGCAATGCGCGATGCACAGGGCGCAAAGCGTGGCGATAGCGCGTTAACGCGGTCTCTGCTTGCCCGGCACTCAACGCCGCAAGCGCCGCCTTGGCCGCCAACTGTCCGCTCTGCATCGCATAGCCGATGCCTTCGCCCGTGATCGGATCAACCAGCCCCGCAGCGTCCCCCGCAAGCAGAACAGCACCTTGCCCCGGCACGGTGCGGAAATCGCCAAAGGGCAGGAATTGCCCTTTGAAAGAAGCCACAGCCGCGTCGATCCCCAGCATATCGCAATAGGCGGACATGGCGCGTTTCATTTCGGGGTTCTTGCCGAGCAACCCACCGACGCCCACCGTGGTCGAGCAACGCTTGGGAAAAACCCAGCCATAGCCCCATTGCGCCGCCCCCAAATCAATCCGGACCGGCGCGGCGGGGTCGATCTGCGCGCCGACCGCCTCGATCTCGAGCCCAAAGCCGATGTGCGCACGGTCAAACGGCTGACCAAAGAGCGCGCGCGCCACCTGAGAGTTGACACCATCCGCGCCAATCAGAACGCCGTAGCCCAGCACAGGTCCGCCTTTGAGCGTCACGGTGCGGGCGTCGCGGTCGATCTCTGCCACCGTCTGCCCGGTGAAATCCTGCGCCCCTGCCCCCATCGCATGCGCGCAGAGCATCGCATCCATGTCCCACCGCATCGTGGCGCAGAGGACGGGTGCATCCTCGATGATCCCTACCGGCTGGCCGCGATAGCGGAAATCGACCGTGGTCTTGCGGTCCTGCGGCTCGAACGGCATGTCATGCCCGAAAATCTCGGCATAATGCTGCCGTGCGCGCCCGGTGATCAGACCACCGCAGAGCTTGTCGCGCGGAAAGGTCTTGCGGTCGATCAGCGCCACCCGCAACCCCGCCTGCGCCGCCACATAGGCTGCCGCCGCCCCGGCAGGCCCGGCCCCGATCACGATCACGTCGAAGCGGTCCACCTCTCAGACCTCGGGCAGGGCATCACGGCGGATCATGGTCCGCAGAGCGAAACTTGACCGCATGGAGCGGATGCCGGGGGTCTGCATCAAACCATCCTCGAGAAACCGGTCGAAGTCCCTCAGATCAGCGGCCACCACCCGCAAGAGCACATCACGCGTGCCGGTCATAAGGTAACATTCCATCACCTCGTCAAAGCGCCTGATCCGTGTTTCAAACGCGGTGATCGCGTCGCGGGTATGATGCTCCAACTCGACAAAGATGAAGGCGTTGAGCGGCAGGCCGAGTTTCTCTTGATTGACCCGCGCGGCATAGCCGGTGATGACGCCATCGGATTCAAGCCGGGCAATCCGCCGTGCCAGAGGCGTGGGCGAGAGACCCACCGCCGTCGACAAGTCGGCAAGCTTCTGGCGTCCGTCGCGTTGCAGGGCAGCGATGATCTGGCGGTCGATACGATCCATTTTCCCTACTTTTCCCTCTATTATTGGGGATTTCACCCAAATGTCACGCGTCGTTCACAGGAGTTTGCTGTTTTATCGCGTCTGACCGCTCTTATTCTTGCGCTCAAGGAGGAGTCCAACATGCTCACACGTCTGGCCAGTCCCACCCATGAGGAAGTTTACCGCGTCGAGGATCGCGAAAGCGGCTTGCGCGGGTTTATCGCGCTGCATTCCACCCGTCTAGGACCCGCCGCCGGGGGCCTGCGGATGCGGGTCTATGAGGGCGACGATGCCGCCCTTGAGGACGTGCTCAACCTCTCACGCGGCATGAGCTACAAGAACGCCGCAGCCGGTCTTCCGCTGGGTGGTGGCAAGGCGGTGATCCTTGGCGATCCGGTCCGCGACAAGACGCCTGCGCTGCTGCGCGCCATGGGGCGCGCGATCAACATGCTGCAAGGGCGCTACTGGACCGCAGAGGATATGGGTATGTCGCCCGAGGATATGGCCGAGATTGCCCGCGAGACGCGCTTTGTCGCCGGGCTGGACAGTGGCGCGCATGCCAGCGGCGATCCCTCGCCCGTGACCGCGCGCGGCGTTCTGGGCGCGATGCGCGCAGGTGCAGCGCAGCTTTGGGGCACGGATGACCTCATTGGTCGGCATGTGGCGGTGCAGGGGTTGGGCCATGTCGGCTGGCACCTCTGCCACCTGCTGCACGAGGCGGGGGCAAAGCTGAGCGTGGCGGATATGAACCCGGCCCACGCGGCCAGCACGGTGCGAGAGTTTGGCGCGACCATGGTCGATCCGCGCAGCGTCCATGCCGTTGATGCCGATATCTTTGCGCCCTGCGCCATCGGCGGCGTGCTCAACGCCCGCAGCATCCCCGAGATCAAGGCCAAGATGATCTGCGGTGCCGCCAACAACCAGTTGGCCACGTCCGAGGATGGCGAGCGACTGCGCGCGCGCGGCATTCTCTACCTGCCCGATTACGTTGCCAATGGCGGCGGGATCATCAATGTCGCCGCCGAAATTCTGCGGATCGCGCCCCGCGCGCCTTGGGTCGAGGAGCGGCTGGCCGCAATGCAGGCGCGCATGGCGCATATCCTCACGCGCGCAGCAGGCGAAGGTGTTAGCCCCGCGATGATCGCCGACCGGCTGGTCGAAGAGCAACTGTTGCAAGTGGCGGTCTGACGCCGCTCATCGGACATGAATTGAGCTGGGGTGTTTGGCCTGTTACACTGTCCCAAACATCCCCGGAGGTTCTCATGCTGCGTTTGTCCTTGTCTTTTGCTCTGATCCTTGGACTGGCCGGGGGGGCAGAGGCGCAAACCGCGCTGAGCGAACGGGTAAGCCTCGCGCATGGCACCTTTAGCAGCGGTGGCGGCCTGACCATCGCCACCGAACTGCGCCCGACCTCGGACGGGCGCACCGCACTCTGCGGCGTCTGGTCCGAGAGCGAGAGCCAGTCGAGCTATACCAAAGGTGCCGCGCGCGAAATCGTGCGGTTGGCGACGGTTTACGTGGACGGTCAGCGTATCGCGCAGAACCTCGTGGAATTGCCACAGATCGACCCAAGGCTCGATTATGCCGGTGCGCCTGCGGGCTGCATTCTCACCGCTCTGACATGGCAACCGGGCCGCGTGCCCGAGGTTTTCGTGCCGCGCAAGCAGATCAGCCGCAGAAATGGCGGCGGCAGCGATCCGCAAATCGACTTTGCCCAGACCGGCACCGGCGCGATGAGTGGAGCACTCGAAGTGCTCCCGTTCCTGATCCGCAACAGCCGCACCGTGCCCCTCTCGAGCGCTGCGCAGGTGGTCGAGGGGCGCTATAGCAGCGGCGGCGGTCTGCGTCTGGCGGCGGAATTGCGGCCTATCAACGGGCGCGCGCATCTCTGCGGGGTCTGGTCAGATCTGCCGGGACAGGACGCACGCACCGAGGGTCTGGGACGCGAGATGTTGCGCCGCAGCAGCGTGACGCAGGCGGGGCGCGAGATTGCCCGCGATCTTGGCAATCTGCGGTGGGTGACGCTGCGCCGCGATTATTCTGGCGCTGAGGCGACCTGCCTTGACCTTGGCACGCCTTGGCGCGCGGATCAGGCCCGCGCACCGCTCACGCTGGACCTGCCCGAAACAGTGGTCTATCGCAGCACGACCCCCAAAGGTCAGAGCGTCATCCGCTTTGGCTCTTGATCCGGGCGGGTTATTCTCACCGCGACTGTGAGGCCGCACAAGTTTTCGCTTGAAGCACGCCAAGCGACGGTGCTATCCAGAGCGCCGCGGCGGGTATGGTGAAAAGGTATCACGAAAGCTTCCCAAGCTTCAGTTACGGGTTCGATTCCCGTTACCCGCTCCAGACTTTCATTTTATTGTTCTTGTTGCTCAACCGCTTAGCGCTTTGAGGGCAAGAAGATATGCACACATCACGTCACACATCGCACATCATTCTGCGGAATGGGCATCTGTATTACAACCGTCGCGTTCCACCACACGCGCAAGAAATTTACGGGAGTTTCATACGCCTGCGGCTACAAAGCATCGAACAAGCTGAGATTTTGACCAGCCGATTAAATGCAATCTGGGAATCCCGCCTGCAAGCCAATGTCGTTTCGGTCGCAGAGTTGATGGAAACCTGCAAACCCCAACCCAAAGACCTTTTCGCAATTTCAGTGGAGTATCTCGCTGTAAAAGGAATTCAGAGCAACCCGACACGCAGCACGGTAGACTACTCTATCGGTCTCTTGGGCAATCGAGAAATTACTGCATACGGAAGGCAGGACGCACG
Source organism: Roseovarius sp. (assembly GCF_018066915.1). Classification (GTDB taxonomy): domain Bacteria; phylum Pseudomonadota; class Alphaproteobacteria; order Rhodobacterales; family Rhodobacteraceae; genus Roseovarius. Next base: position 5,358 of record NZ_JAGPVV010000017.1, read on the forward strand.
CTTGTTTGTGTCATGGATGTTGGGCAGGGGGCGCAAGACTACAAGCGTCAGGCGGCGCTTGAACTGCCTCACAGCCCTATTCAACTACGCCAATAAGGAACTGGAAATTGACCGGCGAAATCCTTTCTCAGGCGTCTTGATCCCAGAAGAAGGAAAGGACCGGCAACAACGCATTCCCTTCACATGTGACGATCTTGAACGCGCCTACGAAAAGGCAATGAGCGGGCGCTCTAATTTGCGTCTTTGTGTTCCAGTCTTGGGCGAAACGGGCTGCAGAATCGCCGAGATTATTGGGCTACGCCGACAGGACGTTGATATGCAGAGACAGGTTATCAGGATCACAGCACACCCTAGCAGATCACTGAAAACGGCAGGATCAGAGCGTGAAATCCCGTTTGTAGGTCACGCGCTGGGTGCAATGGAACGCCTGCTAGCGGGCGGAGAGACTACCTATCTTTTTCCAGCTTACACAGATGAAAGCCAATGCAAGGCCACTCACGCGAGCAATGCGCTCAACAAATGGCTCAAAAGAGATTTCGAGGGCAAGACCGCCCATTGCCTTAGACACGCATTCAGAGACCGCCTTAGAGCCGCTGAGGCCCCTTTAGAGATTGACGTTGCCCCCAACTTTTATCCAGCGTGAGCGAGACTCCGGGTTTGAGTTTTGCCGTTTTCGGCGGATTGGGCAACGGGGT
>NZ_JAGPVV010000023.1 GCF_018066915.1 Roseovarius sp.
ACCCCGGTGCCAGCCTGCGCATCCGCATCGCCGCCCATGACGTGATCCTGTCGCGCACCCGGCCTGAAGGCCTCTCGGCGCTCAACATCCTGCCCGGCATCATCCAGGAAATCCGCCCCGGTGGTGGCCCCGGTGCCATCGTGGCGATTGATACCGCCGCTGGCCGGGTGCTATCCCGCGTCACGCGCCGCTCCGCTGCGGCCATGGGCCTTGCCGTGGGTCAAGACGTGCATGCCGTGGTCAAGGCCGTCGCCGTCGCCACAACCGATATCGGCGCGTCCTGACCTGCATCACCCCGTCGCGCGATCCGGGGGAAAGATCATCGAGAGCGGCCCGACGCGCGGGGCCTCTTCGCCAAATGCGATCTCGCCTTCGATGTGGCGCAGGTGGTGATCCACCCTCTCCTGCGCGCCCGCCTCATCCCGGTCCACGATACTCTGGACAATGCGCGCGTGTTCGTCATCCGAACACAGGCTCGCCGTCTTGGACCCATAAAGACCGATGATCAGCGAGGTGCGCATGGTCAGTTCCGCCAGATAATGCTCCAGCACCGAATTGCGCCCGATCCGCGCCAAGAGCATGTGAAACGCGCGTGAGGCGCGAATCGCCTTGGGGCGGTCATTCTGGCTCCGAATCGCGTCCTCGGTCGCCAGATGCGCGCGCAGACTGGCAATGTCCGAGTCATCGGCACGGCGCACCACGTTGCGGATGATCGTGGCCTCGATGGCGCGGCGGGCCTGAAACACATCGCGCGCCTCGTCCTCGGACGGGGTGGATACAAACGCCCCCCGGTTGGGGATCAGATCAACCACCTGATAGGCCGCCAGCGTCGCAAGCGCGCGGCGTACATGCGCGCGATTGCAGGAAAAAAGATCACTCAGCGCCTGTTCGCCCAGCTTGGTCCCCGCCCGGAGCCGCTGATCCGAGATGGCATCCAGCACATGCTCGACCAGCACAGTTTCCGGGGTGTCAGACATACGGCGCTCCATTCCTTGACTGCGGGAAAACTTGCATTTTCAGGCGACAAAATCGACCGGAAAAATTGTCTGTTTAAATTGTTAACAATTTATGTTACTCAAGTGTCAGTTCAAGTGGAGGAGCCCATGAAAATCTTTGTCATCAACCCGAATTCGACCACGAGCATGACCGACAAGATCGCGGCCTCTGCACGGGCCGTGACCGCTCCCGGTGTCTTGATCGAGGCGCGTTCAGGCATAGGCGCCCCCGCCAGCATCGAAGGCCATTACGACGAGGCGATGGCGGTGCCGCGCCTGCTCGATCAGGTCCGCGCGGCCGAGGCGCAAAATGCTGACGCCATTGTCGTGGCCTGTTTCGATGATCCCGGCATCGGCGCCTGCCGCGAGATTGCCACCGGTCCGGTGATCGGCATCTGCGAGGCGGCGGTCAAGGCGGCCAGCATGATTGCCACCTCCTTCAGCGTGGTCACGACCCTGCCGCGCTCGGTGCCGATCATCGAAGAGCTGGTGCGCCGCTATGGGCTCGACCACCAATGCCGCCGCGTGCGCTCGGCTGCGATCCCGGTGCTGGCGCTCGAAGAACCCGGATCGAACGCCCGCCAACTGGTGCGCGCCGAAATCCTCAAGGCGATCGAGGAGGATCGTTGCGAGGCCGTGGTTCTGGGCTGTGCCGGCATGGCCGACCTTGCCGCATGGCTGACCGAAGAAACCGGAATCCCCGTCATCGACGGCGTGACTGTCGCCACGAAATTCGCCGAAGCCCTCGTGGGCGCCGGGCTCAAGACCAGCAAGATCGGCGCCTACGCACCACCAAACCCGAAATAAACCCGAAATAATGCATCTCAGGGAGGAGAGTCATGACAATTTCAGATACAAACCGGGGTGTTTTGCCGCATGACAGGCATATGCCCGAGGTGATCGAACACAAGGGTCTGGGCGAGGAATCGCTGGCCCCCCAGAAAACGCGGATCATGGACCCGTGGTCCTATCTCTTTGCCTGGCTCGGCGGCTGCGTGTCCATCGGCACCTTTACCATCGGCTCTGGCCTCGTCGGCACGCTGAACCTCTTGCAAGTGTTTCTGGCCATCGCCATCGGCTGCACGGTCATTGGCCTCGCGCTGATGATCAACGGGGCGGCGGGGCACAAATACGGCATCCCGATGATGGTGCAACTGCGCTCGGCCTTCGGCTTTTCCGGCGCGCGTATCCCGGCGTTGGTGCGCTCTGTTCCCGCCCTCGTCTGGTTCGGCTTCCAAAGCTGGATCGGCGCGGGCGCGCTCAATCTCGTGAGCGAGACACTCTTTGGCTATTCCAATATCGTTGTGTTCTTCGTGGGCTTTCAGGCCTTGCAAATCATGCTCTCGGTCCTGGGCTTTCACGGCATCAAATGGCTCGAAAATATCGGGTCCGTGTTCATCATCGGCGCGCTGATTTACATGTTCACCTCTGTCATCGGCAAATATGGCGATGAAATCAGCACCAATCTGATCAATGTCGAGGGCACATGGGGCGCGCCGTTCTGGGGGGCGACCATGCTCTTTCTGGGCATCTACGCCACGATGATGCTCAACGTCTCGGACTATAGCCGCGAATTGCGGCAGGATGTCGGGCGGGTGCGCCAAGTGGTGATCTATGCCAACTCGATCCTGCCTGCGACGCTCTTTATGGGCCTGATCGGCCTCATGGTCTCGAGTGCGACGGGCGAGGTTGACCCCATCCGCGTCTTCTCGAACGCGGTCGACAACAAGCTCTTGCTGGTCGTCACGCTCCTCTTCATCGCCTTTGCGCAGGTCACGACCAACATTCTCAACAACGTCGTGCCGCCCGCCTATGCGCTGATGGATGTGTTCAAACTGAGCTACAAGACCTCTGCCGTGATCGTCGGTCTCTTGGCCTTTGCCACTTTCCCTTGGGAACTGGTCAAGAACGAATCCGCGGCTGGTCTCAATCTCTTCATCCAGACCTATAGCGCCTTCCTTGGGCCGATCTTTGCGATCCTCGTGGTGGATTACTACCTGCTGCGCCGCCAGACGCTCGATCTTGAGAAACTCTATGACGAGAGCGGCGATTACGCGGGCTACAACCCCGCCGCCCTCATCGCCATGGCGGTGGGCGTGGTCGCGGCGCTGACCTTCTCGGCGGTCTCTTGGTATGCCAGCCTGATCCCGGCGGGTGTCACCTACTATGTGCTGATGCGGCACCTGCCCGCCGCGCGGCGGTTCCTCGACCGCTGAGGCACCCCAGACGGGGACAGGGGGCCACGTGCCCCCTGTCCCTGCGTTTCTTTCCAAACCAAGATCCCCGGAGTTGACGACATGACCCGCTATCCCCGAGATTTGCGCGGCTACGGCCCCCAGACGCCCGATCCGAAATGGCCCGGCGGGGCGCGCATCGCGGTGCAATTCGTGCTCAACTACGAAGAGGGCGGCGAGAATTGCCTCCTGCATGGCGATGCCGCGTCAGAGGCGTTCTTGTCGGATATTCCGGGCGCCGCCCCTTGGCCCGGTCAACGTCACTGGAACATGGAGTCGGTCTACGACTATGGCGCGCGCGCCGGGTTCTGGCGTCTGCACCGCCTCTTTACCGGGATGGACATCCCGCTCACCATCTACGGCGTCGCCTCTGCCCTCGCGCGCAACCCCGAACAGGTGGCCGCGATGCAGGAGGCTGGCTGGGAAATCGCAAGCCACGGCCTCAAATGGATCGAGCACAAGGACATGCCCGAGGCCGAGGAACGCGCCGCCATCGCCGAGGCGGTGCGCCTGCATACCGAGGTCACGGGCACCCGCCCGCGCGGTTGGTATACCGGCCGGTGCAGCGTCAATACCGTGCGGCTCGTGGCCGAAGAGGGCGGTTTCGATTACATCTCGGATTGCTATGACGATGACCTGCCGCATTGGCGGGAATACGGCGCGCGCGACCAGTTGATGATCCCCTATACGCTCGAATGTAACGACATGCGCTTTGCCGCCTCGCCCGGTTGGGTGACGGGCACGGATTTCGAATCCTATCTGACCGACACCTTTGACACGCTCTATGCCGAGGGGCAGGCGGGCGCGCCCAAGATGATGACCGTGGGCCTGCATTGCCGCCTCATTGGCCGCCCCGGCAAGATCGCAGGCCTGCGCCGGTTTCTGGACCACGTTCAGCGCCACGAGGGCGCATGGTGCCCGCGCCGGATCGACATTGCCGCGCATTGGGCGAAAACCCATCCGCATACCCGGCTGGAGCGGCCCAGCCAGATGGACCACCCCCGCTTTGCCCAAGTGTTCGCCCCGCTGCTCCCCGCCCCGTGGATCGCGGACCGCGCATGGCATCTAGAGCTTGGCCCCGCCCATGACAGCGCGGTGGGGCTGCTCAGCGCCTTTGTCCGCGTGCTGCGACAGGCCACCCCGGCAGAGCGCGGCCATTTGACACCTGCGCAGCTTGAGGCCGACACCCTCCCACGCTTGCAGGCGCTCTTGCCATGACCGCGCCCCTTATCGCCCAGCCCCTGACCGCTGCCGACTTTGCCCCTTACGGCGATGTGCTTGCGGTGGATGGTTCCCCCGACCGGATGATCAACGCAGGCCTCTGCGGGCGCTTTCATGATCGCGCCCGGCTCGAATTTCTGGACGGGCGCGCCGGGATCAGCCTCTTTGATGCCGAGGCCCGGCACCTGCCCTATTCGCTCGACCTGATGGAGCGGCACCCAATGGGGTCTCAGGCATTCATCCCGCTCGACGGCGTGCCGATGCTGCTCTGCGTGGCGACGGATGAGGCGGGACGCCCCGCGCGCCCGTGCGCCTTCCTCAGCCAGCCGGGGCAGGGGGTCAATCTCCTGCGCAATGTCTGGCACGGGGTTCTGGCCCCCATCGGGCGCGCCGGACGCTATGCCGTGATCGACCGGATCGGCCCCGGCGACAATCTCGAAGAATTTCATTTTGACCAGCCCCTCACCGTAGAAGGACCGCGCCCATGACCAAGCGCAGCTATTACGCCCCCCAAGGCGGCCTGCCGCCGCAAACCCAGCTTCTGACCGGCCGCGCCGCCTTTACCGAGGCCTATGCCGTCATCCCGCGCGGCACCATGAGCGACATCGTAACGAGCTATCTGCCCTTCTGGGACAAGGCGCGGTTCTGGGTTCTGGCGCGACCGCTCTCGGGCTTTGCCGAAACCTTCTCGCAATATATCGCCGAGGTGCAGCCGGGTGGCGGCTCGGACCGCCCCGAGACCGAAGAGGGCGTCGAAGCGGCGCTCTTCGTCGTGACAGGCACGTTGCGCCTCAGCATCGACGGGCAGGCGCAGGACATGGCCGAAGGCGGCTTTGCCTATATCCCACCGGGCACCGCTTGGACGCTGCGCAATACGGCCGACACACCCGTCAAATTCCACTGGATACGCAAGGCCTATCAGGCCGTCGCCGGTCTCGATCATCCCCCCGCCATGGTGGTCAATGAAAACGACATCGCGCCTGTCCCCATGCCCGACACCAACGGCGGCTGGGCCACGACCCGCTTCATGGACCCCGCCGACCTGCGTCACGACATGCATGTCACCGTCGTCACCTTTCAGCCCGGCGCGGTGATCCCCTTTGCCGAAACGCATGTGATGGAACACGGGCTTTATGTGCTCGAGGGCAAGGCAGTCTACCGCCTCAATCAGGATTGGGTCGAGGTCGAGGCCGGCGATTTCATGTGGCTGCGCGCCTTCTGCCCGCAGGCCTGCTACGCGGGCGGTCCGGGGCCGTTTCGCTATCTGCTCTACAAGGATGTGAACCGGCATATGGCGCTGTGAAGCGAGGGCGCTGCCCCCGGATCCCCGAGGTATTTCGGGCCAGATGAAACGTCACGAAAATCAAGAATTCGATCGGTCAGGGAGGAAAAAATGACAGCAATCGAACAGGGGCACGTGCCCAAGGGCAATACCATGGACCCCGAGGGCAATACCCTCAATCCGGTCGGCGCGAATGAAAAGACATGGGGATGGTTCGCCATCTTCAACGTCTGGGCAAATGACGTGCAGTCGCTCTTTGGCTACTCGCTCGTCGCGTCGCTCTTCATCTCGTATGGGGTCAGCGGCTGGACCGCCTTTGCTGCCCTCATCGCGGCGGGGCTCTTTACCATGTGGATGGTCAATCTCTCGGGGGCTGCGGGCGAGAAATACGGCATTCCCTACCCGGTGCTGGCGCGCGCCAGCCTTGGCACCAGCGGCGCGAAACTGCCTGCGATCCTGCGCGCCACGGTGGCGGTGTTCTGGTACGGCGTGCAGGTCTACTTCGCCTCGACGGCGGTGGCCCTTCTGATCCGCTCGATCACCGGGGCCAGCGGCGGCGCGGAAATCCTAGGCCTCACCGGCATCGACTGGCTCTCGTTCTTCGTCGTCTGGGCCTTTCATATCGTCATCTTCTGGCGCGGCATGAACTGGGTTGAGACCTTTCTTAACATCGCCGGCCCCTTCGTCTATCTGGTGATGATCGGCCTTGTTATCGTGCTCTGGCAGCGCTCGGATGGGCAGCTTTTGTCTGCCGCAGGCACGATCTTTGCCAATCCGGATGCAACCTTTGCCAGTGAATTCAACGGCTTTGTCGCCATCGTCGGCACCATGGTGGCCTATTTCGCCGCCGTGATGATCAACTTCAGCGACTTTTCCCGCTATGCCAAGGACAGGCCCGCCATGCTCTTGGGCAACCTCACCGGATTGCCCTTCAACATGATCCTCTTCTCGGCTCTGGCGCTTTTGACCACGGCCGGGGCGGCGGTGGTCTTTGGCGAGGCCATCACCAACCCGAGCGAGATTGTCGAGCGCACCGACTCTGTGATTTTGGGGATCATCGCGGCGATCACCTTCTTTGCTGCGACCGTCGGCATCAACCTTGTCGCCAATTTCATCCCGGCGGTGAACGGCATAGCCAACCTCGCCCCCGGCAAGATCAGCTTTCGTCAGGCAGGGCTGATCACCTCGGTCTTCGCGCTCATCATCGGTGGCCTCTGGACCAGCTTCATCAGCGAATTCGGCATCAGCGGCTTCGTCAACACGCTCGGCGCCACGCTGGCCCCGATCTTTGGCATCATGATCGTGGATTACTACGTCCATCGCAAAGGCCATCTCGACCTTGATGATCTCTATGACATGCAGGGCGGGCGCTATCACTACCAGAACGGCTGGAACCGCACCGCAGTCACGGCCTTTGGCCTTGCGGCGGTGTTTTCGGTGGCGACCGTCTGGGTGCCGTGGTTCGGGTTTCTCTCGGGCTACAACTGGGTGATCGGCGCGGTCTTGGGCGGCGGGCTCTACACCCTGCTCGCCAAAGCCCCGGCGCGGGTCTGACCTAGCCTACCGCGCGCGGCGATCAGGCCCCAAGCCCGCCCGCCGCGCGCAAACCCTCTTGCGCCGACGCAGCACCTTGGCTATCAGGCAGCCCACGGGTGATTAGCTCAGTTGGTAGAGCGCTTCGTTTACACCGAAGATGTCGGGAGTTCGAGTCTCTCATCACCCACCATACCAACCTTCTCAATTTTCTCAGACGCTTGGCTCTTCCCTTTTCGCCATTCGCGTATGGATTTACTGTTCTTTGCCAATGGTGTGTCCCCGTCCGCGCCCGCATGGCAGCTTTGGGTGAGGCGCGCAAACCAGGGTCAGGCGTCAGGGTCCTTGTGCGATCCTTCCGGGTCAAGGGCGCCGCAATGTGTTCCAGACTGTTTCGTCGGCCCCCTTGAACGGCCTGCCATCAGCCCGGCGGGACCAAACAGGTCCGCAGGAGAGAGCAAGGCAAAGATTGCACCTTCACGCCCAATCTGCGCGTTCTTTCACGGGTAAAATTCCAGCGGCTTGCCCAATGATCAGAGCTTTAACTCCCGCAAGCTTATCCTTGTAAGGGGCGGTTCGGATGCTCTGGTGAAATAAACTTTGGGCAGTCTGAAACTTTTGCGTCTTGGCTGACGTGGCTTTCCCATCAGCGGCTCAGACGAGCCTTTGAAAACAAGGGAGAACGACCAATGACCTTCAAAACCTTTCTGAGCACGGCCACCGCCATTGCCCTTGGCACCGCCGTTTATGCCGCCAACCCAACAGTGGGTGGCGAGCCGATGCTCATAGAGCGCAACATCATCGAGAATGCTGTCAATTCGCCGGTCCACACGACGCTGGTTGCGGCGGTGAAAGCCGCAGATCTTGTCGAGACACTGCAGGGGCCGGGGCCGTTTACCGTGTTCGCGCCGGTGAACGATGCGTTTGCGGCCCTGCCCGCAGGCACGGTCGAGACGCTGCTGATGCCAGAGAACAAGGCCATGCTGCAAAAGGTCCTGACAGCTCATGTGGTCGCTGGTGACTGGTCTGCCGCCGACATCATCGCCGCCGCGCGCGCCAGCAAAGATGGCTTTTACCACTTCAACGCCGTGTCGGGCGATGCCCTGTCGGCGCAGGTCAAAGGCAACAACGTCTACATCATTGATGAAAGCGGCAACGCAGCCCGTGTCACGGTGGCTGATGTAGACCAATCCAACGGCGTGATCCACGTGATCAACGCTGTTCTCGTGCCAAAGTAACACCCCCACACCGGCACGGGATCTGCCCCTCCGCCGCACGGATGGCGGGGGGGCTATACGCAGCTTAATGCGGTTATACTTTCTGAAAACCCATGCTCACGCCGATCAGTGTCGGGTGTGCGTCGGTCGCCTCAGCCCCGCGCAATCTCCAGAAACCGCGCGATCTGTTCCTCTGTCACAGACCAGTCGCACACGAACCGCGCCATCAAGGGCTCATCGCCCGCGCCGCTCTCCAATGGCCCCTCATAGAGCCCATAGACCGCCCCTGCCGCCTTGAGCCGCTGATGCGTGGCGCGGGGCAGGCGGGCAAAGATCATGTTGACGGCGCGCTCAAACACCATCTCTGCCCCCGGCACGTCGCGCAATCCCGCCTCGAGCACCGCCGCGCGGGCATTGGACACCTGTGCCGTCTCCAACCACAGGTCATCGCGCAAATAGCCCAGCATCTGCGCCGATAGATACCGATGTTTCGACACCAGATGCGCCGACCGCTTGCGCCGCAACTCGAATTCCCAGGCATTCTCGGGGTTGAAGAAAATCACCGCCTCGACCCCCAGACAGCCATTCTTGGTGCCACCCATGCTGACCGCGTCAATGCCCACCTTCCATGTCATCTCGGCGGGGGTGCAGCCCAGCGCCGCCACCGCATTGGCAAAGCGCGCCCCGTCCATGTAGCAGGGCAGCCCATGATCGCGCGCGACCCCGCAGAGCGCCGCAATCTCGGTGCAGGTGTAAATCCGCCCGCGCTCCGTCGCTTGCGTCAACGCCAGCGGCCCATGCTGCGGATTATGCACATCGCCCGCCGGCCAGAGTGCAATCGCGCGCGCCAGATCCTCGGGCGTCATCTTGTCCGCCTCCCCCACAAGGCTCAGCTTGGCCCCGCCGGTGAAAAACTCGGGCGCGTTGCATTCATCCACATGGATATGCGACAGCGGCGTGCAGAACACGGTCTGCCACGGCTCCGAGAGGGTCGCCAGCGCCAGCGCATTGGCCGCCGTGCCCGTGGCCACCAGATAGACACTGGCCTGCGGTGCCTCGAACAAATCGCGCAGCCGGTCGCACACCTCGAGCATCGGTGCCTCGGTGCCATAAGACGGCATATGCCCGATATTCACCTCGGCCATCGCCTGCATCACACCGGGCAGCGCCGGACCGGAATTGTCAGAGGCGAATTGCATCAGAGCGGCTCCTCGATGATATGATCTTCCCAATCGTCCTCGGGCACCTCGAACTCGGGCAGGGTCCGGTGCCGCATCGACACGCCCGCCTCATGCACGCTGTTCGCATCGCCGGAGATCAGCGGGTGCCAGGGAAACAGAGGCTTGCCCAGATACAGCAGCTTGTAGGCGCAGGTTTCGGGCAGCCAATAGGCATGGCTCTCGATCGTATGCGGCTTGAGCGTGATGCACTCGGGCACGAACTGATGCCGGATCGGGTATTGCGCACAGAGGCAGGTGGTATCGTCAAACAGGCGACAGGCCACGCGGGTAAAGGCGACCTCGCCGGTCTCCTCATCCTCCAGCTTGTTCATGCAGCATTTGCCGCAGCCATCGCACAGCGCCTCCCATTCCGCGCGCGTCATGCGGTCAAGGCGCGTGGTTTCCCAGTAACGCGGGCGCAATCCGCTGCGGTTGATGGGATCGCTCATAGCGCGGCCAGAATGGCGCGGGCGCGCAGGCAATCGGCATCCATCTGCGCGATGAACGCCTCGAGACTGTCGAATGTCGCCTCGGGGCGCAGGTAGTCTATCAGCCCGACCGACAGGTTGGCCCCATAGAGATCACCGGTAAAGTCAAAGATGAAGGTTTCGATATTGGCCTCTTCGCCCTGAAACATCGGCCGCACACCGAGCGAGGCCGCGCCATGATACTGCCCCTTGTGCGGCCCATCCAGAACATCGACCAGCACGGCATAAATGCCGAACTTGGGCGGATGCAGCCCCTTGATCGACATATTCGCCGTGGGATAGCCCAGCGTGCGCCCGCGCTGTTCGCCGCCAATCACCGGCCCGTCGATCCTGTGCCAATGGCCCAGCATGGCGGCGGCGGCGCGCGGCTCGCCAGCACTCAGCGCGGCGCGGATCGCCGTGGATGACACCTGCCCGCTCTCGCCCTCAAGAAGCGTGGCGATGGTCACGCCAAACCCCATTTCGTCGCCAAACTCTTGCAGCATCGCGGCATTGCCCGCCCGTCCTTTGCCAAAACAGAAATCCGATCCCACCACCACATGCCGCAGGCCCAAACCATCGCGGATCACAGTCTCTGCAAAGGCGCGCGGGCTCAACGCCGCCAACCCTGCGTTGAAATTGATCTCATAGAGCCGCTCAACCCCCAGCTTTTCCAGCCGATGCGCCCGCGCCTCGCGGCCCATCAAGCGAAAGGGCGGCGCGTCAGGCGCGAAATACTCGCGCGGATGCGGCTCGAAGGTAAGAATCCCCAAGGGCGCGCCAATGCGCTCGCCCGCCGTGCGCGCCAGTTCGATCACCGACCGATGGCCGACATGCACGCCATCGAAATTGCCGATGGCGGCGCTCGCGCCCCGGTCGGCGTCAGTGACATAGGTGTAATCGCGGATGATACGCATGGGCAGAGGGGTAGCGCCGCGAGGCCGCCTGTGCAAGAGCGATCAGGCGCTGCGCGGGCGGCGAACCGCGGTGACAAGATAGACCAGCACGAGGCAAAGCGCGCTGCCCATCAGGAAAAATGCCAGCGCCGCGCCCATCGGCGGCAAGGGCATCAGCCCTGCCAGCGGCCCCGGCAAATCCCCTGTCACCAGCACCCAGCCCATCGTCGCCCCGAACCAACCCAGCACCATCGCGAGCCCCGCGCCAAGCACGCCCTGCAACCCGGCCCGACGCCCGCGCAGCCCCCGGCGGAGCGCGGTTATGGGCCGCGACAGGTCCCGCCCGATGGCCAAGAGCGCCGGCACCACCAAAAGCACCAGCACCATCCCGAACCCAAGCCCGTAAACCAGCGTGATCACCGTCGGCTTGAGAAATTGCGCCTGAGTCGAGCGTTCAAAGAGCAAGGGCGCCAGCCCCAGAACCGTCGTCAGCGTGGTCAGCAGAACCGCGCGCAACCGGTCCGCGGTGCCTTCGATAATAGCCGGGATCAGGCCCCGCGATTGCGCATGTTCGTCAATCGACGTGACCAAAACGATGGAATCGTTGATGATGATGCCGGTCATGCCCAACAATCCCACCACCGTGAACATCGACAGCGGCACATCCCATTGCGCATGGCCCCAGATGGTGCCCACCAGACCAAAGGGAATGATCGCCATCACCACCATGGGCCGGGTCCAACTCGCAAACACCAGCGACAGCACCAGATAAATCCCCAAGAGCGTCGCCATCAGCCCCAGCCGGGCATCGGCCATGAACGCGTCTTCCTGCTCGTTGAGCCCCGCCAGCCGGTATTCCACCTGATAGCGCGCCGCCACATCGGGCAGGATTTCAGCCTCCAGCGCGCGGGAAATCTCGGCGGCGCGCGCGGGGTCATCCTCGGAGATATCGCCCGTCACCGTCACCAGTCGCAGGCCGTTTTCCCGCCGGACCGAGGCAAAGCCGGTGCGCGTCTCGACGCTGACCAGATCGACCAGCGGCACATATTGCCCGCCCGGTGTGCGCAACTGCATCCGTTCCAGAAAATCGGCGGTCAATTCCCCCTCGGGCAGTTCCACTCGCACCTCTGCCGACCGTGGCCCGTCGGGATATGTGGCGGCCTCGATCCCGCTCACCCGGTTGCGCAGGGTCTGCCCCAGATCGTCGATGGTAAAGCCAAGCGCCGCCCCCTGTGGCGTGAGGTCGAGGATCAACTCGGCCTTGTCATAGGCCAGACTATCCTCCAGCCCCGAGACCTCGGGATACCGCGCCAGCGCTCTTTTCAGCGCCTCGGCGGCGGATTTGAGCTGTTCTGCCTCCGCCCCGTATAGCTGCACGTCAAGCGCATCGCCTCCCGGCCCCGCCCGCGACCCGCGAAAGCTCAGCGTTTCGGTCAGCGGATGCTGGACCACCCGCTCTTGCAGGTCGGCGACAAAGGCGAAACTGGAATAGGGCCGCAGATCGGCGTCGATCAACTCGATGGAAATCCCGCCCAAAAGATCGGCCTCGCGCGTGTCCGACCCCGACAGGCCGCGTCCCGCAGCGCCCCCCAATTGTGCCACCACATAGGCCAGCGGGTTTGCCCCAAGCTCGGCCTCGTATTCCGCACCCAGTTCCTCGGCGGCCTGCTGCAACGCGCGCATCTGCGCCAGCGTGTCTTCGCGCGTGGCCCCCGGCAGCATCGCGAAATTGCCCGTGACGCTGCCCTGTTCCGGCGCGTTGAAAAACCGCCACGTCACATCGCCGCGCACGAAACTCGCCACTTGCGTCGCCAACAGCAGCACCGCCGCCGCCAACACCGCATAACGGCCCCGGATCACCCAGCCGATAAGCGGGCGAAAGGCACGGTCGCGAAATGCCTGAAAGCCCCGGTTCACCACCCGGCTTGGGATGTCATACCAATGCACCTTGGCCGAATGGGCCAGCGCATGCGCCATATGGTTGGGCAGGATCAGGAAACACTCGATCAGGCTCGCCACCAGCACGGCAATCACCGTGAAGGGAATGTCGTAGATCAGATCGCCAAACCGTCCGCCAATGACCACCAGCCCAAAGAACGCAATCAGCGTGGTCAGCGTCGCGGCAAAGACCGGCAGCGCCATGCGCCCGGCGGCGCGTTCCGCCGCAACCATCGGCGGCTCGCCCAGTTTGCGATGCCGCGCATCGGCATGTTCGCCCACGACGATGGCATCATCCACCACAATCCCCAGCGTGATGATCAGCGCAAAAAGCGAGATCATGTTGAGCGTGAGACCGGCGGCATACATGATCGCCATCGCCGCCAGCATCGCCACCGGAATCCCCGCAGCCACCCAGAACGCCGTGCGCGCGTTGAGAAACAGAAACAGCAACCCCACCACCAGCGCCAGACCCGTCAGCGCATTTTCGACCAGCATCTTGATCCGGCCTGATATCGCCTCGGCCCGTGTGCGGATGAGGTCGATACTCACCCCCTCGGGCAGGGTGTCGGCCATGCGGTCCGCCACCTCCTGCACCTTGGCCTGAATATCAAGCGCATCACCCCGCGCGGATCGGTCCACCCGCACGCTCATCGCCGGGGCATCGTCGACGAAATAGGCCAGCGCCCGCGTCGCGCCTTCGATGCGGACCCGGCCCACATCGCCCACCCTCAGCGCGCTGCCATCGGGGCCAATCCGCAGCGTGATCGCCGCAATATCGCGCGCGCTGCGCTTTTCCGTGCCCGTGCGCAGGCGGGTGTTGGCCCCGGTCATGTCCCCCGCCGGATCGGCGGTGATTTCGGCGGCAATGGCGGCGGCAATCTCGGCCATGGTGATGTCATTGGCAATCAGCGCCTGTCCCGGCACCTCGATCACGGTCTCGGGTGCTGCCACGCCTTCGATCGTGGTGCGCGTCACCCCGGCATCAAAGAGCCGCGCCACCAGTTCATCCGCCAGTCGCGCCAGTTGTTCCGTGCCCACCGGCCCGGTGATCACCACATCCGTCACCTGATCGCGCCACGCGCCGCGCCGCACCACCGGCTCTTCGGCCTCGTCGGGCAGGGTGGTGATGATATCAAGTGCGGCTTGCACCTCGTCCGCCGCGCGGCCCATATCCCAGCCCGGCTCGAACTCGAGCGTTACCAGCGCGCTGTTCTCGCGGCTGAGCGAGGTGGCGGCCTCGACCCCCTCGACGGCCAAGAGCGCCGGTTCCAGCACCTGCACGATGCCCCCGTCCACATCCTCGGCGCTCGCCCCCTCCCAGGCGACCGACACGGATACATTGTCGATCACCACATCGGGAAAGAATTGCGCCCGCATTCGCGGCAAGGCCATGAGCCCCAGCGCCACCATCAGCACCAAGAGCAGATTGGCCGCCGTGCGGTGCCGCGTGAACCAGGAAATCAGCCCCGCCATGCCCCTCAGCCCCCGATGCGGCGTTCCAGCCGTTCCACCGTGCTCAGCGAGACCTCGGGTTGTTCCAACTGCGCCAAGAGGCGGCGCTTGGCCTCGTCCGGCATATCGGTGCTGGCCTCGACATAGGCCATCAGGCGCGCGCGCCTGTCCGGGCTGAGCGTGACGGTGTCCGCCTCAGGCACGGCCTCGGCACTCTCGAGTTTGCGCACCTTGATGCCCGCGCCCAGAACCGGCGTGCGCTCGGCCACCACATCGCGCCCCGCCAGCCCCGGTGCCGCGACCAGAATATCATTGCCCTGCCGCCGCAAGAGCGTGACCGCCACCGCCTCCAGCCGCTCCTCCGCGCCAATCACCAGCACCTGACCATCCGGCCCCAGCGCCGTCGCAGGCAGGCGAATGGCGGCGGCCAGCACCGGCTCTTCAACCGTCACAGTCACGAAATCGCCGGGCTTCATCGCGGGCGCGGTCTCGAGCGTGGCAAAGATCAGCCGCCCGCTCTCGCCCTCGGCCAGTGCCGCACCCTGCCGCGTGATCCGCCCCACAGCAGTCAAATCCAGCCCGCCGGTGTCGAGCGCCACCGTCACGGTCGCGTCAATCAACCCGCCGCTCTCATCCAAGAGCCGCGCATATTGCGCGGTCGAGACGCGAAACGCCACCTCGAGCGCCGCGCCATCCACCAGTTGCGCCAGTTGCTCATTGGCCGCCACCAGACGCCCCGCAACCACGCTCACCTCACTCAGCGTGCCGGTAAATCCTGCGGTGATGCGCGTCTCCGCCAGCCGCCGCTCGGCCTCGGACAGCGCCAGTTCGGCCCGCGCCGTGGATGTCGCCGCCTGATCTATCCGCGCCTCCGCCAGCGCCAGCGCCTGACGGCTGGCCAACACCGCCTGCCGCGCCTGCACCACGTTGAATTCGGCGCTTTCCACGGCCGTGAGCGTGCCCACGCCGCGCGCCTCCAGATCACGCTGCCGCGCCAGCGCGCGATCCTGAATTTCGGCCTGCTCGCGACGTGCGGCCAACTCGTCCCGCGCCAGATCGAGGGCGCGCGCCGCTTCGCGTGCCTCGGCTTGGGCATCCATCAGGTCGGTGCGCGCCCGCTCCAGCGCGCTTTCGGCATCCGCAGGGTCGATCCGCGCCAGAAATTGCCCGGCGCGCACCATGCCGCCTTCGACGAATTCGGGCGCCAACTCGGTGATCACCCCGGTTGCCTGCGCGCGGATTTCCAGCGTGCGGCGGCTCTCGATCTGGCCAAAGGCGGTGAGGGTGGGCGTGATCTCGGCCTCGACCGCGCGCACTGTGCGCACGGCAAAGGCCCGCTCCTTGCGCTCGGGCACCCGCACCTCACGCGCCATGCGCTCTTGCACCGCGCTGACCACGGTCTGCCCGGCATAGGCCAAGAGGCCCAAGGTCAGGGATAGCAGAAAGAGCCCGATCAGGCCCTGACGCAGAAACCGCATGGTGCGCAACCTCTTGAACCGGCCCCGCTGGCTGGCTGATCCGTGTAATGTAACCCCGGCCCGCAGAATGCCAAGCCAGTCTCAGAGGTCATACGCCGCCGCCCGTCACTTCCGGCGCTTGTGCTCGTCCAGACGCGGCATGATCTCTACGAAATTGCAGGGCCGGTGCCGATAATCGAGCTGATATTTCAGGATTTCGTCCCAGGCATCCTTGCACGCCCCCGGACTGCCGGGCAGCGCAAAGAGATAGGTGCCCCCCGCCACGCCCCCCGTGGCGCGGCTCTGCACCGCCGAGGTGCCGATCTTCTGCATCGACACGATGGTAAAGACCGTGCCAAAGGCGTCGATTTCCTTCTCATAGACATCGCGATGTGCCTCGACCGTCACATCGCGCCCCGTCAGGCCCGTGCCCCCGGTGGAAATCACCACATCCACCTCCGGATTGGCGATCCACTCGCGCAATTGTTCGGCCACCTGATCGCGCTCATCCCGCACGATCATGCGATCCGCAAGGATATGCCCCGCCTCCTCGATCCGCGCCACCAAGGTATCGCCCGAGCGGTCATCAGACATGTCGCGGCTGTCCGAAACCGTCAGAACGGCGATCCGCACGGGGATAAACTCCTTGCTCTCGTCAATTCGGGACATAGGGTCAACTCCTCTGCATGAGTGCCAGACGCGCGGCCAGCGCGGTAAAGATCGTGGCCGAGGCAATCCCCAGCCCCCGCGCGAACCGTGGCGAGGTCGCCAGACGCCGCCCCAGCCCCCCGGCGAAAACCCCGACCGCACCATTGATCACAAACCCACCCACCGCGAGGATCAAGCCAAAGATCAGGAACTGCGGCAGGATGGCGCGTGCGGGATCAACGAATTGCGGCACAAAGGCCAGCACAAAGAGAATGACCTTGGGATTGAGCAGGTTGACCATCATCCCTTCACGAAAGGCACGCGTCCCCCCCATCACCCGCGCATCGGGGCGCAATGGCCCCATCCGCAGCGCGCCCCAGGCCAGCCACAAGAGATAGCCCACCCCCAGCCAGCGGATCACGTCCAGAACCACCGGCTGCGCGGCGATGGCCGCCGCCAGACCCAGCCCCGCCAGCGTCACATGCACCATGCCCCCCGCAGAAATCCCGGCACTCGCGGCCAAGGCCGGGCGCGGCCCCGCGCGCAATCCCAGACCCAGGCAGAACATCATATCCGCCCCCGGCGTGAGGTTGAGCGCGAGGCCCGCCGGGACAAACGCCAAAAGCGTCAAAGGATCGACGATCACGTCGCCACCTCTCGCAACCGCGCCTTGAGCGCCAATAAATCCGCCCAGGCCTCGCGCTTGGCCGCAGGCGTGCGCAAGAGATAGGCAGGATGAAACATCGGCAACGCAGGCGTGCCATAGGCCTCGGCCCATTGTCCGCGCAACCGGGTGATGCCGTGCCGGCCAAGACCTGCCTCACAACTGATATTGCCCATGAGCACGATCACCGCCGGGTTCACCAAGGCCACATGCCGCGCCACAAACGGGCGC
The DNA here is from genome assembly GCF_018066915.1 of Roseovarius sp. Lineage (GTDB taxonomy): Bacteria > Pseudomonadota > Alphaproteobacteria > Rhodobacterales > Rhodobacteraceae > Roseovarius. Next base: position 17,459 of record NZ_JAGPVV010000023.1, read on the forward strand.
ATCATGGCGATTTCCGCAGGTTCAGGGTCGCGGTTCTGTGGGGGCCGCCACGGCAGGACATTGGTGAT
>NZ_JAGPVV010000032.1 GCF_018066915.1 Roseovarius sp.
ATCCGAGCTGCGTCACCGGCGTGATCTATTTCGATGCCGAGGCGGTTTTGGGTATGTGCGGTCATGGAACCATAGGCCTTGTCGTCACGCTCGCGCATATGGGCCGGATCAAACCGGGCACGCACCGGATCGAGACACCCGTGGGCATCGTCACGGTCGATCTGATCGACGCCAATACTGTCACCGTCACCAATATCGAGAGCCGCCGCACCCATACCGGCGTCACGGTCGAGATTGAGGGTATCGGCGCGGTCTCTGGCGATGTGGCCTATGGCGGCAATCTCTTTTTCCTTGTCGATCCCAGCCCCATTCCCGTCCATTCCGGCAATATCCGGTCGCTGACCGATGCCACCATTGCTGTGCGGGAAGCGGTGCAGGCGCAGGGGATAGACGTGGATCACGTGATCTTTTACGGCCCCTCCGACGATGCGGCGGTTCATAGCCGCAACTTTGTCCTTTGCCCCGATAATGCCTATGACCGCTCGCCCTGCGGCACGGGATGTTCGGCGCGGCTGGCCTGTTTGGCTGCCGAGGGGCGGCTGGAAGTGGGGCAAGAGATTGTGCAGGAAAGCGTGATCGGCAGCACCTATCGGCTGTCCTATACCCCCGGCCCGAATGGCGGCGTGATTCCGTCGATCACCGGGAGGGCTTATGTCATGGCCGAAAGCACGCTCTTGTTCGATTCCAACGATCCGTTCCGCAACGGTATCCGTCTCTGACCCTTACGGCAAAGGTGCCCCATGGCGCGCTCTGAAATCCTCGTTATCGGTGCTGGTATTATCGGCGTCACAAGTGCCCTTGCGCTGCAACGGGACGGCCATTCCGTGCGTATTCTCGACCGCAAGGGCGTCGCCGCCGAGACCTCACGCGGCAATGCCGGGGCCTTTGCCTATACCGATATCGAGCCGCTGGCGACCCCCGGCATCCTGCGCAAGGCGCCGAAATGGTTGCTTGATCCCTTGGGGCCACTGTCGATCCCGCCTGCCTACGCGCTACCGCTCTTGCCGTGGATGCTGCGGTTCTGGCGGGCGAGTTGGCAGGATCGCTATGCGGCGGCGGTGGCGGCACAGGCCAGCCTGATGCACCATTCCCGCGCCGCGTTAGAGCGGTTGATTGTGGACGTGTCAGGCGAACCGTTGATGCGCCGCGAGGGGCAATTGCAGGTCTATGAAGGAGAGGCCGCCTATCGCGCGAGCCTGCCAGCATGGCATTTGCGCCGCAAGCATGGCGTGCGGTTCGACCTGCTTCAAAGCCCCGGCGCATTGGCTGAGATTCAGCCCGGTCTCAGCCCGCGTTTCACCCATGCGGGCTATACGCCCGATTGGATGAACACGGTCGATCCGGCGCGGTGGACCGAACATCTGGCGCAGCGGTTCGTGGCCGCGGGTGGCGTGATCGAGATCGCCGATATCCGCGCGCTGCGGCAGGTGGGGGACGGTGTCGAGATCGAGACCGCGGCCGGCACGATCCGCGCCGATCAGGTTGTGCTGGCGGCGGGCGCCTGGTCGCACCATCTCGCGCGCACCTTGGGCGACACCCTCCCGCTCGAAACCGAGCGCGGCTATAACACCACCTTTTCCACCGCCAGTTTCGATCTGCGCACGCATCTGACCTTTGCCGATCACGGCTTTGTCGTGAGCAAGATCGGCGATGGGCTGCGCGTCGGCGGGGCGGTGGAACTGGGCGGCTTGCGTCTTGCGCCCAATTACAAGCGCGCCGAAACGCTGCTGCGCAAAGCCCGCGATTTCCTGCCGGGGTTTGATCCGCAGGGCGGCACGCAATGGATGGGGTTCCGCCCGTCGCTGCCCGATAGCCTGCCGATCATTTCGCGCGCGCCGCGCGCCGACCGGGTGATCTACGCCTTTGGCCACGGGCATCTGGGCCTGACGCAATCGGCGGGCACAGGGGAGCTGGTGGCGGCGCTTGCCGCGCGGCGCGATCCGGCGATTGCCTTGGCACCGTTCGACGCGCGCCGTTTCTAGGCAACATTCTACCGCCCCGCGTGCCCTCAGCGCACGTTGGCGAGGAACTTTTGCGTTTCGGGATGCTGCGGATCACCGAAAAGCTGATCCGGCGCGCCGATTTCAGCCATGATACCCTGATGAAAGAACGCCACCCGCTTGGACACATCACGGGCAAAGCCCATCTCATGCGTCACGCAGATCATGGTCATGCCTTCTTCGGCCAGCATCTTGAGGGTTTCCAGAACCTCGCCCACAAGCTGCGGATCAAGCGCCGATGTTACCTCGTCGAAGAGCATGTAATCGGGCGACATCGCCAATGCGCGGGCAATCGCCATGCGCTGTTGTTGCCCGCCCGAGAGGCGCGAGGGATAGGTCGTCAGCTTGTCACCCAGGCCGACATGGCGCAGTTGCTTTTCGGCAATCGCCTCGGCCTCAGCCTTGGCCATGCCCAGCACCTTGCGCGGGGCCAATGTGACATTCTCCAGCACCGTGAGATGCGGAAAGGCGTTCCATTGCTGAAACACGATGCCCACCTTGCGACGTAGCTTGTTCAGGTTGGTGGATTTGGCATGCACCTCGGTGCCGTCGATGGTGATCCGGCCGCTATCAATCGGCTCCAGCCCGTTGATGCAGGTCAGCAGCGTTGACTTGCCCGACCCCGAGCCGCCGATCACGGTCACGACCTCGCCGCGCTGCACCGTCAGGTCGATCCCCTTGAGAACCTCCAACTCGCCAAAGGATTTGCGGACATTCTGGATCTCAATCATTGGACCACCTTTTTTCGAGATAGCCGCCGAAACGGGCAAGCGGGAAGCTGATGACAAAGTAGAAGGCACCACAGATGAGCAACAGGAACAGCGGCTCTTGCAGGCGCGTGATGAGGATCTGGGTGGATTTCAAGAGTTCCGTGACCTGCACCACATAGACCAGCGCCGAGTCCTTCATCACCCCAAGCGCCAGACCGATCCACGACGGCAGCGCCACCCGCGTGGCCAGTGGCAGCACGATATAGCGCATGTCCTGACCCCATGTCAGGCCGAGCGACCGTGCCGCGCGACGGGTGATTTCCGGCACCGCATCAATGCCCCCTCGCACGATTTCGGCGCAATAGGCCGAGGTGTAGAGCGACAGCACGATGCAGGCCACGGTAAAGCCCGAAATCTGGAGTTGCAGCACCATCCCGACAAAGGCATTGCCCAAGACAAGCTGAATGAGCAGCGGCACAGAGCGGAAAATGTCGAGAAAGAAGGTCAGCGGGGCGGCCCAAACCGGGCCAAGTTGCACCCGGATCACCCCAAAGAGGATGCCCAAGAGGGTGCCGATAACCACCGAAATCGCGGTGACAAGGATGGTGATCCCCGCGCCCTTGGCGAGAAACACAAGGTCATTGGCGGTGAGGGCGGTGTCAAACATGCGCGTGTCCCCTCAATACCGAAAGAGCCGCGCCGCGATCAGGCGGCCGCCAAGAGTGATGGTTTTCGTGATCAGGTAAAAGATCACGGCGGCCAGCGCGAAAAGCTCGAAGGTGCGGAACGTGAGCGCGTTGAGGTCCTGCGTCACCCCGTAAAGATCGCTGTTCATACCCACGGTCACGCCCAGCGAGGTCATCAGGATTGCCCAGACCATCTGATTGGTCATCGGCAAAAACGAGATCCGCAGCATCTGTGGCGCGATGATATAGCGAAAGGATTGCAACTGCGTCAGGCCCAGAGAGCGGCCAGCGCGGCCTTGGGTGTCGGGGATTGCCTTGAGCGCGCCGCGAAAATTCTCGGTCAGATAGCCCGCGTTGTTGAAGGTGATGCCGATCAGGATCGACACGAAAGGGCTGAAATGGATGCCGAAACTGGCGACGCCGAAATGCGCCATGTAGATCTGAAAGAGGGCAGGCGTGTTGCGGGCGATTTCCACCCAAGTGGTTGCAAAGGCCATCAGCGGGCGTGACCCCGACAACCGGAACACGGTGAGCAGGATGGCAAGTGCGATGCCCAAGGCCATGGACAGGATCGCAATCTCCATCGTGACCAGCGCCCCGTCGAGCATCTGCGGCAGACGGTTGAACGCCTGATTCCACTGGAAGGTATAATTGAACATCAGGACACCCCGCCCCTTGGGGAAATAGCAATTGGCGGCGCGGGGTGTCCGCGCCGCCAACTCTTGCGCAGGCTATCAGCGATAGGCGTTCGGCACCATCAGTTTCGGCACTTCGCCGCCAACCCATTTTTCATAGAGCTCGTCGTAACGGCCGGTGCGCACCTGCTGGTTCACGAAAAGATCGAGATAGTTGAGAAAGCCATACTCGTCTCGCTTGGCAAAAAGCGCCACATAGTCGGTGTCGAAGGGGGCAAAGCCCACCACGGAGATGTCCTTGTAGTTGCCCGACTGCACATTGGCCTGCGCCACGGTCGAGGTGGACACGGTCGCGTCAAGCTGACCTTGGCTGAGCGCCAGGAACACATCGGCCTGCGTCTGGTAGGGGCGGAATTCGCCCTCGCCCCATTCCTTGACCTGCGCCTCGAGTGCGATGGCCTCATACGTGCCTGCAACCGCGCCGACGGTGTGGCCCTTCATCCCCTCGTAAGAGGTGATGCCGGTGCCGCTATTGGCGGTCACGGCCATTTCAAAGGCGAAATAGGGGATCGAGAACCCGACCGTCTTGGCCCGCTCGAGCGTGTCCGAGGTCGAGGCGACGCCCACATCGACGCGGCCCGACATCAGCGCCGGAATACGCTCGGGGAACGGGGTTTCGACGATTTCTGCCTCTACGCCAAGGGCTGCGGCCAGATCGTTGCAGTAATCGACGTCAAAGCCGATCGGCACGTTGTTGGCGTCGCGCATCCCCATGGGCGGGAAGTCGAGCACGACGGCGCAACGCAAGGTGCCCGAGGAAATGATGTCGTCAAGCTTGTCCGCCTGAGCGGTGCCGGCGATGCTGGTCATACCCAGCAGGGCGGCGAAAACTGTCATTTTTTTCATTGGTGGTCCCCTCTCTGTTGATTCTTTTTTCAGCATGAGGCCTTTGGTCCTTTTTTGCAATAATTTTCCTAAAAGAAAAATACTGGCATGTCGGGAAAAAAATCGGTAGACCGTGAAAAACCTTGTTGGAAGAGGTGTTGTGCGCAATGACCAGCTTCCCCAGACCGAAAGGACCCCCCCATGACATTCACCCCGCACGGCAAGCATTTGATCGCAGGAGAGTGGATCGGCACGGAAGAGACATTCCTGTCCGATCCGGCAGAGGGAGCGGGGCAGGCGTTTTCCGTGGGCACGCCGGAGTTGGTGGACCGCGCGGCGCAGGCGGCGGAAGAGGCGTTCTGGACCTATGGTGCCACCAGCCGCGCCGACCGGGCCGCGTTTCTGCATACCATCGCGGATGAGATCGAGGCGCGGGGGGCACAGATCACCGAGATCGGCACGCGGGAAACCGGCCTGCCTGCCGCACGGCTGGAGGGAGAGCGCGGGCGCACCACTGGGCAATTGCGGCTCTTCGCTGATCATATCCTCAAGGGCGATTACCTCGACCGCCGCCACGATGCCGCGCTGCCTGATCGCAAACCCCTGCCGCGTCCCGATCTGCGGATGATCCAACGGCCTATCGGGCCAGTGGCGGTCTTTGGCGCGTCGAACTTTCCGCTCGCCTTTTCCACAGCGGGGGGCGACACGGCGGCGGCGCTTGCGGCGGGCTGCCCGGTTGTGGTCAAGGGTCACGGTGCGCATCCCGGCACTTCCGAAGTGGTGGCTGAGGCGATCCATGCGGCGACCCTGAAATGCGCCATGCCAAGCGGTGTCTTCAGCCTCGTGCAGGGCGGCAACCGCGCGGTGGGTGAGGCATTGGTGCAGCACCCGCTGATCCGCGCCGTGGGCTTTACCGGCTCGCTGGCCGGGGGGCGGGCGCTCTTTGATCTTTGCGCGGCTCGGCCCGATCCGATCCCGTTCTTCGGTGAATTGGGCAGCGTCAATCCGATGTTCCTCTTGCCCTCTGCCATGGCGGCGCGCGGGACAGAGATTGCAACAGGTTGGGCGGGATCGCTGACACTGGGCGCAGGCCAATTCTGCACCAACCCCGGCATTGCGGTGGTGTTGGCCGGGCCGGAGGCCGACGCCTTCGCCGAGGCCACCCGCGCGGCGCTGAGCGAGAGTGGCGCGCAGGTGATGCTGACGACGGGCATTGCAAAGGCCTATGCCAAGGGCGCGGCGCAGATGGGCACGCAGCCGGGGGTGCAGGACCTTTTGACCGCGATGTGCGATCAGCGTCAGGCGAAACCCTTTTTGTTCCAGGTCGCCGCGCGCGACTGGCTGGGCAATCACGCGCTCAGTGAAGAGGTCTTTGGCCCCCTTGGCCTGATCGTGGTGGCGCAGGATGCAGAGGAAATGCTGACAGTCGCGCAGAGCCTCAAAGGCCAGTTGACCGCAACGCTGCACATGGACGCGGGCGACACCACCCTTGCGCGCCGCCTCTTGCCGGTGCTGGAGCGCAAGGCAGGCCGGGTGCTGGCCAATGGTTTCCCGACCGGGGTCGAGGTCTGCGATGCGATGGTCCATGGCGGACCATACCCCGCCTCCACCAATTTCGGCGCAACCTCGGTGGGCACCTTGTCGATCCGCCGCTTTCTGCGCCCTGTCTGCTACCAGAACATCCCAGAGGGCCTCTTGCCCGAGGCGTAGGACGAGGCGCAGCCCATGACAGCACTCAGGCCGGGAAATTCCCGGCCTGATGTGTTAGATAGGGTGGTGTCAGAGCTTACGGCTTGCCGCGCTTGGGCGGCGTGCTGCCACCGAAACCGGCGCGGGCCTTGGGTGGGGCGCCTTTGCCTTTGGGTTTGGCGGCACTTGGTTTGCCGGCAAAGGTCTTGGCTGGGCCTGCACCCGGTTTGCCGGGTTTCTTGGCCGCTCCGGGCGGGACAAAGCGTTTGGAGGTATCCGCCGCCAGATTGGGCTTGGGCGCGGCAGGTTCGGCATCGCGGGGCGCGGGGCGCGCGCGCGGCTTGTCAAAGGGTTTGTCGCCGGATTTGGCCGCCGGTTTGCCATAGGGCTTGGCACCGGGTTTGGCATCGGACTTGGCGTAGGGGCGGCCTTCGGGTTTGCCAAAGGGTTTGGCCCCCGGTTTGCGATCCCCTGCGGCGTTTCCGGCGGGTTTGCCAGATGGTTTCCCGGTTGGCTTTCCGGCAGGCTTGCCAAAGGGTTTGGCCGCAGGCTTGTCACCGGACCACGGCTTTTTGGCAGGGCGCGGCGCATCGCTGCTTTCGGCGCGGGGTTTGCGGTAGGGCGTCACGGTGCCCTCTTCAACCGCTCGGGTCATGGCGGCGGGCGGCGCACCGGCCGGTTTCGGGCGTGGTTTGGGGGCCGGACGCGGCGCGCTGTCACACGGGGCGTGATGCTCTCGGCTCGCCTGCTGCTCACGCGGGGCACGGGCCGGGCGATCCTCTCGCGGGGCGCGTTCGGGGCGATCTTCGCGCGGCGCGCGCGGCGCACGCTCGGGCCGGTCGTCGCGCGGTGCGCGCGGGGC
>NZ_JAGPVV010000036.1 GCF_018066915.1 Roseovarius sp.
TTGGGCCCGCTGGGCGATTGGAGGCTGATCCATGACCAAGATAGATTACGGCCGTGCGGCGGGGTATTTCCTGCTCTCCGACTTCTTCAATGGGTTCCGGCTCGGGCTGAAATACTTTTTCGCCCCCAAGGCCACGGTGAACTATCCGCATGAAAAGGGTCCGCTTTCGGTCCGGTTCCGGGGCGAGCACGCGCTGCGCCGCTATGCCAATGGCGAAGAACGCTGCATCGCGTGCAAGCTCTGCGAGGCGATCTGCCCGGCGCAGGCGATCACTATTGATGCCGAACCCCGCGATGACGGCAGTCGCCGCACCACGCGCTACGACATCGACATGACGAAATGCATCTACTGCGGCTTCTGCCAAGAGGCATGTCCGGTCGATGCCATCGTCGAAGGCCCGAATTTCGAGTTCGCCACCGAAACCCGCGAAGAGTTGTTCTATGACAAGGCGCGGCTCTTGGCGAATGGCGATCGTTGGGAGGCCGAAATTGCCCGCAACCTCGAGATGGATGCACCCTACCGATGAGCGATCCAACCAACCCCTTCGAGATGATGATGCGTCAGGCTCAGGAAATGGCCAAGGCGCTCAATCCGGCGCTTGAATCCTTTTCTCCCAAAGGGTTCGAGACACTCTGGCCGACCATGCCCAAGGAGTTCATGGAAATGAGCTTTGGCAAGGGGTTGAACAAGGAAGGTCTCGATGCCAAGACGCGCCTGCTGATCACATTGGCAGGGCTGACCATGCTGGGCGCGCAGAGCGATACGCAAATCCGCATGACCGTGCGCCATGCGCTCGAGGCCGGGGCGACCCGGGACGAGATTGCCGAGACCATCGCGCAGATGGCGATGTTTGCCGGCATCCCCTCGATGACCCGCGCCATGGATTTCGCCCGCGAGGTCATGGACCAGGGCGACAAGGAAGGAAAAGACAAATGACGTTTGCGGCCATGGCCTTTTATCTCTTTGCGGTGTCGCTGCTGACCGGCGGGCTGATGACGGTCATCAGCCGCAATCCGGTGCATTCGGTGCTGTGGCTGATCCTGTCCTTTATCAGTGCCGCGGGGCTTTTCGTGCTCTTGGGGGCCGAGTTTGTGGCGATGCTCTTGATCATCGTCTATGTCGGCGCGGTCGCGGTGCTTTTCCTCTTTGTGGTGATGATGCTCGATGTGGATTTCGCCGAATTGAAGGCTGAAATGGCGAAATACATGCCGCTGGCGCTGCTGATCGGGGTGATCCTGCTGATGCAATTCGGGCTGGTCTTTGGCAATTGGCAAATGGCCGACGGGGCCGAGGCGGCACGCGCCGCGGTGACACCCGAGGGGGTCGAGAATACGGCCGCTCTGGGTCTCTTGCTCTATGACAAGTATTTCATCCTGTTCCAGCTTTCGGGCTTGATCCTGCTGGTGGCCATGATCGGCGCAATCGTTCTGACGCTGCGGCACCGGACGGATGTCAAGCGGCAGGATGTGCTGGCGCAGATGTATCGCGACCCCGCCAAGGCGATGGAGTTGCGGGATGTGAAGCCGGGGCAGGGGTTGTAATTACCTCTTACCCGCTCCGGGTTTGACGAAAGTAACATGATCCCGGCATAGACCGGGGTGACGCGTAAAGACGACAATCGGGCACAGCCCGGAGGGACAGACATGATCGGACTTGAACATTATCTCACGGTGGCGGCGGCCCTGTTCGTGATAGGCATCTTTGGCCTCTTCCTGAACCGCAAGAACGTGATCATCCTCTTGATGTCCATCGAACTTATGCTGTTGTCGGTGAATATCAACCTCGTGGCCTTTTCCGCGCATCTGGGCGACATGGTGGGGCAGGTTTTCACCCTCTTCGTGCTGACTGTCGCTGCCGCAGAGGCGGCCATCGGTCTTGCTATCCTTGTCTGTTTCTTCCGCAATCGCGGCACGATCGCCGTCGAAGACGCCAATGTGATGAAAGGCTGAAGCCATGGAAACCACTCTCCTCTTCGCGCCTCTCGTGGGCGCGCTCCTTGCGGGTTTCGGCTGGCGCATCCTTGGCGACAAGGGCGCACAGTGGCTGACCACGGGCCTGTTGTTCCTGTCCTGTATCCTGAGCTGGGTCGTGTTCCTCGGCCATGACGGGGTGATGGAAAAGGTGCATCTGCTCGATTGGGTGCAATCGGGCACGCTGGACACCGCATGGGCGATCCGGATGGACCGGCTGACGGCCATCATGCTCATCGTGATCACCACCGTCTCGGCGCTCGTGCATCTCTATTCCATGGGCTACATGGCGCATGACGAGAATTTCCGCGAAAACGAGAGCTATCGGCCGCGGTTCTTTGCTTATCTTTCGTTCTTCACCTTCGCCATGTTGATGCTGGTGACGTCGGATAACCTGCTTCAGATGTTCTTTGGCTGGGAGGGTGTGGGCGTGGCCTCGTACCTTCTGATCGGGTTCTACTACCGCAAGCCGAGCGCCAATGCCGCCGCGATCAAGGCCTTTGTGGTCAACCGGGTGGGCGATTTCGGGTTTGCGCTTGGGATCATGGCGCTCTTCTTTCTGGTCGATAGCATCAAGCTGGATGACATATTTGCCGCCGCTCCGATGCTGGCTGAGACCCAATTGACGTTCCTGTGGACTGAATGGAACGCAGCAAATCTGATTGCCTTCCTGCTCTTTGTGGGCGCGATGGGTAAATCGGCGCAGCTTTTCCTGCACACATGGTTGCCTGACGCGATGGAAGGCCCGACCCCGGTGTCGGCGCTCATTCACGCGGCGACCATGGTGACGGCGGGCGTGTTCCTTGTGTGTCGCATGTCGCCGCTGATGGAATACGCGCCGGAGGCGATGAGCTTTGTCGTCTTCCTCGGGGCCACGACGGCGTTTTTCGCCGCGACCGTGGGTCTGGTGCAGAATGACATCAAGCGCGTGATCGCCTATTCGACCTGTTCACAGCTTGGCTACATGTTCGTCGCGGCCGGTGTGGGGGTCTATTCGGTGGCGATGTTCCACCTCTTCACGCATGCCTTTTTCAAGGCGATGCTGTTCCTTGGGGCGGGGTCAGTGATCCACGGAATGCACCACGAGCAGGACATGCGCAATTATGGCGGTTTGCGCAAAAAGCTGCCCTATACCTTTTGGGCGATGATGATCGGCACGCTGGCGATTACCGGCGTGGGTATTCCGCTCACTCATATCGGGTTTGCCGGGTTCCTCAGCAAGGATGCGGTGATCGAGAGCGCGTGGGCGGGGACACAAGGCGGCTATGCCTTCTGGATGCTGGTTATCGCGGCGCTCTTTACGTCGTTCTATAGCTGGCGATTGATCTTCCTCACCTTCTTTGGTGAGGCGCGCGGCGACAAGCACACGCATGAGCATGCGCACGAAAGCCCGATGGTCATGCTGGTGCCGCTTGGCGTGCTGGCGCTTGGCGCGGTCTTTGCCGGGATGGTCTGGTACAACAGCTTCTTTGGCAGCCATGAGGCCGTGAATAAGTTCTTTGGCATCCCGGCACATCACGCCGAGGCGTCCGAGGGGCACGGCACCGAAGGCACCACAGATACCGCTACCGAAGGTGCGACAGAAGCGACCACCGAAGGAGCTGCTGATCACGCCGAGGCAACCGCCGAGGGACATGCCCCGGTCGTGGCCCATGCCGAAGCGCCCGTGGGGGCCATCTTCATGCATCCCGACAATCACGTGATGGATGAGGCGCACCATGCCCCGACATGGGTCAAGGTCAGCCCCTTTGTCGCAATGTTGATCGGGTTCCTGACAGCCGTCTGGTTCTATATCTGGGACCCGGCGATGCCACGCCGCGTGGCCGAGACCAATCGCCCACTCTACCTCTTTCTGCTCAACAAGTGGTATTTCGACGAGATCTATGACTTCCTCTTCGTCCGGCCTGCCAAGGCGCTTGGCCACCTCTTGTGGAAGCGGGGCGATGGCGATGTGATCGACGGGTCGATCAATGGCGTGGCGATGGGGATTGTGCCCTGGTTCACTCGCCTGGCGGGGCGCGCACAGTCCGGCTACATCTTTACCTATGCCTTTGCCATGGTGATCGGGATCGCGGTTCTGGTGACATGGATGACGATCTTCGGGGGAGCCAACTGATGGACAACCTGCTTTCCATTGTGACCTTTATCCCGGCGGTCGCGGCAGCCATCCTCGCGGTGTTCCTGCGCGGTTCGGATGAGGCGGCGCAGAAGAATGCCAAATGGGTGGCGCTGATTGCCACCACGCTGACCTTTGTGGTGTCGCTCTTTATCCTGTTCGAGTTTGATCCCTCGAACACCGGATTCCAGTTTGTCGAGGATCGCGAGTGGCTGCTTGGTCTGCGCTACAAGATGGGTGTGGACGGGATCAGCGTGCTCTTTGTCATGCTCACCACCTTCATGATGCCACTCACGATTGCGGCCTCTTGGGGGGTGACGACGCGCGTCAAGGAATACATGATCGCGTTTCTGCTGTTGGAGACGCTGATGCTGGGCGTGTTCATGGCGCTGGATCTGGTGCTCTTTTACCTCTTCTTCGAGGCGGGGCTTATTCCGATGTTCCTGATCATCGGCATCTGGGGCGGCAAGGAACGCATCTATGCGTCGTTCAAATTCTTCCTCTACACCTTCCTCGGCTCTGTGCTGATGCTGGTGGCGATGGTGGCGATGTTTTCGGATGCGGGCACCACGGATATTGCGGCGCTGCTGAAACATGAGTTCGAGAGCGAGACCTTCTCGATCCTCGGGGTGCATGTGATCGGCGGCATGCAAACGCTGATGTTCCTCGCGTTCTTTGCCAGCTTTGCGGTCAAGATGCCGATGTGGCCGGTGCATACCTGGTTGCCGGATGCCCACGTGCAGGCGCCGACCGCGGGCTCGGTCGTGCTGGCGGCGATCCTCTTGAAGATGGGCGGCTATGGCTTTCTGCGCTTTAGTCTGCCGATGTTCCCGGTGGGGGCTGAGGTGCTGACGCCGCTGGTGCTCTGGATGAGTGCCATTGCCATCGTCTATACCTCGCTGGTGGCTCTGGCGCAGTCGGACATGAAAAAGCTGATCGCCTATTCGTCGGTGGCCCATATGGGCTATGTGACCATGGGCATTTTCGCGGTCAATCAGCAGGGCGTCGATGGGGCGATTTTCCAGATGCTGAGCCACGGCTTTATCTCGGGCGCTCTCTTTCTCTGCGTCGGCGTGATCTATGACCGGATGCACACGCGCGAGATTGATGCCTATGGCGGTCTGGTCAACCGGATGCCCGCCTATGCGCTGATCTTCATGTTCTTCACCATGGCCAATGTCGGCCTGCCGGGCACCTCTGGCTTTGTTGGTGAATTCCTGACGCTGGTGGGCGTGTTTCAGGTCAATACCTGGGTGGCGGCGGTTGCGACCACGGGCGTTATCCTGTCGGCAGCCTATGCGCTCTGGCTTTATCGCCGGGTGGTGTTTGGCGATCTGATCAAGGAAAGCCTGCGCACGATCACCGATATGACCAAACGCGAGCGGGCAATCTTTGCGCCGCTGGTGGTGATGACGCTTTTACTGGGGGTCTATCCCCGGCTTGTGACCGATATCACCGGCCCCTCGGTCGAGGCGCTGATTTCCAACGTCGAGACGGCACAAGCGCTGGCAGAGACCACGACGCAACTTGCTGAAACCTCGCATTGAACCGGAGGCCCTGAGTGATGCAGGCTGATCTATCCATAATCCTGCCCGAGATCGTACTCTCGGTGTATGCGCTCTTGGCGCTCTTGGGCGTGGCCTATACCGGTCAGGACCGCATGGCGGGTCCGCTGGTCTGGCTGACGGCGGGGCTCTTCACGCTCTTGGCGGTGTGGATCGGGGCTTCGGGCGAGGGCACGCGCACCGCCTTTGGCGGCATGTTCAACGATGACGGCTTTGCGCGGTTTGCCAAGGTCACGATCCTTGTGTCGGCGGCGGCGGTGCTGGTGCTGGGACAGGATTACATGTCGCGGCGCGGTATCCTGCGGTTTGAATATCCGCTCTTGGTGGCCTTGGCCGTCGTCGGCATGATGGTGATGGTCAGCGCGGGCGATTTGATGGCGCTCTACATGGGCCTCGAGTTGCAGTCTCTGGCGCTCTATGTCGTGGCGTCCTTGCGGCGGGACAGCGCCAAATCGACCGAGGCGGGGCTCAAGTATTTCGTGCTGGGGGCGCTGTCGTCCGGTCTCTTGCTCTATGGCGCGTCGCTGACCTATGGCTATGCGGGCACCACGCTCTTTTCCGGGATCATCGCGGCGGCAGACGGGCAGGCCCCGGTTGGCCTTTTGATTGGCCTCGTCTTTGTCATCTCGGGCCTAGCGTTCAAGATTTCGGCGGTGCCGTTCCATATGTGGACACCCGATGTCTATGAAGGTGCGCCCACGCCCATCACCGCGTTTTTCGCGACCGCCCCCAAGATGGCGGCAATGGGGCTATTCGCCCGCGTCGTGCATGACGCCTTTGGCGGGGTGGTGGCCGATTGGCAGCAGGTTCTGGCGCTTTTGTCGCTTCTGTCGATGTTCCTTGGCGCCTTTGCGGCGATTGGTCAGACGGATATAAAGCGTCTGATGGCCTATTCCTCGATTGCCCATATGGGATATGCGCTGATGGGGCTGGCGGCCGGTACTGTGTTTGGCGTGCAGGCGATGCTGATCTACATGGCGATCTATGTCACGATGAACGTCGGCACCTTTGCCTTTATCCTGTCGATGGAGCGGGATGGGCAGCCGGTCACGGATATCCGCAGCCTTGCGCTCTATTCCCGCGCTGAACCGGGCCGGGCGCTGGCCATGCTGATCCTCTTGTTCAGCCTTGCCGGGGTGCCGCCGCTCTTGGGCTTTTTCGGCAAGCTCTACGTGCTGCGCGCGGCCTATGAGGGCGGGCTGGCATGGCTGGCGATCGCGGGGGTTGTCGCCTCGGTGATTGGCGCGTTCTACTATCTGCGGATCGTGTTCTACATGTATTTCGGCGAAGAAGGCACGGGGCTGCAAACCGGGCGTTCGGCCGTGCAATGGCTGTTCCTGATGGGATCGGCGGCGGTGATGCTGTTGGGCATCGTCAACATGTTCGGGATCGAGGCCATGGCACAGGCGGCGGCGGCGACGCTGGTCAACTGAGCCAGCCTGCGAGACGAAGACAAGAGGCGCGCCCCGTTGGCGCGCCTTTTGCGTTCAAGGGGCGAGGTATTTTTCGAGCACGATGGCGGGCATTGCCCCGCGCAGCATCATGTCGGGCAGGACGTAAGACGGGGCCATGTCGAGGCCGAGAGTGGTGGCAAGGGCCGCGTCCTCGGTCATGTCAAAGATAGTCACCCGTAGGCCCAAACGCGTCGCCAAATCCCGCAACTCGGCCTCGGCCATGGCGCAATCGGCACAGTCGGTTTGGGTGAAAAAGGCGAGGGACGGGATTGCGCCCTCCGCTCCGAAACCGGGCAGGCCGGGGGCAAAGAGGCGGGGGGCGGCGCGCGCAAGCAGGTCCAGATCGCGTGTCGCCTCATCAGCATAGAGATCGGCCCCGGTGAGTGGCGCGGGGTCCATGACCGGTGCAAGGAGGGTGGGCGTGTCGATCAAGACGGCGCGGATCGCCTCGCCCAAGGCCGTGCGCGACTGCTTTGGCAGGTCCTGCGCCAAGGCAGAGGATGCCGCCCCCATCAGGAGGGCGGCCAACAGGGGCAGGGTGCGCATGGTTATTGCGCGCGGATCTCGTCGGCGATGCGCTGCATGGCGTCCTGCGGCAGGTAACCGCGCAGCATCTGGTCGCCCAGCACGAAGGACGGCGTGCCGGTGATCTGCATTCGCTGGCCAAGGGCATGATTGGCGGCAATCACCTCTGTCACCGCGTCACTGTTCATCTCGGCGATGATTGACGTGGCATCAAGGCCCAAGGTGTCGGCCAGCCGCGAAAAGCCGGTTTCGTTCATGCTGCCCGAATAGGTCATCAGCGCGTCATGCACGGATTTGTAGGCCTCATCCCCCGCAACCTGCCGGGTGGCGATGGCAAAGCGCGACGCCAGCACCGATTCCTCGCCCAGGATCGGGAATTCCTTGATCACAAAGCGGATATTGCCATCGGCAGCCAAGAGACCCTTGACGTCATCAAAGGCGCGGCGGCAATAGCTGCAGCGGTAATCCATGAACTCGACGAGTGTCAGATCGCCCTCAAGGTTGCCACCGACCCAAGAGCTAGGATCGTTGAAGAGCGCTTCGGCGTTGACCTTGACCAGATCGCTGTCGGCCTGCGCTTGGGTCTGCGCCTCGCGCTGCTCCAATACGGCGACCGCTTCCATGATCACTTCGGGGTTTGCGAGCAGGTAGTCGCGAATTTCGGCGCGCAAGAGCGTGCGCTCGGCGTCGGTCAGGCTCTCGAGATCGAGGGCGGTGGCGGGCTGCGCAAGGACCAAGCAGAGGCCAAGACTGGCGGCGGACAGGATCGAACGTGGCATCGGGATCATTTTCTCCGTTTTTCTTCGGCTTCTGCGGCGAAAAGCACATCCTGCGCTCTTTGCCACGCGGCAGAGCCACGGGGCAAGAGATTAGAGGCGCGTTCGGCGTGGATCTTAGCATCTTTGAATTGCCCCGCCATGGCATATCGTTCGGCTGTCAGCACCGAGGCCATGCCGTTGTTGCCCAGCTTGGCGTTGGCCTGTGCCAGATCGCGCAGGATGCGGATGTCGCGGCCATCGCGGCTGCGGGCGGTCTCAAGGAACTGGACCGCCTTTTGCGTCTGATTGTCGGCGAGGAGGGCGCGGCCATAGGCCCCAAGGATCAGCGCGTTGTTGGGGGCGAGGTTGGCGGCGCGGGCATAGGCGGCGACCGCGGGCTTGATCTGGCGGCTTTCCATCAGGATCTGACCGCGCAATTCGTGCAGATAGGGATCACTGGGGCGCAACGCCACAGCGCCATCAATCGCGGCCAAGGCGCGCCGCAGATCGGCCTGCCGATGATAGGCAATGGCCTGGCGCATGAGCTTGACGTCTGCATAGCCGAATTCCCCGGCGCGGGTCAGGGTCCATTTCGGCGAGCGTTGAAAGGCCGAAAGTTTGCTCTTGGCGCGGGCGAACCAATAGGTCGCCTCGGGATCAGGCGTGACTGTGCGGCCCTGCGCGTCGGCCAGTTGGACAATCCGGCGAAAGCGGTCGCGAGAGAGCGGGTGGGTGCGCGCATAGGCATCCTGACGGCTGACCGAGAGCGCCTCTTGCCCTTGAAAAAGCTCCATCACCTGCACCGCGCCGCGCATGTCGATGCCTGCGGCGGCGAGAAAACGCATGCCGCTGGCGTCGGCGGCGTTTTCCTCGGCGCGGGTGTGGGAAAAGAAGCTGCGCATCGCAGCCCCCTGAAGCCCGGCGGCAGCACCCGCCGCAAACTCGCCGCTGCCAGCCGCAGCGCCAGCGACCGCCGCAAGTGCTGTGCCGAGGGCTGCCGCCGTGCGGGCATTGCGCGCATTGATCGGGCGGCGCATGAGATGGCCATTGGCGATATGCGCGGCCTCGTGCGCGATCACCGATTGCAACATCGCCGGGGTCTCCATCCGCAGGATGAGGCCGGAGTGGATGAAGATGCTGTCGGCGTCGATGACAAAGGCATTCATGCTCGAATCGTCGATCACGAGGATATCCACCCGCGCGGGGCTGAGCCCGGCCGCCTGCAACACGGGCGTCGCAAGCGCGCGCAGGGCCTGTTCGATATCGGGATCGCGCAGCAACGTCACCGCGCGCGCGGGCAGGGCCAGCGACAGAAGGAGCGAGAGCAGGGCGAAACGGAGAAGCAGCATTGACCTTGGCGGCCTTTTCCAGTGAGACGGGTCACATGTGGGGTCAGTCTAGGAGAAAACCAGTGCGGAACTCAACCCGGAGCCAAGTTGATCCTTTTATTGTGATGGATGTGATGGAGGCCGCCCGCCGTGCCGAGGCTGAGGGACGTCATATCATTCATATGGAGGTGGGCCAGCCCGGCACGCCCGCGCCCGAAGGCGCACGCGCAGCCCTAGCCCGGACCATGGCGACCGAGGCCATGGGCTATACCGTGGCGCTTGGCCTCCCGGCGCTCAGGGCGCGGATCGCGAAACTCTATGGAGAGTGGTACAATGTCGATCTGAACCCCGAGCGCGTGGTGATCACGCCCGGTTCCTCGGGTGGGTTCATCCTTGCCTTTACCGCGCTCTTTGACGTGGGCGACCGGGTCGGGATCGGCGCGCCGGGATATCCCAGCTATCGCCAGATCCTGCGCGCGCTCGATCTTGTGCCGGTGGACATCCAGACGGCGGCGGAAAATCGCTTGCAGCCGGTGCCGGACGATCTGACGGGGCGGGACCTCAGGGGGCTTCTTGTGGCCAGCCCCGCGAATCCTTCGGGCACAATGCTGGACCGCGCGGCGCTTGGTGGGCTGATCGCGGCGGCAGAGGGGCAGGGGGCGGCCTTTATCAGCGATGAAATCTATCACGGTATCGAATACGAGCGCCGCGCGGTATCGGCCTTGGAGATCACCGACGACTGTTACGTGATCAATTCCTTTTCCAAGTATTTCTCGATGACCGGCTGGCGGATCGGCTGGATGGTCGTGCCCGAGGATCATGTGCGCGTCATCGAGCGTCTGGCGCAGAACCTCTTTATCTGCCCACCCCATGTCAGTCAGGTGGCGGCACTTGCGGCGATGGACTGTTCCGAAGAGTTAGAGGCGAATTTGGCGGTCTACCGACGCAATCGTGCGCTGATGCTCGAGGGGCTGCCCAAGGCCGGTTTTGACCGTATCGCGCCGCCGGATGGGGCGTTTTACGTCTATGCCGATGTCAGCCATCTGACCGTGGACAGCCGGGCCTTTGCAGCGGAGATTCTGGACGCGGCGGGGGTGGCGGTGACGCCGGGGCTGGATTTCGATCCGATACGCGGGGCGGGCACGCTGCGGTTTTCCTACGCGCGCGCCACGGCGGATATCGAAGAGGGGCTGGCGCGCCTGCAACGGTTCATGGCGGCGCGCGGTCTGGCCGAGGTCTAAGAGCCCTCTGAGCGTGCGCTGAGTGCGGACGCCCGAAATTCGCCACATTCTGGTCGCGATGTCGCCGAATCCCGGTGACACTTTCGCAAGCATTCGCAACTTTCGATACCGGGGCATGACATGCAACAGATCAGAAATGGCTACCAGGGTGCCCGCGTGCTTTTGCATGTGAACGCGGATTTCCTGCTCTATGCGGCAACCCTTGGGGCGGCTCTCTTGGCGGCGGCCTATATCGGCACGCTCTGAACCGGGACAACGTCCCAAGGGCGCACTCGCGTTTTGACAAGGCCAGACAGACGGGTTACTGACATCGATAATGGGATGTCTGACTGGGTTTGAGCAATGAATGATCGCGACGTGCACCGGCCGCAGGGCCGCAACCTTTTTCTTGCGGCGCGTATGGGCGCGGGTGTTCTCTTCGCGCTCTTTTTCGCGGTTTTTCTGACCACATCGGGCCAAAGGGCCGAAGCGCAATCCTACCGCTTTTCCACGGTCGGGATTGAAGGCAACCAGCGGATCGAGGCCGGAACGATTCTGTCCTATGCCGGGATCGCCCGCAACGAGACCGTTTCGGCGGGGCAGTTGAACGACGCCTATCAGAAAATCCTCGGGTCCGGTCTGTTTGAAGATGTCGAATTGGTGCCGCAGGGCAGCAATCTCTTGATCCGTGTGGTCGAGTTTCCGACGATCAACCAGATCGCCTTTGAGGGCAATGACAAGATCAAGGACGAAGACCTGTCCGGGTTCATCCAGAGCAAGCCGCGTCAGGTGTTCAGCCCGACGCAGGCCGAGCGGGACGCGGGCATCATCTCGGAAGCCTATAGCCAGAATGGCCGGATCGCGGCACGGGTGACGCCCAAGGTCATCCGGCGCAGCGACAACCGGGTCGATCTGGTGTTCGAGATATTCGAGGGCCGCAAGATCGAGGTGCAGCGCATCGGGTTCGTCGGCAACAAGGCGTTTTCCGACAGCCGCCTGCGCCGCGTGATCGAAAGCAAGCAGACCGGCATCCTGCGCGCGCTGATCGAGCGTGACACTTTCGTTGAGGATCGGGTCAATTTTGACCGGCAGGTGCTGACCGATTTCTACAACTCGCGCGGCTATGTCGATTTCCGCGTGACTGGCACCAATGCCGAACTGGCGCGGGAACGCGATGCCTATTTCATCACCTTCAACGTGCAGGAAGGCCAGCAATTCCGCTTTGGTGAGATCACGACCGTCAGCGAGATGAACGGGGTTGAGGCCGAGGTCTATGGCGACACGCTCAAGATCAAGCCGGGCGTGGTCTATTCGCCCACACTGGTCGAGAGTTCCATCGCCCGGATGGAGCGTCTGGCCATCAAGAACGGCGTTGATTTCATGCGCGTCGAGCCGCGGATCACCCGCAACGACCGGGATTTGACGCTGGATGTTGAATTCGTGATCCAGCGCGGGCCGCGCATTTTCGTCGAACGGATCGACATCGAAGGCAACACGACAACGCTTGACCGTGTGATCCGGCGGCAATTCGATCAGGCCGAGGGGGACCCCTTCAATCCGCGGTCGATCCAGCAAGCGGCGGACCGTATTCGCGCCTTGGGCTATTTCAAGGAAGTGGACGTGAACGCCCGCGAGGGATCGCGCCCCGATCAGGTTGTGATCGAAACCGATGTCGAGGAAACCACCACCGGCACCGTTTCGGTCGGCGCGAGCTTTTCGACCAATTCCGGCCTTGGCATTTCGCTTGGCTTTTCCGAGCGCAACTTTATCGGGCGTGGTCAGCAATTGACGGCGCAGATTCTGGCGACGGCGGATAACATCAACTACAATCTGGGTTTTGTCGAACCGGCGTTCCTGGGTCGGGATGTGGCGCTTGGCCTCGACTTTGCGTTTCAGCAGACCGAAAGCGACAATAGTCTCTTTGACACGGCGATCGGGACATTCCGGCCCAGCCTGACCTTTCCGACCGGCGAGAACACGCGCCTGAACCTCTATTACAACGTCAGTTACGAGGACATGACCGACTATCAGGGCACGTCCGGCATTCTCCAAAACGAGATCGCGCAGGGCGCGCTCTGGACCAGTTCGGTTGGGTATAATTTCAGCTATGATACGCGGGCGGGTGGGCTTAACCCGAAAGCAGGCATTCTTCTGTCCTTTGGTCAGGAATTTGCCGGGCTAGGGGGCGATAACGATTTCATCAAGACCACGGCCCGGCTGGTTGGACAAACGGCGATTTTGAACGAGGATGTCACCTTGCGCGCGATCCTCGAAGGGGGGGCGCTCAATTTCTCGGGCAGCCGTGACAGCCGCTTCCTCAATCGCTTTGGGTCTCAGGTCATTCGCGGGTTTGAGCCGAATGGCATGGGCCCGATTGAAGGTGACGAACTCTTGGGCGGTGATTTCTTCGCGGCTCTCAAGTTCGAGGCGGAATTCCCGCTTGGTCTGCCGGATGAGTATGGCATCACCGGGGGCGCGTTCTATGATATCGGGTCGATCTGGGGTATCGGGAACCGAGGTTCGGTTGCGCCGGGCAATACGCTGTCGTCGACCGGGTTCAAGGCGCGGCATGTGATTGGCTTTTCGGTGTTCTGGTCCTCGCCCTTTGGTCCGATCCGGATGAACTTTTCCAATGCGCTCAAGAAAGAGCCGGGTGACATCGAACAGCAGTTCGACCTGACCGTCCGCACGGAATTCTGAGCATGCGCGCGGCGTTTGCCGTGGCTGGGCTGTGCCTTGGGTTAACCCTTGGCGCAGTTTTGCCTTTGGGGGCGCAACAGATTGGGGTGATCCAGAGCGATGTGCTGGTGATCGACCCCGAGCGCATGCTGCTCGAGTCCGACTATGGCAAGCGTCTGCAAGGAGAGATTCAGGCCGAGCGGGATCGCCTGATCGCCTATAACGAAAAGGTCGCGCAAGAGCTTGAGGCGGAAGAGCAACGCCTGACCGCCCTGCGCAGCACCACACCCGCGAATGAATTCCGGGAGATGGCCGATGCGTTTGACCAACGGGTCGAAGAGCTGCGGCTGGAGAGCGAGCGCCTGTCGCGGGAGCTTGAGCGGCGGCGCGAATTGATCCCCATCCAGTTCATGCGTGTCGTGCAACCGGTGCTGTCGGAATTGCTGAACGAGGCCAATGCGATGGTGATGATTGATGCGCGCACCGTGATGCTGCACACCAGTGCGGCGGATGTGACGGAGCTTGCCGTGCAACGGATCAACGCGGCAATCGGCGCGGGTCCCTTGGCACCTGAGGCGGCCCCAGAGGCGGCCCCGGAACAACCGGCACCAGATCAACCAGCCCCTACCAATGACTAGGCGACGCAAGTGATCTTGCCCCGTGCCGCGCGGATTGCTAGGCACATGGTGCACGGCACGTGAAAGGACAGCCCATGACCGAGTCCCTCAAATCCGCGGATATCC
>NZ_JAGPVV010000043.1 GCF_018066915.1 Roseovarius sp.
GGGATGAGGCTGTGACCGCCTGCGATGACACGGGCCTCGTCGCCGTGTTGTTGCAAGAGGGCCAAGGCGGCGGGCAGATCACCGGGGCGGTGATACTCGAATGCGGCTGGAATCATGTGGTCTCCTCCCAAAGACGGGGCCGGGTGGCCTTGGGTCGGATTTGGAGAGGGAGCGCGGGGTTTGTCGCCTCACATGTCCTGAAAATCGCGGATCGCTGCACGAAATGCGAAATGGTTGCACGAAATGCGAAAGGCTCAGGCGGTGAGCGTTTCGGCTGCGACGGGCTGCCATGCGCGCATCCGGGCGCGGAACCATGTGCGCTGACGTTTGGCATATTGGCGGGTCGCGATGGTGGCGGCCTCGCGCGCCTGATCGAGGGTCATATCGCCCCTCAAATGGGCGATGAGTTCGGGCGCGCCGATGGCTTTCATCGAGGGGAGGCCGGGGTTCCAGAGCGGCAGATTGGCGCGCGCCTCGTCCAGCGCCCCGGCTTCGAGCATGGCGTTAAAGCGGCGGGCGATGCGGGCACCGAGCCAGTCTTTGCCCGCCGTGATCACAAGCGGCGTGCAGGCGCCGAGCGGCAAAAGGGGGGCGGGCGTGTCATCCTGCCACGCGGCCAGCCCCCGGCCCGTGGCGCACTGCACCTCCCAAGCGCGTTGCACGCGCATGGGATTTAGCGTGTCGATCCGCGCGAGGGTCATAGGGTCGAGCGCAGCCAGAAGCGCGGCAAGACCTTGGCTCGCCAGCAGGTGATCGGCCTCGGCGCGGATCGCGGCGGGGGTTGCGGGAATTTCGGCCAGACCTTCGGTCAAGGCGCTGAAATAGAGACCGGTGCCGCCGATGATGATGGCGCGCGCAGGCATTTCGAGGATTTGCGCCACCTCGCGCAGCCAATGGCCGACTGAATAGTCGTCACGCGCGCCGACATGGCCATAGAGGCGGTGGGGGATTGCGGCCTCATCCTCGGGACTTGGTCTTGCGCTGAGAATCCGCCAATTTTCATAGACTTGCAGGGCGTCGGCGTTGACGATCACGCCACCTTGCGTGCGGGCAATCTGCATCGCGAGCGCCGATTTGCCGCTGGCGGTGGGGCCAGCGATCAGAACGGGGCGGTCTGGGGCAATGTCAACGGGCAGGCTCATGCGCACGGGTTAGCGCCAATCGCGCGGTTTGGCGAGGCGGTTTGCCGCCTTTTCCCCGCGAAACGGGGTGATCAGCGATTGCACATGGGCGGCATTTGCGACATTTTGCGCAGGATTGCCACGACCGAGCGGAGAATGCCGATGACCACCCCGGAGAGAGCCAAATTCACCCGTGTGATGCTCAAGATTTCCGGGGAGGCGCTGATGGGGGATCTGGGGTATGGCCTGCATCCGCCCACGGTCGAGCGGATCGCGCGCGAGGTCAAGATTGTGCATGATCTTGGTGTCGAGATCTGCATGGTGATTGGCGGCGGCAACATCTTTCGGGGCTTGCAAGGCAGCGCGCAGGGGATGGAGCGCACGACCGCCGATTACATGGGGATGCTGGCCACGGTGATGAACGCGCTGGCCATGCAATCGGCGCTGGAAAAGATTGGCGTGTTCTGTCGGGTGATTTCCGCGATCCGCATGGATGAGGTGGCAGAGCCCTATATCCGCCGCCGCGCGGTGCGGCATCTCGAGAAAAAGCGCGTCTGCATCTTTGCCGCCGGAACCGGCAATCCCTATTTCACCACCGACACGGCCGCCACGCTGCGCGCCAATGAAATGGCCTGCGAGGCGATCTTCAAGGGGACCAAGGTGGACGGGGTCTATGACAAGGACCCGATCAAATATCCCGATGCCAAGCGGTTCGAGAGCGTGACCTATGACGAGGTGCTGGCGCAGCATCTGGGGGTGATGGATGCCTCTGCGATTGCGCTGGCGCGGGACAACAACCTGCCGATCATCGTCTTCTCTCTTGACGAACCGGGCGGTTTCAAGGGCATTCTGGCCGGTGAGGGCACCTATACAACCGTGCACGGTTGAGGCAAAAGAAGGCTCAGACGCAAGAGCCGAAAGAAGGACCAGGACGACATGGCGGAAGATATCGAAATCGACACAGGTGATCTGGAGCGCCGGATGGAAGGTGCGATGGGCGCACTCAAGACCGAATTTGCGTCGCTGCGCACCGGTCGCGCCTCGGCCTCGATGCTGGAGCCGATCATGGTCGATGCCTATGGACAAAAGACCCCGATCAATCAGGTAGGCACGGTCAACGTGCCGGAACCGCGTATGGTGACGGTCAATGTCTGGGACAAGGGGCTGGTGGGCAAGGTGGAAAAGGCCATTCGCGAGAGTGGTCTGGGCATCAATCCGCAGCTCAATGGCACGATCATCATGCTGCCGATCCCCGAGTTGAACGAGCAGCGCCGCAAGGAGCTGACCCGTGTGGCGGCGCAATATGCCGAACACGCCCGCGTTGCCGTGCGCAATGTGCGCCGCGACGGGATGGACCAGATCAAGAAGGCCAAGGCCGACGGCATGTCGGAAGACGACCAGAAATTCTGGGAATCCGAG
>NZ_JAGPVV010000048.1 GCF_018066915.1 Roseovarius sp.
AATGGTGATGCCGGGCGACAACCTGAAGTTCACGGTTGAGCTGATCGCGCCCATCGCCATGGAAGACGGCCTGCGCTTCGCCATCCGCGAAGGCGGCCGCACCGTCGGCGCCGGCGTCGTGTCGAAGATCATCGAGTAACAACCTTTAAGGGTTCGACGAGGGGGGCCGGGTGGTCCGGCCTTCCTCCTATCAACTCCAATGCCGCGAAAGGCTAAGACAAATGCAAAGCCAAAATATTCGCATTCGGCTCAAGGCGTTTGATTACCGTGTGCTGGATGCCAGCACGCAGGAAATCGTCAATACCGCCAAACGGACCGGTGCCCAGGTGCGTGGGCCGATCCCGCTGCCGAACAAGATCGAGAAATTCACGGTTCTGCGTGGTCCGCACGTGAACAAGAAATCCCGCGACCAGTTCGAGATCCGGACGCACAAGCGTCTATTGGATATCGTCGATCCCACGCCGCAGACGGTGGACGCGCTGATGAAGCTCGACCTCGCCGCTGGCGTGGACGTGCAGATTTCGGTTTAAGGAGAGCAAGAGATGTTGCGCTCTGGTGTGATCGCGAAAAAAGTCGGCATGACCCGGCTTTTCCTGGAAGACGGCAAGCAGGTTCCTGTGACCGTTCTCCAACTCGACAAACTTCAGGTGGTGGCACAGCGCACCCCTGAAAAAGACGGCTATACGGCCGTGCAACTTGGGGCTGGCACCGCCAAAGCCAAGCGCACGACGCAAGCCATGCGCGGCCATTTCGCCGCAGCCAAGGTAGAGCCTAAGCGCAAGATCGCGGAATTCCGCGTGGCGCCTGAGGCCATGATCAACGTGGGCGAGGAAATCACCGCTGACCATTACTTTGAAGGTCAGTTCGTGGATGTCTCGGGCACTTCGATCGGTAAAGGCTTTGCCGGTGCGATGAAGCGCCACAACTTTGGCGGTCTGCGGGCCAGCCACGGTGTGTCGATCAGCCACCGCTCGCACGGCTCAACGGGTCAGTGTCAGGACCCGGGCAAGGTGTTCAAGGGCAAGAAGATGGCCGGTCACATGGGTGCGGTGCGTGTCACCACCCAGAACCTGCAGGTCGTCAAGACCGATGCGGATCGCGGCCTGATCATGATCAAGGGCGCTGTTCCCGGCTCCAAGGGCGGTTGGGTGACGATCAAGGATGCGGTGAAAAAGCCGTTCCCCGAGAACGCCATTCTGCCCGCAGCTCTGCGCTCTGCTGCGGAAGAGGCGGCAAAAGCTGCTGAGGCTGCTGCGGCGGCTGCCGCAGCCGAGGCCGAAGCCGAAGCCAAGCGTCTGGCCGAAGAGGCCGCTGCCGCTGAGGAAGCCGCACTGAAAGAGGCTGAGGCCAGCATTCAGGCCGAGAAGAAGGAAGGCGAAGAATGAAACTCGACGTGATCAAACTGGACGGCGGCACGGCCGGCTCGGTCGATCTGGGCGAAGACATCTTCGGCCTGGAGCCGCGCGCGGATATCCTGCACCGCGTCGTCCGCTGGCAGCGCAACAAGGCGCAAGCCGGCACGCACAAGGTCAAGACCCGGTCGGAAACCAGCTATTCCACCAAGAAGATCTATCGCCAGAAGGGCACCGGCGGCGCACGCCACGGTGACAAGAACGCGCCGATCTTCCGTCACGGTGGTATCTACAAGGGTCCGACTCCGCGGAGCCACGCCCATGATCTGCCCAAGAAGGTCCGCGCGCTTGGTCTCAAGCACGCCCTGTCGGCCAAGGCCAAGGCTGGCGCGCTTGTGATCCTCGACGAGGCATCGTCGAACGGCAAGACGGGGGAGTTGGCCAAGCAGGTCAAGAACCTCGGCTGGAAGCGTGTGCTGGTGATCGACGGCGCACAGGTGAATGCTGATTTCGCCCGTGCCGCTGCGAATATCGAGGGTCTCGATATTCTGCCGTCGATGGGCGCAAACGTCTATGACATCCTCAAGCGTGACACGCTCGTGATCACCAAGGCGGGTGTCGAAGCACTGGAGGCTCGTCTGAAATGAGCGCGAAACCTGAACATTACGACGTGATCCGCAAGCCGATCATCACCGAAAAGGCCACCATGGTCTCGGAAAGTGGTGCGGTCGTGTTCGAAGTCCACATGGACGCCAACAAGCCCGCCATCAAGGAGGCCGTCGAGGCGCTCTTTGGGGTCAAGGTCAAGGCTGTGAACACCACGATCACCAAAGGCAAGCAAAAGCGGTTCCGGGGCCAGTTGGGCCGTCGGAATGACGTCAAGAAAGCCTATGTGACCCTTGCCGAAGGCAACACGATCGACGTGACCACGGGTCTCTGATCGTGGTGGGGGTGTCCCCATCCTGCGGTTGAATGATTTGAACCCCGGCTGCCGAAAGGTGGGCGGGGTTTCTGCAATTCGGGGCTTTTTGTTGCTTTGAGGCACGGCAGACCCTAGGACGGGAACGCGGGGTCTGGACAGGCCATAACGAGCGATCACTCAGGGCGGATCATGGCGCGGCGGGACAAGGCGATGACGATGGATGCGGCAGCGGCCGAGTGGTTGCAGGCGCGCCACGGCGTGCGCTTCTTTCCCAAGCTGCGGGGCCGTGTGGCCATCGAGGGCGTGGAGGCGGCCTTTGAGCCATGCAGCCAGCATCTGCCAGGGCGGTTCATGCCGCTTGGGGCCTATAGCTATGCCCAGAGCTTTTTCGGGCCGGTCGCGCGGATCGGGCGCTATTGCTCCATCGGGTCGGGCGTGACGGTGATGGGCAACCGGCATCCGGTGGATTGGGTGTCATCGAGCCCCGCCTTCTATCGCCCGAGGCGGGCACGCGGCTGGGGCGCGGAACGGCGCGACTTTCCCGAGTTCGAGGACATCGGGGGGCCGGTCGAGATTGGCGAGGATGTGTGGATCGGCGATGATGTGCTCTTGGCGCATGGGATCACCGTGGGCACCGGGGCGGTGATTGCCGCGCGCGCGGTGGTGACACGCGATGTGCCACCCTATGCGATTGTCGCTGGGGTTCCCGCGCGGCTGGTGCGGTGGCGCTTTGAGGCACCGGTGATCGAGCGGCTTCTCAAGTCCGAGTGGTGGCACTGGTCGCTCTCGACATGGGATGGGGTAGACCCACGGGATATCGGGGCGTTTCTGGATCACGCTGCGGCGGTTGCAGGCGCCGTGCCACGATGGCCAGAGGCACGGGTCACAGCGCGGCAACTTCTCCACGATTGGGAGTCCGAGGGCGAGGCGGCCCTTGATCCCGGAGCAGGTCGCGGTTG
Source organism: Roseovarius sp. (assembly GCF_018066915.1). Lineage (GTDB taxonomy): Bacteria > Pseudomonadota > Alphaproteobacteria > Rhodobacterales > Rhodobacteraceae > Roseovarius. The sequence goes on from NZ_JAGPVV010000048.1 coordinate 3,234, forward strand.
AAGCAGGGCAGGCGACGGTTTCCGCCTGTGATTCTTGGCCAAACCCCTTGACCGCGCAGACGCCCTCCCCTATCAGACCCCATCCGCAAGGCCCCGGATTCGTCCGGGGCTTCGCTGTTGTTCGTATGGACAACTCTAACCGGGGACCTACGGGGCCTCATACCTTGGCCACCCTCGGGGGGCTATAACATAGGCGGGGCATCCCGCCGTAAGCAAACGGAAGACAGAAAGCATGGCACTCAAGTCGTATAAGCCGACGACGCCGGGCCAGCGTGGGC
>NZ_JAGPVV010000052.1 GCF_018066915.1 Roseovarius sp.
CATTCCAGTGGCCTTAAGCAAATCCGAGGGAATTGGCTCTGTCTGGATCCTGGTCCAGTTATCCGATGCCCACCTGTACATACAGGTCCTCGGGAATCATACCACCGAACGGTTGCTACGGGCCCGTCACACCCACCGCCCAGATTGCAATTGCGCTAGCCTCAGCGCCGCTGCACCGGACGCCGCCGGTCATCGACCCGCACCGGAATCGCCATATACTCGCGCGTCATCACGCGCTGACGATGCCCGCCACGCGGCTCGTCGTCGTCATCATCCTTCATCCGCATCACGGCAATGGCGAACTGCACCCCGGCGAACACGATCCCGTTCGACACCCAGAGAATGATCACCGCCAAGAGGCCCTTGTCGGAATGGGTGACTAGATGCCAGAGGTTCGCGATATCGAACCACAGCAGCATCGCAACAAAGACTGCGGCAATGCCAAAGCCGATGGCAACCTGCGTGATATAGAGGCGGACGAGCTTGGGCATGAAACGACTCCCTTGATCTGGGATAGGAATCTACGCCTTTGACACAGGAATACAAGCCACCCCCCTGCGGCGCTTTCACCGGGCGGGCGTCATCTGGTCAAAAATACCTCGAGGGTTTGGGGGCTGGCCCCCAATTTGTGCAGCCCGCAGATCAAAACGCCTCGGGCCGCGCCTCACGCGCCATGTGGTCGAGCACGGCATTGACGAATTTCGATTCCTTGCCGTCGGGATAGAACGCCTTGGCGACATCGACATATTCCATGATCACCACCTTGGGCGGCGTGTCGGATTGCACCAATTCCGCCCCCGCCGCGCGAAAGAGCGCCCGCAGCGTGGGATCAATCCGCCCGATCGGCCATTTCGCCACCAGCGCGCGGTCGGTCATCTGGTCGATCTTGGCCTGCCAGTTCACCGCATCGTCGAGCAGCTTGCGAAAGAGATCGACATCGCCCTCGGCCATGTCCACGCCGTCGTCGACCTCGGCCCCGAACCGGAATTCCAGAAACTCCTCGCGCACCACGTCAGAGGTTTGGCCGGAATGTTCCATCTGAAAAAGCGCCTGCACCGCATAGAGGCGGGCGGCGGATTTCATCTGGCGTTTGCGGTTGCCAGAGAGGGCGGGATCGGTGGTCATGCGGTGGGTGTGCCTTTTGTCTGACCCGCGATCTGGATTTCTTCGGTCGCGGGCTTGAATCCCACACCTTTGCGCGGGCCGCCCCATTTACGGGCGAGCGCCACCAGATGCAAGGCCGCCGCCGCCGCCCCTGCGCCTTTGTTCATGGCTTTGGGATCGGCGCGCACCTCGGCTTGGGCGCGGTTTTCCACCGTCAGGATACCGTTGCCGATGCACAGCCCCTGCAACCCCAAGAGCGTGATACCGCGCGAGCTGTCATTGCAGACGGTGTCGTAATGCGTGGTCTCGCCCCGGATCACACATCCCAGCCCGACATAGGCGTCGAAATTGGCCATGCGTTCCGCGATGCCGATGGCAGTGGGGATTTCCAGCGCGCCGGGCACTTCGGCGATTTCATAGGTGCCGCCCGTGGCCTCGATCTCGGCGGTGGCCCCGGCAATCAGATTGTCGGCGATGTCGCGGTAGAACGGCGCCACCACGATCAAGAGCTTGACGGGCTTGTCAAACTCCGCGCGCGGCAAGGTATACTCATGCTCGGCCATGCTCTTACTCCTCACTCAAGGGGCGGGTGCCGGTGATCGAAATGCCATAGGCATCCAGTCCCAGATAGCGGGTTTTCGGGCTGTCGGTCAGCAGGATCAATTCGCGAATCCCCATGGTCGACATGATCTGCGCCCCGAGACCGGTGTGCTTGATGGTGCGCGGCGCGTCCTCATCCTCCATCTCGCCCGCCAGCTTGGGCCGGGGCTGGCGGAAGAGGAACACGGCACCACGTCCCTCGCGGGCAATGATTTCCATCGCGCGCGGCAGCTTGCCTGTGGGCCCATGGGCGCGTTTGCTCAGGCCGATGCCCAGCACATCCTCGAGCGCGTTGAGCGCATGGGTACGCGCCAGCACGGGGCGTCCATCGGTCACATCGCCCTTGATCAGCACGACATGCTCGGTCTGGGTGATCTGATCCGCAAAGATCCGCATCTCCCACTCGCCCCCATGGCTAGAGGTCACAGTGTCCCGGCGCACCTCGGTGATGAGGTTGTCATGCTTGTGCCGATAAGCGATGAGATCGGAAATCGTGCCGATCTTGAGATCATGCTTGGCGGCAAACTCGATGAGGTCGGGCAGCCGCGCCATGCTGCCATCCTCCTTCATGATCTCGCAAATCACACCCGAGGGGTTCAGCCCTGCCAGCCGCGCGATATCCACCGCCGCTTCGGTATGGCCCGCGCGCACCAGCACGCCACCGCGCCGCGCGCGCAAGGGAAAGACGTGCCCCGGCGTGGCAATCGCCGCCATGGTGTTCTGCTCATTGATCGCGGTCGCAATGGTCAGCGCGCGGTCGGCGGCGGAAATGCCGGTGCTCACCCCCTCGCGCGCCTCGATGGACACGGTAAAGGCGGTCTCATGGCGCGAGGAATTGTTGACCGCCATCAGCGGCAATCCCAGCCGGTCGATCCGCTCGGCGGTCATCGGCAGGCAGATAAGGCCGCGCCCATGCGTGGCCATGAAATTCACCGCCTCAGGCGTGGCGAATTCGGCGGCAATCACCAAATCGCCCTCGTTCTCGCGGTCCTCATGGTCCACGAGAATGAACATCCGGCCCTTGCGCGCCTCGTTGATGATCTCTTCGGTGGGCGCAATCGCATGGCGCAGATCGGCCTCGACGGGGCCGGGTTTCTCGAACGGAACGGTGTCGGACATGGGCGCGCCCTCCGGGGTGTTTCAACCCGGACCGGATACCGCAGCCGCGCGGCAATGGCCAGAGGGGATCAACCCCGCCCCCCTGCGCGATTTCTCGCTGGCCAAGGTGCAGACGCCGCGCCATCCTGCCCCAAGGCCTGTTGAGGAGACCACGATGACACTTGCCCGCCGCGCTTGGGTGCCCAGCCTTTGCGAAGACCTGATCCAGACCCTTGCCACCCGCACCGCGCTTGAGGACGCGAGCGCAATCGCCACGCGCATCGAGGCGCTGGCGCATGACAACCGCCGCATCCACGAGGCCCAGTGTTTCAACCTCAACCCCGCCACCAATGTGATGAACCCGCGCGCCGAGGCGCTTCTCGCCTCTGGCATCGGATCGCGCCCGTCGCTGGGCTATCCGGGCGACAAATACGAAATGGGGCTTGAGGCAATCGAGGAGATCGAGGTCATCGCCGCGGAACTGGCGGCCGAGGTGTTCGGCGCGAAATATGCCGAAATCCGCGTGCCCTCGGGCGCGATTGCCAATCTCTACGCCTTCATGGCCACCTGCCAACCCGGCGACACGATCATCGCGCCCCCTGCCAGCATCGGCGGGCATGTGACCCATCACGCGCCGGGCTGTGCCGGGCTCTATGGCTTGCGCATCCTCGCGGCCCCGGTCCATGCCGATGGCTACACGGTCGATGTGGCCGGGCTGCGCGCCTTGGCCGAGGCCGAGCGCCCCCGGCTCATCACGCTTGGCGCCAGCCTCAACCTACAGGAACACCCCGTGCGCGAGGTTCGCGCGATTGCCGATGACGTGGGCGCACATCTGCTCTTTGACGCGGCGCATCAATGCGGGATCATCGCGGGCGGCGCATGGAAGAACCCGCTCGATGAGGGCGCGCATCTGTTGACGATGAGCACCTATAAAAGCCTTGGTGGACCCGCCGGTGGTCTCATTGTCACCAATGAGGCGGATCTGGCGCAAGCGCTCGACGCCATCGCCTTTCCGGGGCTTACCGCCAATTTCGATGCGGCAAAATCGGCGGCGCTGGCGGTGACGCTCTTGGATTGGCGCACGCATGGGCGCGCCTATGCCGCGCAGATGATCGCGCTTGCGCAGGCACTGGCAAGGGCGCTGGAGGCGGAGGGTCTGCCGGTCTTCAAGGCCGGGGGTATCGCTACGGCCTCGCACCAATTCGCCATCGCGGCGGCGGGATTTGGCGGCGGTCAGGCCGCCTCCAAAACCCTGCGCCGCGCGGGGTTCCTCGCCTGTGGCATTGGCCTGCCTCTGCCCGCCGTGGCTGGGGATATGAACGGGCTCAGGATCGGCACGCCGGAATTGGTCCGCTGGGGGGTCACGCCAGAGCATGCGCCGCGCATGGCGGCGCTCATTGCGCGGGCGCTGCGGGGTAATGACCCGGACGCGCTGCGCCCCGAGGTGTCAGACTGGCGTCAGAGCTTTGACCGGCTGCATTACATCACCTGAACCGCTTCAGTGCAGCTTCTTGCGAATCCGCTGCACCATCCACCACACAAGGGCGATGACCGGCAGGGTGGCGGCAGCGGTGACGCTGCCCTTGCTCACCCCCAACGCATCGGCCAGCGGATAGAGCAGGTAGCCCGCGAGCGACACCGCGTAATAGCTGATCGCCACGACCGATAGACCCTCAACCGTCTTTTGCAGCCGGAGTTGCAGATCAGCGCGCTTGTCCATGCTCTCCAACAGCGCCTGATTCTGGGCGCTGCGTTCCACATCCACCCGCGTGCGCAGCAACTCGCCCGCGCGCATCGCCCGGTCGGCCATCGCGGCCAGCCGGTCCTTGGTGGCGCGCACCGTGCGCATCGCCGGATCATAGCGGCGCATCATGAATTCCGCGAATGTCTGACGCCCCTCAAAGCGCTCTTCGCGCAAGACCGCAATCCGCTGGTTCACGATCTGCTCATAGGCCGCCGTCGCCCCAAACCGGAACGAGGATTGCGCCACCAGCGCCTCCAGTT
>NZ_JAGPVV010000054.1 GCF_018066915.1 Roseovarius sp.
AGATAGCGCTCGCCAATCGCGCGGCGCAGCGGTTCCGACACAGCCTCGGGCCGCATGTTGGGGTCGTCCAGCAAATCACTCATGGATATGGTGTAGCCTTGGTGTCCTGCGGCGTAAAGCACCCAGAGAGCACAGGTTCAATTCTTTTCCGATTTCCCCCTCATGGGGGCGGGCGAATCGCGTATACTGATCGCGCTGCCAAGCACTTAGTCAAATCGTATGGTATTGGGGGGATGCGCAATGTGGCGCTTAATTCTTGTTAGCTTTGCTTTTCTAGGATGGTCTTTTTATGAATTGAGCGGCGGGGCTGATTATCGCCCTTCGGCCAATTCCATTCAGGCGCGCGCCGTGCTCGACAATCAGCGGCCCGTGGCGCGGCCCTTGCGCGTCAATGTGATCGAACTGGCGCAGGATGGCACGCCCCGACAAGAGGCAGAGGTCACGCGCACCATCACATCGCTGCATGATCTGGGGCTCAACATGGGCGAGAGTGTGATGCTCACCCTCGCCTCGGCAGAGGGCGGCACCACAGCTGCGCCTGTCACCATCAGCCTGCCCACCGTGCGGCTGACCACGCCCGCCGCCCTGCCTGATACACCAGAGGTGGCAGAGGGCGCCGTCGCTCTGACCGAAACACTGGCCCCTGCCCCCGATTTGCGACGGGTGTCCGGGAATTCGGTCAATCTGCGCACCGGGCCCGGCACCGGCTATGGCCGCATTGCCAGCCTCAAGCGCGGCACCGAAGTGATCGTGCTTAGCGACCCCGGCGAAGGCTGGATCAAGCTGCGGGTGCCGGAAACCGGGCGCATCGGCTGGATGGCGGAAACCATGCTGACACTGGCCTCTGACTAGGGCTTGCATCGCCTTGCCGCGCACGCCACAAGGTCGGTCATGACAGAGCGCTCCATCCTGATCACCGGCTGTTCCTCGGGCATCGGCTATAACGCCGCACACGGCCTGCGCGCGCGCGGCTGGCGCGTGTTTGCCGCCTGCCGAAAAGAGGCCGATTGCGAGCGCCTGCGCGCCGAAGGGTTCGAGAGCCCGCGCATTGATTACACCGACGAGGCCAGTATTCAGCAGGCCGTGGCCGAGGTGCTGGCCGCCACCGGCGGGCGGCTCGATGCGCTCTTCAACAACGGCGCCTATGCCTGTCCGGGGCTGGTCGAGGACCTGCCGCGCGGCGCGCTGCGCGAGATATTCGAGAGCAATGTCTTTGGCTGGCATGACCTCACGCGACAGGTGATCCCGGCCATGCGCGCGCAGGGTCACGGCCGCATCGTGCAATGCTCGTCCGTTCTGGGGCTTGTGACCCTCGGTTGGCGCGGGGCCTATGTCAGCACGAAATTCGCCCTTGAGGGGCTGAACGATACGCTACGAATTGAAATGCGCGGCACCGGCATCCATGTCAGCCTGATCGAACCCGGCCCCGTCACCACCAAAATCCGCGAGAATGCGCGCGCGCCCTTTGAACGCTGGATCGATTGGGAAAACGCGCATCGCATGGCCGAATACCGCGACAAGCTGCGCCCGCGTCTTTATGGCCCCTATGCCAAGGACAATTTCGAACTGCCCCCCGAGGCGGTCACGAAGAAACTGATCCACGCCCTCGAAGCGCCCCGCCCGCAGGCGCGGTATTACGTGACCACGCCCACCTATCTCATGGGCACGTTGCGCCGCCTTTTGCCCACGCGCGTGCTTGACTGGGTGATCTCGAAAGCGTGACGGGCGCCCGCCCGCGTCACATTTTCCCTTTCGCTTTTCCCCTCGCGCCGCCTAGATGTGCCCCAAGTTCAATCCCGAAAGGACGCCGCATGCTGCAAGACCCGCTTTTCATCCTCGTGGCCGTGGGCTGTATCGCGGTCGCGTTGATCCTGATCCGGGGCATCTCTACCTTTGGCAAGGAAGGGGTGGAGAATGCAAAACGCTCGAACAAATACATGCAATGGCGGTTGATCGCGCAATTCGTGGCGATCATCCTCATTCTGATTTTCGTCTATTTCCGCAGGCAAGGAGGATAATCCATGGTCGTTCTCAACAGGATTTACACGCGCACCGGCGATGCCGGAGAAACTGCTCTTGGCAACGGCACCCGTGTGGCCAAACATTCCGCCCGTGTGACCGCCTATGGCACGGTGGATGAGGTCAACGCGACCGTGGGCCTCGCGCGCCTCTATGCCAAGGACGAGACTGACGATGCGCTGGCGCGTATTCAGAATGACCTCTTCGATCTCGGCGCCGACCTCTGCCGCCCGGATATGGAGCGGGACAAGGACGCCGAATACCCGCCCCTGCGCATGGCCCCCAGTCAGGTGGACCGGCTTGAGGCCGAGATTGACGCCATGAACAAGCATCTGGAGCCGCTGCGCAGCTTTATTCTGCCCGGCGGGTCGCCCTTGGCCGCGCATCTGCATCTGTGTCGCACCGTGTCGCGGCGGGCCGAACGGCTGACGGTGGAGTTGTCGGCGCTCGAGAATGTCAACGAAGCGGCGCTCAAGTATCTCAACCGCCTGAGCGACTGGTTTTTCGTGGCGTCCCGCATGGCCAATGACAGCGGCAAGGCGGATGTTTTGTGGGTTCCGGGTGCGAACCGCTGAAATACTCTGGCAACATTCTTGCGTTGAAAACCTGAAACGCGACGTCGCCAGACGCTAACGTGACGATTTTGCCCTGTTTCCCGCGCGGCAGAGCCGGTATCAACGCGCTGGAGAGCTTATCCGGGGGGTGCTACGCCCCCCACCACCATTAAGGGAGACCATGCCAATGAAGGTGCTCGTACCTGTCAAACGTGTGATCGACTATAACGTGAAGGTTCGTGTCAAGGCGGACGGGAGCGGGGTCGATCTTGCGAATGTGAAGATGTCGATGAACCCGTTTGACGAGATTGCCGTCGAAGAGGCGATTCGCCTCAAGGAAGCGGGCAAGGCGAGCGAGGTCATCGCGGTCTCCATTGGCGTGAAACAGGCGCAGGAGACCTTGCGCACTGCGCTGGCCATGGGCGCGGACCGGGCCATTCTCGTGATTGCCGCCGATGACGTGCATCAGGATATCGAGCCGCTGAGCGTGGCCAAGATCCTCGCCAAGATCGTCGAAGAAGAGCAGCCGGGCCTCGTGCTCTGCGGCAAGCAGGCGATCGACAATGACATGAACGCGACGGGTCAGATGCTCTCGGCACTTCTGGGCTGGTCTCAGGCAACCTTTGCCTCGAAACTCGATCTCGACGGCGACACAGCACTTGTTACCCGCGAGGTTGACGGCGGCTTGCAGACCATCAAGGTCAAGACGCCCACCATCGTCACCGTGGACCTGCGCCTCAACGAGCCGCGCTATGCGTCGCTGCCCAATATCATGACGGCCAAGAAAAAGCCGCTGGATGAGAAAACCGCCGCCGATTACGGCGTCGATGTCACCCCCCGGCTGGAAGTTACCGGCACATCCGAGCCCGCAAGCCGCGCGGCCGGTGTGATCCTCGGCTCGGTCGACGAGCTGGTTGCGAAACTCAAGGAAGTAGGAGCCGTATGATGTCTGTTCTTCTTCTCGCAGAAGTCACCGATGGGGAACTGGCGCTCGACGCCACCGCCAAGGCGGTGACGGCAGCGACCAAACTGGGCGATGTGACCGTCCTTTGCTGTGGCGCTTCGGCTGCTGCCGCAGGGGCTTCGGCGGCCAAGATCGCCGGTGTCAAAAAGGTGCTGGTGGCCGAGGATGCCTCGCTCGGGCACCGCTTGGCCGAGCCAACAGCCGCGCTGATCGTCAGCCTTGCAGGCGACTATAGCCACATCGTCGCCCCCGCCACGACGGATGCCAAGAACGTGCTGCCGCGCGTCGCGGCCCTCCTCGATGTGATGGTCATTTCCGACGCTTCGGGCGTGGTCGATGCCGATACGTTCGAGCGCCCGATCTATGCCGGCAACGCCATCCAGACCGTGAAATCGCGTGACGGCAAAAAGGTCATCTCGTTCCGCACCTCGACCTTTGACGCCGCGGGCGAACAGGCGGCAGCGCCGGTCGAGACCATTTCGGCAGTGGCCAATCCCGGCCTGTCGGAATGGATCGAGGACAAGGTGGCAGCAAGCGACCGCCCCGAACTGACCTCGGCAGGCGTCGTTGTCTCGGGTGGACGCGGTGTCGGCTCCAAGGACGATTTCGCGCTGATCGAGAAACTCGCGGACAAGCTGGGCGCCGCTGTGGGCGCAAGCCGCGCCGCGGTCGACTCGGGCTATGCGCCGAACGACTGGCAGGTCGGCCAGACCGGCAAGGTCGTGGCCCCCAACCTCTATGTCGCGGTGGGCATCTCGGGTGCGATCCAGCATCTTGCGGGCATGAAAGACAGCAAGATCATCGTCGCCATCAACAAAGACGAAGAAGCACCGATTTTCCAGGTGGCCGATTATGGCCTCGTGGCCGACCTCTTCACCGCCCTGCCGGAGCTGACTGAAAAGCTCTGAGCCACGGCAAGGCAAAGCCAAACCCGCGCCATCACCGGCGCGGGTTTTTTATTTGGACAGAAGGCTTTCCAACACCGGCGACAGCGCGCGCGCCGCCTCGGAATGGGCGAGCAGACCGGGCAGATCGGCGGCGACCGCCTCTTGCATCGGGTCAAACCGCATGCCGCGTGTGCCCTGCGCACAGGCCTCGGGGCTGATCACCACCTCAACCACATGCGCCGCACGCGCGCCCACCGCGCGCAGCATGGCGCGGCTGACAAAGGCCGGGTCATCCGCAATGCCCGCCGCCTCATGCCCGAGCCCCGGCAAATGCCGCGAAAACCACATCAGCACGACAGGTGCCGCGATCCGCTCCAAGAGCGCCTGCATGCGCCCCACCCAGACCTCTTGCAGACCTTCGCGCAGCACCGCAAACCGATCCGGCGAGACATCGGCCAAACGCCGCATCATGTGGCGGGTAAAGTGAAACTCGGTAAAATCAACCTCGGGATAGAGCCGCCGCAACCGCGGTGTCGCCTCGAGAAAGCGGTCATTGCGGCGCGGATGCACCCGGTAGAACGGATTGCAGAGGTTCATCGCCCCCGGCACCTGCAACACCACCGCCCGCGCGCCCGACACCATGTCGATCAGCCCGTCATCCTTGAGAAAGGCATCGACACCGGCATTGGGCCAGCCGAAATTGACACAAGGCAGCGCCAGGGACCGCTCCATCAGATCGGGATAGGGCCGGTCGATGAAGGTGCCATAGGTCTCCGTGCCGCCAAGACAAGCCACGAACTCGCCCGTCAGCCGACGCTGCGGCCCGCGAAACACCAGTTTTGACCCATCATAACGAACAGGCCGATAGTCGAGGGGCCTATGCCCCAAGCGTTCAAATCCCATGTCACCCACCTTGATCTAGTCACCCATGGAAAGGGTGGACGATTCCTCTTGCTAAATCGCTAAACGACCAATTCGCGGATTATTTTACCTGTCTCATGCCCTTGCGGCCTGCGCCCGCCACAGCCTATGCTGCTGCAGCAATCGGACAGGGATCGGGCGGATGGACATCACGAGAATCGGTGTGGTTGGCGCGGGCCAGATGGGCAATGGCATTGCTCATGTCATGGCCATCGCGGGCTATGACGTGCTGCTCAACGACATCAGCGCCGATGCGCTCGACCGTGCCATGGCCGCGATCCGCAAGAACATGGAGCGTCAGGTCAGCCGGGGCAAGATCGCGCAAGACGTGATGGAAGCGGCCCTTGCCCGGATCGTCACCACCCAGACCCTCACCGATCTGGGCAAGACCGATCTCGTGATCGAGGCCGCGACCGAACGTGAGGCGGTGAAGCAGGCAATCTTTGATGAACTGCTGCCGCATCTGGCACCACATACGATCCTGACCTCGAACACCTCGTCGATCTCGATCACGCGACTGGCCAGCCGCACGGACCGGCCCGAGAAATTCATGGGGTTCCATTTCATGAACCCAGTGCCGGTGATGCAACTGGTCGAATTGATCCGCGGCATCGCCACCGACAAGGATACCTATAACGCCTGTCTCGCCGTGGTCGAGAAACTCGGCAAGACCGCCGCCTCAGCCGAGGATTTCCCGGCCTTCATCGTCAACCGCATCCTGATGCCGATGATCAACGAGGCGGTCTACACGCTCTATGAAGGGGTCGGAAACGTCAAATCCATCGACGAATCCCTGAAACTCGGGGCCAATCATCCGATGGGGCCGCTGGAGCTTGCGGATTTCATCGGGCTGGATACCTGTCTGGCGATCATGAACGTGTTGCACGACGGGCTGGCGGATACCAAATATCGCCCCTGCCCGCTCTTGACGAAATATGTCGAGGCAGGATGGCTTGGCCGCAAGACCGGGCGTGGGTTCTATGATTATCGCGGCGACGTACCCGTGCCCACGCGCTGAAACGTCAGTCGCCCAGAGAGAGCGTATGCGCGCGCAGCCATTCCATGAAACCGCGCGGATCACTCTCGAGCATCGCCATGCGTTCGTCGCTGATCGGCGCGCCCACCACCGGCTTTTGCGGGCGGTTGCAACTGTTGACCACCTCATGCAGCAAGAGCCCCTGCCGCAACGTGGCCGAAATGCAGTTGGCCATCTGATACCAGCGTGAATTGGCACCGGGGAAATAGATCGGCACCACGCGCGCGCCCGACCGGCGGATCATCTGCGCGGTAAAGACATTCCATTCCCGCTCGATCACCGGCCCGAACATCGTATCGCTCGAGGCCACGACGCCCGAGGGAAAGACGCTGATGACCCCACCCTCTTTGAGATGCGCCATCGCCTTGGCGCGCATTTCGACCGATTTGCGCTGTGCATCGGGTTCATGCGGGAAAGGGACAGAGATCATGTAAGAGGCCGCCACCTCGTCGATCCCGGTCAAAAGCGCGCGTGTGAGGATCTTGTAATCGCTGCGCCGCCGCCCGATCAGATCGGCAAGGATCATCCCGTCCACCAGACCATGCGGATGGTTGGCCACAACCACCACCGGCCCTTCAAGCGGGATATGCGCCACTTCGTCGTCCGGGGTTAGAAGCGGAATACCCATCGTATCCAAGGCCGCGCGCCAGACTGCCTGACCGGTCGGCGCGCCGCGCTTCTCGAATTTTC
>NZ_JAGPVV010000059.1 GCF_018066915.1 Roseovarius sp.
CCCCCCCCCCCGCTCTCCGCACCCGAACCCGCCTACAAAGTCTGATAGGACACAGCCATGAAGCTCAGAGACCTTGATATCATCGTGACCTCCCCCCCCGCCCCCGGCTGGGGGGGGCGCTATTGGATTCTTGTCAAGCTGACCACCGATGACGGGATCACCGGCTGGGGCGAATGTTATGCCGCGAGCGTCGGACCAGAGGCCATGCGCGCGGTGATCGAGGATGTCTTTGCCCGTCATATGGAGGGCGAGAACCCCGAGAACATCGAGCTGATGTTCCGCCGCGCCTATTCGTCTGGCTTCACGCAGCGCCCGGACCTCACCGTGATCGGGGCGTTTTCGGGGCTGGAAATCGCCTGTTGGGATATCCTTGGCAAGGCGCGGGGGCGGCCTGTCTGGGCGCTCTTGGGGGGCAAGGTGAACCCGCGCATCCGCGCCTATACCTATCTCTATCCCCTGCCCCATCACCCGATCACGCCATTCTGGACCTCGGCCGATATGGCGGCAGAGAGTGCGGCGGACTGCGTGGCGCGCGGCTATACGGCGGTCAAGTTCGACCCGGCTGGCCCCTACACGCTGCGCGGCGGGCATATGCCCGCGATGACGGATATATCGCTCTCGGTCGAGTTTTGCCGCAAAATCCGCGCGGCGGTGGGCGACAAGGCCGATCTGCTCTTTGGCACGCATGGGCAGTTCACCACAGCGGGCGCGATCCGTCTGGGCCAAGCGCTCGAGCCGTATTCGCCGCTCTGGTATGAAGAGCCGGTGCCGCCCGACAATGTGACCGCGATGGCGCAGGTGGCGCGCGCGGTGCGTATCCCCGTGGCCACCGGCGAGCGGCTGACCACCAAGGCCGAGTTTGCGCCCATTCTGCGCGAAGGCGCGGCGGCGATCCTGCAACCGGCGCTGGGGCGCGCGGGCGGCATCTGGGAAATGAAGAAAGTGGCGGCGATGGCCGAGGTTTATAACGCGCAGATGGCCCCGCATCTCTATGCCGGGCCGGTGGAATGGGCGGCGAATGTGCATTTCGCAGCCTCTATCCCCAATCTCCTGATGTGCGAGAGCATCGAAACCCCGTTTCACGATGCGCTGATCAAGGGCAGCATCCGGGTTGCGGGCGGCTATATCACCCCGCCCGAGGCCCCCGGTCTGGGGATCGAGGTGGATGAGGATCTCGCGCGCGCCAATCCCTATCGCGGCACCGGCCTGCATCTCGAAATGCAGGAGGCCCCATGCGATTATACCAATGGCAACAGCTTTGCCGGGGGGGCGCCGCACGAAGAGGGCTGACGCTCAGCCCCCTGCCCCATCGCCACGTTGCAGGCGCACCGGGATTTCGCGCGCAAGTTTGAGCAGATAGGCCATATAGGGCTTGTCTGAGTCATCGTCGCGGATCGCGGCATAGAGGCGCTTGGTCTTGCCGGTGGGGCCGAGGGGGCGGGTCACGTAATCCGTGCTGGTCTTGACCTCGCGCACCACCCAATCGGGCAGCACGGCAACACCGCGATTTGAGGCGACCAGAAGCAGGATGACCGCCGTCAATTCCACCTGTCGGATGCTCTTGGGTTCGACCTTGGCCGGGGTCAGCAATTCGGTAAAGACATCAAGGCGGGAGCGGTCGACGGGATAGGTGATCAGCACCTCATCGCGGAAATCCGCCGCCTCGACATAGGGTTTTTGCGCCAGCGGATGCTGGCTTGAGGCGACAAAGACCGGCTCGTAATCAAAGAGCGGCTTGAAGCTGATTCCCGGCAGATCCTCGGGGTCGGACGAGACCACAAGATCGACCTCTTCCTTTTGCAGCGCGGGCAGCGCATCAAAGGCCAGACCGGGGCGAATATCGACATCGACCTCGCCCCAGGTCTTGCGAAAGCGTTCCAGCACGGGAAAGAGCCATTCAAAACAGGCGTGACATTCAATGGCGATATGCAGCCGTCCGGCGCTGCCTTCGCGCAGGCCTTCGAATTCCTGCTCCAGCGCCTCAATCTCGGGCAGGATTTTTTCGGCCAGTCGCAGCAGGCGCTGACCGGCGGCTGAAAGGCGCAAGGGCTTGGAACGCCTCACAAAAAGCTCGACGCCGGTCTGATCCTCCAGCCCCTTGATCTGGTGGCTGAGCGCCGATTGGGTGATATGCAGCAGGTCTGCCGCCCGCGCCAGCCCCCCGGCCTGATGAATGGCACGGATCGTTTTCAGGTGTCGGAACTCGATGTGCATTATTAGCGAACCTCATTCAAACCATGAATTTAATGAAGTTGTCTCACATTGCTGCACCTGCAACAAGGGGACAACAGATTTCACTCCTGCACAGGATGACCCCAGATGACAACGCCGCGTATCTCCTTTGAATTCTTCCCGCCCAAGACGCTCGAGGCGTCGTTTCGCCTCTGGGAAACGATCCACACGCTTGCCCCGCTCGATCCGCGCTTTGTCTCTGTGACCTATGGCGCGGGCGGCACCACCCGCGAACTGACGCGCGAGGCGGTCGGCACGCTGCACAAGGCGACGGGCCTCAATGTGGCGGCGCATCTGACCTGCGTCGATGCCAGCCGCGCCGAAACGCTCGAAATTGCAGAGCAGTTTGCCGCCGCGGGCGTGTCCGAGATCGTCGCCCTGCGCGGCGACCCGCCCAAGGGGTCGAACGGGTTTGTCCCCCATCCTGAAGGTTTCGCCAATAGCTGCGAGCTGATTTCGGCGCTGGCGGATACCGGCAAATTCACCATCCGCGTGGGCGCATACCCGGAAAAGCACCCCGAAGCGGTGGATCAAAAGGCCGATATCGACTGGCTCAAGCGCAAGATTGACGCGGGCGCATCCGAGGCGATCACGCAGTTCTTCTTTGAGGCCGAGACCTTCTTTCGGTTCCGCGATGCCTGTGCGGCGGCGGGCATCAATGCGCCGATCATTCCGGGCATTCTGCCGATTGAAAACTGGGTCGGCGCGCGCAAATTCGCGCTCTCCTGCGGCACGCAGGTGCCGGCTTGGCTGGATGATGCCTTTGACAAGGCCATCCGCGACAACCGGCATGACCTGCTGGCGACCGCACTGGCGACTGAGCTCTGCAGCGACCTGCTCGATGGTGGGGTCGAAGACCTGCATTTCTACACGCTCAATCGTCCCGAACTGACCCGCGATGTCTGTCACGCGCTGGGTGTGACGCCCAAGGTCCGGCTGCGCGACGTCGCCTGACCGCTTGCCGATAGGCACGGCCCCGCCTACCCTGCACCCCGCAGGGACAGGAGGGGCCGATATGCCATCACATCACGCGACATCGCTGGACGAATTGCCGGACATGACGGCGATTTTGGCGCGCTCCGGGCTTGAGTTCATCGAGGACATGATTGCGGGCCGCCTGCCCGGCCCCCCGATCGGGGCCACGCTGGGGTTTTCACCCATAGAGGCCACGCGCGGGCATGTGGTGTTTGAAGGGGCTGCGCGGTTCGACGTGACCAACCCGATGCGCGGCGTGCATGGCGGCTGGTATGGGGCCATTCTCGACAGTTGCATGGGCTGTGCGGTGATGACCGCGCTCGAGCGCGGCGAGACCTACACGACCCTCGAATACAAGGTGAACATCATCCGCGCGCTGCCGCTGGAGGTGCCGGTTGAGGCCATTGGCACGCTCGAGCACAAGGGCCGCTCGACCGCCGTGGCGCGGGGGGAATTGCGCGGGCGCACCGATGGGCGGCTCTATGCCACCGGCACGACCACTTGTCTGGTGATGCGCCCGGACAGCGCATAGCCGCCCCCGGCGCAGCACCCCCTTGCACAGCGCCTTGCCCGCGCGTAAACCGCGCCCGATACTTCGGCTCAGGACTGCACCCATGCCCGTTCTCGTGATGAAATTCGGCGGCACTTCGGTCGCCAATATCGACCGCATCCGCCGCGCCGCCAAGCGCGTGGGGCTGGAAGTGGCCAAGGGCTATGACGTGATCGTCATCGTCTCGGCCATGTCGGGCAAGACCAACGAGCTGGTGGGCTGGGTCAATGAAATCTCGCCGCTGCATGATGCGCGCGAATATGACGCCGTGGTCAGTGCGGGCGAGAATGTGACCGCTGGTCTGATGGCGCTCACCTTGCAGGAAATGGATATCCCGGCGCGCAGTTGGCAGGGCTGGCAAGTGCCGCTCAAGACCAATTCCGCGCATTCCGCCGCCCGGATCGAGAGCATTCCGACCGACAACATCAATGGCCGGTTTGCCCAAGGCATGCGCGTGGCCGTGGTGGCGGGGTTTCAGGGGATCAGCCCCGAGGGGCGGATCACCACGCTGGGGCGGGGCGGGTCGGACACGACCGCCGTGGCCTTTGCCGCCGCCTTTGACGCGGAGCGCTGCGATATCTACACCGATGTGGACGGGGTCTATACCACCGACCCGCGCATCACCTCCAAGGCGCGCAAGCTGGACAAGATCGCGTTCGAGGAAATGCTGGAACTGGCCTCACTTGGGGCCAAGGTGCTGCAAACCCGTTCCGTGGAACTGGCGATGCGCTATAATGTGAAACTGCGCGTGCTCAGCAGTTTCGAGGAACCATCTGATGAGGCCGGCACGCTGGTCTGCGCCGAGGAGGAAATCATGGAATCAAAGGTTGTCAGCGGCATCGCCTATTCCCGCGACGAGGCGAAAATGACCCTCATCTCGGTGGCTGACCGCCCCGGCATCGCCGCCGCCATCTTTGGGCCCCTGTCAGAGGCGGGCGTCAATGTCGACATGATCATCCAGAACATCGCCGAAGAGGGGCGCACCGACATGACCTTTTCCTGCCCCACGGATCAGGTTCTGCGCGCCGAAAAGGCGCTGCGCGAGGCCAAGGAGCGTGGCGACATCAACTATCATGACCTTGTCGCGGATACCAACGTGGCCAAGGTGTCTGCGGTGGGCATCGGCATGCGCAGCCAATCGGGTGTCGCGGCCAAGATGTTCAAGACGCTCAGCGATGAAGGAATAAACATCAAGGTGATTGCAACCTCCGAGATCAAGATTTCCGTGCTGATCGACCGGAAATACATGGAACTCGCGGTGCAGGCGCTGCATGATGCCTTCGAATTGGACAAAGCGGCCTGACCCGGCCACGGCATCGCCGCCACCGGGTCCGGCCAATCCCTGACTCCACCCCGGGGGACTGCCGCCCATGACCGAGCACTTCAAGACCGACAGCCGCCAGATGCTGGGCCGCCTGCGCGCCATCATGGCCGAGGACGCGGGCGGGCAGACGCGGCTTGACCAGATCACGCGCCTGATTGCCGAGGAGATGCGGATCGAGGTCTGCTCGATCTATCTCTTCCGTGACGAGGATACGCTGGAACTCTGCGCCACCGAGGGCCTCAAGGCCGAAGCCGTGCACCAGACCCGGATGCGCATGGGCGAGGGTCTCGTGGGTCGCGTGGCGCGCACCGGCGAGGTGATCAATACTGACAACGCCCCGGCAGAGCCCGGCTTTCGCTATATGCCAGAGACCGGCGAAGAGGCCTATTCGTCGTTTCTGGGCGTGCCGATCCAGCGGCTTGGCGAAAAGCTGGGCGTTCTGGTTGTGCAATCGAAACAGGCGCGGCTCTTCTCGGACGAGGAAATCTATGCGGTCGAGGTGGTCGCCATGGTTCTGGCCGAAATGGCCGAACTGGGCGCGTTCGTGGGCGAAGGGGCCGCCATGTCGGCCCGCCACCAGCAAGCAGTGCTCTTTCGTGGGGCCAGCGCGCAGGAGGGCACGGCGCAGGGCCGTGTCTGGCTGCACGAGCCGCGCGTGGTTGTGACCAACCCCATCGCCGATGATCCGGTGCGCGAATTGGCGCGGCTGAATGAGGCGGTCGAGACTCTGCGCGTGGGCGTGGACCGCATGCTGAATTCCGCCAGCGGAGGCGACAAGGATCAAACCGAGGTTCTGGAAACCTATCGCATGTTCGCCAATTCCAAAGGCTGGATGCGCCGGATGGAGGCCAATATCGACAGTGGTCTGTCGGCAGAGGCCGCCGTGGAAAAGGAGCAATCCGCCGCCCGCGCGCGCATGACCCAAGTGACCGATGCCTATCTGCGCGAGCGTCTGCATGATCTTGATGATCTCTCGAACCGCCTGCTGCGTATCCTGACCGGGCAGGGCAAAGAGACCGGCGCCGACATGCCGCCCGATCCAATCCTCATCGCGCGCAACATCGGTCCGGCGGAATTGCTGGATTATGGCCGCAGCCTCAAGGGGATCGTGCTCGAAGAAGGCTCGGTCGGCTCTCATGCCGCGATCGTGGCGCGGGCGCTGGCGATTCCTTTGGTGATCCATGCCAATCGCATCACCACCGAGGCGCTCAATGGCGATTTGATCCTTGTCGATGGCGATCAGGGCATCGTGCATTTGCGCCCCGACGATACGGTCGTCTCGGCCTTTCGCGACAAGATGGCGATGCAGGCCGAGGCGCAGCAGCGCTATGCCTCGATTCGCGACAAGCCTGCCGAAACGCTCTGCGGTCAGCGGATCAAGCTCAAGATGAACGCCGGGCTTATGGCGGACCTGCCCAGCCTTGTCGGATCAGGCGCCGAGGGGGTTGGCCTCTTTCGCACCGAATTGCAGTTTCTGATCCGCAACCACATGCCCAAGCGGGCCGAGTTGTCAGAGCTCTATTCGCGGGTGATGGATGCCGCAGGCCAGCAGCGCGTGGTGTTCCGCACGCTCGATATCGGCTCGGACAAGGTGCTGCCCTATATGAAGCCCAATGACGAGCCGAACCCGGCGATGGGCTGGCGTGCGATCCGGGTGGGGCTGGACAAGCCGGGTGTCATGCGGATGCAGCTTCAGGCGCTCATTCGCGCGGCCAAGGGGCGGCCTCTGACGATCATGTTTCCGTTTGTGGCGCAGCGCGACGAGTTCAGCGCCGCCCGCGCCGAAATGGACAAGGCGCTGGAACGCGAGCGTATTCTGGGCCATCCGATCCCCGAACAGATCGAAGTGGGCGCGATGCTGGAAACCCCGTCGCTGGCCTTTGCGCCGGATGCGTTTTATTCCGAGGTGGATTTCATCTCGGTGGGCGGCAATGATCTCAAGCAGTTCTTCTTTGCCGCCGACCGCGAGAACGAGCGCGTCCGCCGCCGCTATGACACGCTCAACCTCAGTTTTCTCAATTTCCTCGAAGGCATCGTCTATCGCTGCGCCACGCTGGGCACGCCGCTGAGCTTTTGTGGCGAGGATGCGGGACGCCCGATCGAGGCCGCCTGTCTGGCCGCCATCGGGTTTCGCACGCTCTCGATGCGCCCCGCCTCGATCGGTCCGGTCAAGAGCCTGTTGCGGCGCATTGATCTGGGGGAATTGCGCGAGATCATCCATGCCGAGCGCGCGCGGGGCGCGCAGAGCGTGCGCCCGGCGGCGGTGGACTATCTGCGCGAACAGATGTGAGGGGCTGAGGCCTGGACAGGCCTCAGTGCCCGCCGCCCCCGGCAAGGCCCACGCCCGACACCAGCGATCCCCAGACCTTGATGCGCAGGCCGACCGCCTTGATCACGCCCGTGGCCGCGATGACATGGCCAACAAATCCGGGCAGGTTGTTGGTATAGGTCTGCACCATGCAGCCGCTGCCATCGAGCATGATCTTTTCATGCTCGGGATGTTCCAGCTCCAAATACACCAGGATCGAACCGCGCCGCAGCATTTCGGCAGGGTCCATCAGGCGGCCGCCGGGCACGATCTGCCCCGTGGAAATCGCCGGCTGGACAGAGACCACCCGCGCGGGCAGGACCGCATTGCGAAAGGACAGGCTGAGGTTGCTGTCGCAGGCAATCTCGGCGGGCATGCCGGGATAAATCGTGTTGTTCGCCGCCTGCGCAAAGCCCGCCACGGTCCGCACGGGCCATCCTTCGGGGCGGTCCGGGATGATCATCATCGCGGGGCTGAGGATCAGGGTCGAGGCGGGGCTGCCAAGGCTCATCGCAAGCTGGGTGACGATGCCGCCCGAATAAGCATGCACCTCGGTCTGCGCGAGTGCTGCCTCGGCGCTGTGCAACATGGCCTCGGCGGCGCGTCGCTGAGCCGGGAGGGTTTCGGAAATATCGGTCTCGGCCAGCGCCACCTGCGCTTCTGCCGCCGCCAGCCCGGCCTCGGCAATGGCAACCGAGGATTCCAGTTGGCGCACCGCGTCGCGGGTGCCCACGTTGCGCGTGACCAGCGTCAGCGCATTCTCGAGATCGACATTGAGCTTGTCGAGTGAGGCCTTGGCCTCGACCACCGAAGCCTGCGCCACCTTGAGTGTCTCGGCGGCCTTGGTTTCGGCGGCCTTGATCTTGCCGAATTCCGCCTCGGCCTGCTCTAGGTTGGCGCGTTGGCTGCGGTCATCGACCCGGAACAGCAGATCACCCACCTCGACCCTCTGACCATTCCGCACGTTCAGCTCTGTCACCGGCCCGCTGGCCTGTGCCACCACGGAAATGGTGCGAAAGGGGACAATCCCCGAATAGGATTTGGGGTGGAAATAGAAGATGACGAGGAAGAGGAAAAAGGCCAGCACCGCCCAGATCAGCACCGCCGTGCGCATGTTCCAGACGGTCAGCGCCTCGCCCCGGCGCTTGAGCTGAAAGTAGCGGATAATGACCGGAAAGGACGTCAGCAAAAGCTCAAACATGGTCGTCCTCGCCCGTCTTGGAGGCTTGATCATGCGCCGCGTCCGGGGCCGCGCCGCGCAGGTTGAACCGCGACCAATCCGCCATGAGCGCAATCAGGATCGCACTGATCGGCAAGAGAATATGGAAATGCCCAAGCGGAAAGATCTCATAAAGCAGGGCAATGGTCAGCATCGTGGGGATTGTTTTCGCAAGCGGCGTGCCGTGCGATTCGCGTTCGGCCCAGCGGTCAAAGGCCGCGTAAAGCGTGACGAGCGCGTAGATACCGACGATGATCAATGCCAGCGACAGCCATGCCAGAACATCACTTTCGCCCGGTGCCACGAACCATCCCGGCGGCGCAGCCCCATGTTCCCCTGTTGTTGCCATAGATGAAATCCAAAGTGACCAATGGAATTCAGCCTATGAGTTACATCCATAATATCAAGAAAATTATCGGGACGACGGTCCATCTTTGGGCGCGCGCAACGGGGCTTGGATCAGGTGACGCGCCCCTGCGCGTCCTCGGCCCTTGCGCGAAACTCGGCAATCAGGGCCGCATGGTCGCGACCTGCGTCAATGGCCAGCCGCCGCAGCCCGAAATGCACCTGCGCCATGTCCTGATAATAGCGGGTATAGGCATAGTTGGTCGCCGCCCCCGCCGCGGCGCCCAGAATAGGCACCGTCTGCGCCGCGAGCTTTTGGCCCAAGACCGCCGCCAGACGCGGGGCCACCCGCGCAATGAGCGCGTTGAGTGCGGGGCCTGTGACCGTCATCCGGCTGCCCAGAAAGCCCAGATTGGCCCCATCGTCGCGCTCGAGCGGCCCTGCCGCGCCGAACACCTGCACCGAATCGAATCGCACGGCGGGCTCGGACGGGTCAAACCCGTGTTCCGCCGCCACATCCTGAATGGCGCGCAAGAGCACCGTGACCGTGATCGGCAATTCGGCCAGCGCCGTGGGCAGGCCGCCCATGCCGCCCACCGCCCCCATCGAGGTGGTCAGCGCGCGGGCCATCCATCCGGGCTGATCGCCCACCACCCCGCGCGAGCGATGCGCCATTTCGGCGGCACGGCGCAGCGCCTCTTCGGTGGTCTCGTTGAGCCGCGCGCGCAAGGCTGGCGGCAGCCGGTCAAGCAGCCCCTCGGCACGACCGCCCACAAGGTTGAGCAGGTCAATCACACCATTGCCCGCCTGCGCGTTGCGCGCCACCAGCGCGCGCAAGCGGCGCTCGGTCTCGGCCTCGTCAATCGGTCGGCCCAAAAGCTCCATCCGCGTGCCCCACCTCAAGTTTCAAGCCACAGGTTCCAAGGTTGAACTGGCCACGACAGCCGTTGAATTCAAGCGTCGCGCGTCACTTTGCCGGCTACACCTTCCCACGCGCCGGGGCGCAGTTCCAGCCCCAGAACACGCTCGGGGTTGGTGGGGGGCGGCATTTCCACGGCTCCGAGCTTGGTAAAGCCAAAGCGGCTGTAATAGGGCGCATCGCCCACGAGGATCACCCGCTCCCATCCCAGCGCCGCCGCGCGCTCCAGACTGTCGCGGATGAGCAGCCCGCCCAGCCCCTCGCCCTGATGGGTGGGATGGACAGCGACGGGACCCAGTAAGAGCGCGCGCGCAGCGCCGACCTGAACAGGCCAAAAGCGGATTGCCCCGGCCAGAATTCCCATGCCATCGCGCACAACAAGGCACAGATCGCGCACCGGGGGCACATCGTCGCGCAGCCGGTAGGACGACAGCGCCTCGCGCCCCGGCGCGAAACACAGGTCATAAAGGGCCTCAACCTCCCAGTAATCAACGGGTTTCTCCGTCTCGAGGGTGAACATGCCGCGCGTTGCCCTTGCCAAAAATCGACTGGCCATGCGCGTAGCACGACGTTACGACGGGCACAAACCCGATGACCAAGGAGTGGCGGATGTTTTACCGACCCGAAGAGGGCCATGGCCTGCCCCACAACCCGTTCAACGCCATCGTGACACCCCGCCCGATTGGCTGGATCTCGAGCCGTGGGGCGGACGGGCAGGACAATCTGGCCCCCTATTCGTTCTTCAACGCGGTGGCCTATGTGCCGCCACAGGTGATGTTCGCCTCGACCAGCGCCAAGCCGGATCGCGGCGACACCAAGGACAGCGTTGCCAATATCCGCGAGACAGGTGTCTTTTGCGTCAATATCGTGAGCGAGGCGCTGCGCGACGCAATGAACCAGACCTCGGGCGCATGGGGGCGTGAGGTGGATGAATTCACCGATGCAGGGTTGGAAAAGGCGGATTGCGAAACCATCGCCTGCGCCCGCGTGGCCGCCAGCCCGGCCAGTCTGGAATGCAAGCTGACGCAGATCGTGCAATTGCCCGGCGCGGCGAATTTCGTGGTCTTTGGCGAGGTGACAGGCGTGCATCTGCGCGATGACTGCATGGTCGACGGCCGGTTCGACGTGACGCGGTTCAATCCGCTGACCCGGCTTGGGTATCAGGATTATTCCGTGATCCGCGAGACCTTCAGCTTGAAGCGACCGGGGGAATGAGGGCTTAAACCGGCTTTACTGTCTGGGGCGACAAGCAGCGCAGGGGGTGATTGGGGTGAATGTTACCTCACCCCGCCGAAATCGCTGTGCCCAGCTTGGCCGCGCGCCGCCCCATGCTCTCGCGGCCCAGCGTGCGGCAAAGAATGAGCACCGGAATGAGGCCAAAGCCCACCAGCACCAGCGAGGGCACCGCCGCCTCCGAGAGGCGCTCATCGGCGGCGAGGCGATGCGCCTGCACCGCCAGTGTCTGGAAATCAAACGGATGCAGGATCAGCGTCGCGGGCAGTTCCTTCATCACATCGACAAAGACGATCAGAAGCGCCGTCAGAACCGAAGTGCGCGCCACCGGCAGATGCACCCGTGTCAGCAGCTTTGGCCCCGGCTGACCCAAGGAACGGCCAATCGCATCAAGATGCCCCGGCACCGTCGCCATGCCACTGTCATAGGCATTGAGCGCCGCCGCCATGAACCGCACCACATAGGCCATGATCATGAGCCAGATTGATCCGGTGATCAAAAGCCCGGTGCGGATGCCGAATGTCTCTTGCATGAAGGCGTCGATGGCGTTGTCCAAACCCGCCATCGGCACCATGAGGCCCACCGCAATGACACCACCGGGCACCGCATAGCCAAGCCCCGCCCCCATCACCAGCCAGCGCGCGCTGCGCCCCGGACGGGTGCGCGCGCGAAACCCCACAAGGATCGCCCCCGCCACGGTCAGCACCGCCGCCACGCTAGCCAAGAGCAGCGAATTCGACATGAACCCAAGATAGCGTGCCGAAAGGATATTCTGACCCGAGCCGATGGCCATTTCCCCCAGCATGATCACCGGGATGATGAACCCCAGCAGCACCGGCAGGAAACAGAGGGCAAAGGCCCCCCAGCCCGCCGCACCGCGCAATTCGGGGCGTTCCATCGTCTCGAACCGCGCGCCGCGTCCGGCGGTGCGTGAACGCCCCCGGCTTGCCCGCTCCAGCCCCGCCAGAAGCAGCGCAAAGCTGAGCAGGCAGAGCGCCAGTTGCGCCGCCGCTGCGCGGTCGCCAAGGCTGAACCACGCCTGATAGATGCCGGTGGCAAAGGTCTGGACGTTGAAAAACGCCACCGTGCCGAAATCGGCGATGGTCTCCATGATCGCCAACAGCGCGCCACCCGCAATCGCCGGGCGCGCCATTGGCAGGGCCACGCGCCAGAACGCCTGCATCGGCGAGCGCCCGAGCGTGCGCGCCACAAGGAACGCATTGCCCGATTGCTGCCGGAACGAGGCGCGCGCAAGGAGGTAGACGTAAGGATAGAGCACGATTGTCAGCATCAAAGCCGCCCCGCCAAGGCTGCGCACCTCTGGAAACCAATAGTCGCGCGGCCCCCAGCCGGTGATGGCGCGCAATGCGGTTTGCACAGGGCCGGGATGGTCAAGAAAATGCGTATAGGCATAGGCCATGACATAGGCCGGAAATGCCAGCGGCAGCGCCAGCGCCACCTCCAGCACTCGCACACCGGGAAAGCGGTAGACCGTCACAAGCCAGGCCGTGACCGATCCGATCACCGCCGTGCTGACGCCGACGATCGCCACCAAGGTCAGGGTCGTTGCGGTGTAGCGCGGCAGGACCGAGGACAGCACATCGCGCCACGTCTGCAGATCGCCGGCAAAGGCCGCGAGCGCCGCCGCAAGGATGGGCGCCACGCAGAGCGCGACCACGACCCAGGCAAGGCGGTGCAGAAGTTTTTCGCTCATGGGCCTGATGCTCCGGCATAATCCGACGGTTTTTATCAGTATTCCGGGGCGTCAGGCGGGTCAAGCGGATGCGGCCCTCACGCCCCTGACACGCCTGCCTCGGCAAAGGTGGCCATGCCGGAATGACAGGCGAGCGCCGCCTGCACCACACCCATCGCCAGCACCCCGCCTGATCCCTCGCCCAGACGCAGGCCAAGCGACAAGAGTGGCACCTTGCCCAGTTCCTGCAAGAGGCGCGCATGACCCGGCTCGGCGCTGACATGCCCGGCGACGGCATGATCGAGCGCGCCGGGACAGTCGGCGTCCAGACAGGCCGCCGCAGCGGTGCAGATGAACCCATCGAGCACGACCGGGATGCGCAGCAGCCGCGCCCGCGCCATGGCCCCTGCCATCGCCGCCAATTCGCGCCCGCCCAAGCGGCGCAAGACCTCGAGCCCGCCCGCGCCAGCGGCGTCGTTGACGGCCACCGCCCGCGCCACGATCTGCGCCTTGTGCGCCAAGGCCGCATCCGCCAGCCCCGTGCCGCGCCCGGTCCAGTCAACGGCGTCGCCGCCGTAGAGCGCCAGCGCGATGGCTGCCGCAGAGGTGGTGTTGCCGATACCCATCTCGCCTACGACCAAGAGATCAGAGGCCGGGTCCACCGCCGCCCAGCCGGTGGTGAGCGCGGCAAGAACCTCCGCCTCTGACATGGCCGGGCCAAGGCTGATGTCGCCCGTGGGCCGCTCGAGATCGAGCGCCACCACATCCATCCGCGCGCCGACCTGCGCCGCCAATTGATTGACCGCAGCACCCCCTGCGCGGAAATTGGCCACCATCTGCGCGGTGACGGCCGCAGGAAAGGCGGACACGCCTTGCGCCACGACCCCGTGATTGCCCGCAAAGACAATCACTTGCGGTGCTGTCACCCGCGCCCGCGCCGCACCGCGCCACCCGCAATACCAGAGCGCCAACTCCTCGAGCCGCCCCAAGGCACCGGGGGGTTTGGTGAGCTGCGCATCGCGCGCTTGCGCGGCCTGCGTGACCGCCGCATCAGGGCCGGGTGCCCCGCGCAAGAGTGCGCCGAATTCCGAGAGCGAAGAGAAGGCGCGCGTCATGCAAAGCCTCATTGATTGTGATCCGCCCTTTCTGTATCGCAGGCAGAGCCTCCGCCCCAGACGAAAAAGGGCACGCCCATGGCAGAAAACGACAAGGCCTTGATCCGCCTGAGGGATATGCCCCTCGCGCTGAGCCTGCTCAGCCGTCTGCCGGTGCCGCTGCGGCGGTTTGACCGAGGCGCGCGCGCGGCCTGGGCCTATCCGCTGGCGGGGCTGGTGCTGGGCGGGATGGCGGCATTGGGGGGGCTGATGGCCTTGGCGCTGGGGCTGCCCACGTCGCTTGTGGCGCTAATCGCGCTGGCCCTTCCCATCATTCTGAGCGGGGCGATGCACGAGGATGGTCTGGCCGATACCGCCGATGGCCTCTGGGGCGGCTGGACGCAAGCGCGGCGGCTCGAGATCATGAAGGACAGCCATATCGGCAGCTATGGCGTGATCGCGCTCATCCTGTCGCTGGGCGCGCGCGCTGTGGCACTCTGGCTGCTCTATGAGAGTGGTCCGGCTGGTGCGACGGTCGCCATTCTGGCGGCTGCCCTCTCGTCGCGCGCGATGATGCCGCTGGTGATGTGCGCCCTGCCCCATGCCCGCGCCACTGGGCTGTCGCAGGCGCAGGGGCGTCCGCCGCTCACCACGGCCCTCTTGGGGCTGGGTGTTGCGGCGGCTTTGACCTTGGGCCTTGTCGGGGCGGCGGGGCTGGGCGCGCTGATTGCGGCGGGGCTCGTCACCGGTGCGATGGCCCTCATTGCCCGCGCCAAGATCGGCGGGCAGACGGGCGACATCCTTGGGGCGACGCAACAACTGGCGGAAATCGCGGTGTTGGTCAGCCTCTTGGCGTGAGCCATGAAAAAAGCCGCGCCTGATAGCGCGGCCCTTTCCAAACAGGTGTGGCAGGGATCACGCAGCGCGCGACACCAGCACCTCATCCACTTTGCGCGCGGCCAGAACCTCGTCCCCGCCCGAAACGGCAGCGACTTCGCGCGTCAGACGCTCGAGTGCGGCCTCGTAGAGCTGACGCTCGGAATAGCTCTGCTCGCGCTGATCGTCCGAGCGGTGCAGGTCGCGCACCACCTCGGCAATGGCAATCAGATCGCCAGAGTTGATCTTTTGCTCGTATTCCTGCGCCCGACGCGACCACATGGCGCGCTTGACCTTGGCCTTGCCTTTGAGCGTGCTCATCGCCTTGGACACGACATCGGGGCTGGACAATCCACGCATCCCGATTTCGGTGGCCTTGTTGGTGGGCACCCGCAGGGTCATCTTGTCTTTTTCAAAGGAGATCACGAACAGTTCCAGCGTGATGCCGGCGATTTCCTGCTCTTCGATCGAAACGATCTGGCCCACGCCATGCGCGGGGTATACAACGTAATCATCGGGGCGAAATTCGGACTTCTTGGTCTTCGACATTCAGGTCTTCCTCGCAGGGCTGCCAGCTCGGACGCACAAAAACACATGCCAAGGGCCAATGCGGTCCACGGTATATGTGTATCTGTCGCAGAGAAATCCACCCCCGGGCAGCAACGCGGGTGAATGGATATCAGGCACATTTGATCTTGTCATGAAACTGTATCACAAAAAACCGCCCAATGAAAGGGCGGTGTTCTGGGACAGACCATTCGCCCCTGCAAAACAAGGGCTTATCCGGTTCACATTTTCGCGCGCGGCCCGCTTTGGCGGCTGAGCGCCGCGAATCGGGTCTCACCCCCCGAGTCCGGGTGCCTCGGAAAAGTATTTCTCGAGCTTGCCCGCCTCGCCGTCGCGCTCTTCCGCCTCGGGCAGCGGGTCTTTCTTGGTGATGATCACCGGCCACATTTCCGCATATTTGCGGTTGAACTCGACCCATTTTTCCATGTCCGGCTCGGTGTCCGGGCGGATCGCATCGGCGGGGCATTCCGGCTCGCAGACGCCACAGTCGATACATTCATCGGGATGAATGACCAGCATGTTCTCGCCCTCATAGAAACAATCGACCGGGCAAACCTCGACACAGTCGGTGTATTTGCAGGCGATGCAGGCGTCGTTCACGATATAGGTCATGGCCGTCTCTCATTCTTGCCGAATTGCGCCTCACCTAATCCAGTGGCGCGGATCAATCAAGCGGTCCCGATTCATTGAGGTCGAGTTTGCGACGGTCCCGCTTGGTCGGGCGTCCTTTTCCCTCATATTTGGGCGCGGGTGGAACGCTGTCCTGCGTCACCGGGTCGCTGAGATCGTCATAGAGCGCCTGCGCCTCGGGGGCGGGGCCGCGCCGCGTGCCCAGTTCCACGATCCGCACCACCCGCACGCGGGCGGCCTGCGCGAAGGTCAGCACATCGCCCGGCCCGACCGCCTGCGCAGGCTTGGTGATCCGCGCGCCGTTGACACGCACATGACCGGCGCCGATTTCCTTGGCCGAGAGCGTGCGCGTCTTGAAGAACCGCGCCTGCCAGAGCCATTTGTCGAGGCGAATCTTGGCGGCAGGCGCGTCCAAGCAATCAGCCCTTGGTCCTCAACCCCATCAGTGCTGCGGCGAAGGGATTGTCGGGGTCGATCCGGTCATTGCGCTTCTCGGGCTTGGCGGCATAGGTCTTGGGCTGCTCTTCGCGGGGCTCGCGCGGTTTGCCTTTGCCGGGTTTGCCGCGCGGTTTGCCGCCTTGGCGCTGCGGACGATCCCGCTTTTGCGCGGCGTCGCCCTCGCTCGGGGCACCCTCTGCGGCCTGTGCGCCCTGTCCAGCCTGTGCGCCACGCGGGCCGCGGCCGCCCTGTGCTCTGCCTTGGGACGGGCGCTCGCCGCGCGGGCGGCTGGCGCGCGGGGCCCAGGTGAAGGTATAGAACACCTCGACCTCAGCGGCCGCCGCCTCTGGTGTCTGACCGGGGGCCAGCTCTTCGGCAGGGGTCTCGTCGAGCGCCGCAGGCACTTCGGCCTCAGCAACAGGCTCTGCCGCGACGGGGGCAACGCCCTCATCGGGGATATCTGCAACCACATCGCCCACCGTTTCGGCCTCTACGGCCTCTACGGCCTGTGCGGCATCGGCAGGCGCATCCACGATGGCCTGATCCACCGGCTTGATCTTTTCACGCTCGCCGCGCTCGGCCTTGTAGCCCAGCCCCTGCATCAACAAGGCAAACTGCTCGAGCGTCATGCCGGTGATCGAGAGCATGTCGGGCTTGGCCTCGAACCCGGCGCGCGTATCCTCGCTGCGCAGCATGTCGGCCAGCCGTTCCAGCATGTCGATCCGGATCGCACGCTCGCCTGCGGCGCGGTAGCCCGCCATCGTGTAATAGCCCTTAGGCGCATCGCTGCGCGCGGGCACCGTCACCAGCCCCGGCGGCGGCGCGTCGGGGAATTCGTCCATGCCTTGCGCCAGCGACCACAGCACCAGCCGCAGGCGCGTCGGCGCAGGCTTGAGCAGGAGCGGCAGGAAGACCGTGAACTGGCCAAAGCGGATGCCATGCTTGCGCAGCGCACCGCGCGCCTCTTGGTCGAGCGCCTTGACCTCGTCGGCCACTTCGCCGCGCGGAATGAGGCCCATCGCCTCGACCATGCGAAAGCCAAAGCCGCGCGCCAGACCGTTCAGCGTCTCGTCGCGCTGGATGTTCAAGAGCGGCTCGAAGAGCGTGGCAATCCGGCGGTCGATGTAATGCTGCAAGCGGCGCTGCACCTTGGCGGCCACATCGGCCCCCGCCTCGTCATCGACAAAGGCCACGACCTGCGGCTTCAAGGGATCGGCGCCGGGCGTCAGCTTGCCCACCGCCTCTTTGCCCCACAAGAGGCCCCCCTGTTCGGTAAAGTCGATCTCGGTGTCGGGGGCGTTGTAGAAACGATCCGCCTTGAGATGGAAATGCGGGGCCAATGCCGCAGCGCTCGCCTGTTGCAGCGTGCGCGCTTCCTTGCCCGCCGCCGCGCGGTCCTGCATGAAGCGGAATCCTTCGAGCCGTCCGACGAATTCGCCTTCGACGGTCACGTCACCTTGATCGTTTACATCGGCCACCATGGCTTCCTTCTGCTTGAGCCGGCGCAACAGCACGGAGGTGCGCCGATCCACAAATCTCTGGGTCAGCGCGCCATGCAGCGCGTCCG
This sequence comes from Roseovarius sp., assembly GCF_018066915.1. Classification (GTDB taxonomy): domain Bacteria; phylum Pseudomonadota; class Alphaproteobacteria; order Rhodobacterales; family Rhodobacteraceae; genus Roseovarius. Next base: position 17,971 of record NZ_JAGPVV010000059.1, read on the forward strand.
ACAGGCGGTCTTCTACAGCGCGTGTCGCCCCGCGCCAATGGTTTTCGTCATCCACCCAGCCTTTTCGCTGCGCGACATAGGTCCAGGTGCGAATATAGGCCAGTCGTTTGGACAGCGTGTCAATGTCGCCATCGGTGCGGTCGATGCGGGCCACCTGCTGTGCCAGCCAGTCATCGGGCACGCGGCCATAGTCGGTAAGGTCGCAATAAATCCGCTCGAGCAGGCTGGCATGTTCGGCGGCGCTGATGCCGCGAAAGTCGGGAATCCGGCAGACATCCCACAAGAGTTTTACCGCGTTGCCGCCAATGGCGCGCTGTGCGACGTCGGATTGCTCTGCCAGCGTCTTGAGCGCGCCCAGATCATCCGCTTCGCGGGCGCGGGCCAGCAAATCGTGATCGGGTCGCGCCTCGAGACTGCCGATGAGTGCGGCCGTGGTGCCGAATTGCAGCCGCGCGTTGCGCCATTCCAGCTTGCGGATCGGGGCAAAGCGATGCTCCATGATCGCCTCGGCCAGTTCGGGATCAAGGTCCGGTGCCTCGCCGGTCACACCAAAGGTGCCGTTGTTCATCCCCCGCCCCGCGCGCCCGGCGATCTGGCCCAATTCATTGGGCTGCAAATAGCGCATCCGCCGCCCGTCGAATTTGCTGAGCGAGGAAAAGGCCACGTGGTTGATATCGAGATTGAGCCCCATGCCAATGGCATCGGTCGCGACAAGGTAATCCACATCGCCATTCTGATAGAGCTCGACCTGTGCATTGCGGGTGCGCGGGCTGAGCGCGCCCATGACCACCGCAGCGCCGCCCTTTTGCCGGCGCAAAAGCTCGGCCATGGCATAGACGTTTTCCACGGAAAAGCCGACGATGGCGCTGCGGGCGGGCATCTTGGCGATCTTGCGCGGGCCGGTATAGGTCAGTTGCGACATGCGCGCGCGGTTGAGGAATTCCACCCCCGGCACCAGGGCTGCAATGGTTTGGCGCATGGTGTGGCTGCCCAGAAACTGCGTCTCGCGCAGCCCGCGCATCCGCAACAGGCGGTCGGTAAACACATGCCCGCGCTCAGGATCGGCACAAAGCTGGATTTCATCCACCGCCACGAAATCGGTGCCCATCCCCTCGGGCATCGCCTCGACGGTGCAGACCCAGTATTGCGCGCGGTCGGGCACGATGCGTTCTTCGCCCGTGACCAGCGCCACGACAGAGGGGCCGCGCACCGCGACGATCTTGTCATAGACCTCGCGCGCCAAAAGGCGCAGCGGCAGACCGATGATTCCCGTGCGATAACCCAGCATGCGCTCGATGGCATAATGCGTCTTGCCGGTATTGGTCGGGCCCAGAACCGCGAGGGTTCTTGACTGCTCGGACATCCGCCGTGCTCCTTGATCGTGTCAGAGATCCGCGCCGCCCAGGTCCCGGGCGACGCTCTCCCGGGCCTTGGTTACGTCCTCGTGATAGGGATGTATAGCCAGCGCGCGCGAAAACGCCTCGTCTGCCAGATCAGGCTGGCCCAACTCCTCCAGCAGCACGCCCAAGCCATAGATCGCATTGAAATGCCGCGGCTCAAGCACCAGCGCGCGCTCGATGTCATGCAACGCCAAGCCATACCGCTCTTGCCGGAAATAGGCGACAGAGCGCAGGTGCCATGCTTCGGCGAATTCCGGCGCATGGTCGATGGCGGCACTCAGATGTTCGACCGCCGCAGCCATATCGCCCGCCTCGATCGCGTCCTCGCCGCGCCGCAACAAGAGGTCCATCGCGGGCGAGCCAGAGCGCGACAACTCAAGTTCGATCTCTGCGGCAATCTTGCGCGCCTCGGGGGCTTCGGCCTGAGAAAGCTGGGCAAACAGCCCATCCAGCCGCGTCTCCTCTGCCAGCGCAGGTAGGGAAAACGTGACTATCGCGACAAATGCCGCGACGATACGGTTGAGATTGAGGTTCGCTGCACCCATAACAAGGCAGAGTTTAGCGCAGATTGTCCGGTTGCATAGCCCCGGCATCGCAAATGTGAAAGGAACCGCAGATGAGCGACGTGATCACCGCAGCCGTAACCGCCCTGAATGAGAAACTGGGCGGCGAAGGCCTCGACGGCACCGCGAAATTCGTGATCGAGGACGAGGGCGCCATCGTGATCGACGCGGATGGCGCACGCGCAGGCGATGACGCCACCGATGTCACCCTGACCGCCAGCCGCGACACGTTCGAAGCGATTCTCGCAGGCGATCTCGATCCCGCCGCCGCCTTTATGTCGGGCCGTCTGAGCGTGGATGGCGATATGGGCATGGCGATGAAGCTGGGCAGCGTGCTCGCCTGATGCACGGGGCGCCGCTCTTTGACGATATGGCCCAAGGGCCGGAAGGCGGCGCCGCGTGGTGGATTTCGGCCTCGGACGGGGTGCGCCTCCGGGTGGGCCTCTGGAACCGCGACGCAAAGGGGGGCACGGTGCTCCTCTTTCCCGGTCGCACCGAATATATCGAGAAATATGGCCGCGCCGCCGCACATTTCGCGGGCTGCGGCTATGCCACGCTGGTCATTGACTGGCGCGGTCAGGGGCTGTCGGACCGGCTGACCACCGATGCCATGGCGGGCCATGTGCATGAATTTGCGGATTACCAGCGGGATGTGGCCGCGATGGTCGAGGCGGCGACACGGCTTGATCTGCCGCGCCCCTGGCACCTACTGGCGCATTCGATGGGCGGCTGCATCGGCCTGCGCGCGGTGATGCAGGGGCTCGACGTGCAAACCTGCGCCTTTTCCAGCCCAATGTGGGGCATCCACATGGCGCAGGCCCTGCGCCCTGTCGCCTGGTCGCTGTCCTGGGGCAGTCGTCAGTTGGGCATGAGCCATCATTACGCCCCCGGCACCGCAGGCGCGCATTACGTGCTCGAAGAACCCTTCGAGAGCAACAAGCTGACCAATGACCGCGAGATGTATGACTATATGGCTGGGCAATTGCGTGCCCATCCCGAATTGGGGCTGGGCGGCCCCAGCCTGCGCTGGCTGCACGAGGCGCTGCGCGAAACCCGCGATCTGGCACGCGCGCCCTCGCCATCCCTGCCCTGCCTGACCATTTTGGGCAGCGACGAGCAGATTGTGGACGTGCCGCGCGTCATCGACCGGATGGCGCATTGGCCGGGCGGGCATCTCGAAATGGTCCCCGGCGGGCGTCACGAAACGCTGATGGACACGCCCGACATGCGCGGGCGCCTCTTGCTACAGCTTTGCGAATTCTATCGCGGCGGGCCGAAACGGGCGGCTACTGGTCGCGCACCACGGCCGAGCGCTGTTCCCCAAGCCCGCTGATCCGCACCACCATTTCATCGCCCTCGGTCAGATAGCGCGGCGGCTTGCGCCCTATGCCCACACCCGGTGGCGTGCCGGTGGCAATCACATCGCCCGGCTCGAGCGTCATCAGCGCGCTCAGATAAGCCACGATATGCGCCACGGAAAAGATCATGCGCGCCGTCGTGCCGGTCTGCATCCGCGCGCCGTTGAGATCGAGCGACAGATCGAGCGCCTGCACATCACCCACCGCATCAGGCGTCACCAACCACGGCCCCATGGGCGCAAAGGTGTCACAGCTTTTGCCCTTGGTCCATTGCCCCGCCCGCTCCATCTGAAAGGCGCGCTCGGACACGTCGTTGACGATGGTATAGCCTGCGACATGATCCAGCGCCTCGGCCTCGGTCACGTATTTGGCGCGCTTGCCGATCACCACGCCCAATTCCACCTCCCAATCGCCCTTCTGCGCGCCGCGCGGCAGGCTGACGGCATCATGGGGACCACAAATGGCTGAGGTTGCCTTGAGAAAGACCACCGGCTCAGGCGGGGCCGCGACCCCCACCTCTTCGGCATGGTCGGTATAGTTGAGGCCGATGCAGATAAGCTTGCCCACCTGCCCCACCGGCGGCCCGATCCGGGGATTGCCCGCCACGAGGGGCAGGCTCTCGGGGTCGATCCGTGGCAGATCGGCCAGCACCGCCCCGGCCAGATCCGGCACAACACCCGACAGATCCCTCAGCCGCTCTTGATCGTCCAGAACCGCCGGGCGCTCCTGCCCGGCCTCACCATATCGTGCAAATTTCATGTGATCTTCCCTTCTCGCATCGCCGCCCACCCTAGCCAGCCGCGCCCGAATGGCAAGCACCCGCCCCCATCCCGCCCCCTTGTGGCCCCCGCCCCCCCGGCCTATGTCTGGGCCATGTCAACAAGAGGTGCCCCCATGCTCAACCTGCCGTTTCCCGTCCGCGATGCCAATGCCAGCTCTGGCAACAAGAATCTGGGACAGCTGCCGGAATGGGACCTGAGCGATCTCTACACCTCCGAGAAAGCCCCCGAACTCAAGCGTGACCTCGACTGGCTGCACAGCGCCTGCGCCGAATTCGCCGCCGATTACGAAGGCAAGCTGGCCACGCTCGACGCGGCGGGTCTCTTGGAGTGTATCCGCCGCGACGAGGCGATCAGCACCACGGCGGGGCGGATCATGTCCTATGCGGGCCTGCGCTATTACCAGATGACCACCGATGGCGGGCGGGCGAAGTTCATGTCCGATTGTCAGGAAAAGGTCACGAGTTCGACCACGCCGCTGGTGTTCTTCTCGCTCGAGTTGAACCGGCTCGACGAAGGCGCGCTGACGGCGATGTATGCCGAGAACGCCGATCTTGCCCGCTACAAGCCCGTGCTCGACCGCATCCGCGCGATGAAGCCCTATCAGCTTTCGGATGAGTTGGAAAAATTCCTGCATGATCTGGGCGTTGTCGGCGACGCCTGGGAGCGGCTCTTTGACGAGACCATCGCGGGGCTGACCTTTACCGTGGATGGCGACGACCTCAACATCGAGGGCACGCTCAACCTTCTGACCGAACAGGACCGCTCCAAACGCGAATCCGCGGCGCGCGAATTGGCGCGGGTCTTTGGCGAGAATATCCGCACCTTTGCCCGCGTCCACAACACGCAAGCCAAGGAAAAAGAGGTGATCGACCGCTGGCGCAAGATGCCCACCGCCCAGACCGGGCGGCACCTGTCGAACGACGTGGAGCCGGAGGTGGTCGAGGCGCTGCGCAATGCGGTGGTCGCGGCCTATCCCAAACTCTCGCATCGCTACTACGAGCTCAAGCGCAAGTGGCTGGGGCTGGAGCGCATGCAGGTCTGGGACCGCAACGCGCCCCTGCCGATGGAGGCCACGCGCCTTGTCGATTGGGACGAGGCGCGCGACACGGTGATGGGTGCCTATGCCGCCTTTGATCCGCGCATGGCCGATCTGGCGCAGCCGTTTTTCGAGCGCGGCTGGATCGACGCGGGCGTGAAACCGGGCAAGGCCCCCGGTGCCTTTGCCCATCCCACCGTGACCACAGTGCATCCTTACGTGATGCTGAACTACCTTGGCAAACCGCGCGACGTGATGACGCTCGCGCATGAGCTGGGGCATGGCGTGCATCAACGTCTGGCGGCGGATCAGGGCGAATTGCTGTCCTCCACGCCTCTGACACTGGCCGAAACCGCAAGCGTGTTTGGCGAGATGCTGACCTTCCGCCGCATGCTCGAAGGGGCCAAGACCCAAGCCGAGCGCAAGGTCCTGCTCGCAGGCAAGGTCGAGGATATGATCAACACGGTCGTGCGTCAGATCGCGTTCTACGATTTCGAATGCAAACTCCACGCCGCGCGGCGCGAGGGCGAACTCACCCCCGATGACATCAACGCCCTCTGGATGAGCGTGCAGGCCCAGAGCCTCGGTGAAGCCTTTGATTTCATGGAGGGGTATGAAACCTTCTGGGCCTATATCCCGCATTTCATCCACTCGCCCTTCTACGTCTATGCCTATGCCTTTGGCGATGGCCTCGTGAATGCGCTCTATGCGGTCTACGAGGAAAACCCGGACGGGTTTCAGGACAAGTATTTCGACCTGCTCAAGGCGGGCGGCTCCAAGCACCACAAAGAACTGCTGGCACCCTTCGGCCTAGATGCCAGCGATCCCGCGTTTTGGGACAAGGGCCTCAGCATGATCTCGGGCATGATTGATGAGTTGGAGGCGATGGAGGGGTGATCCTCTGGCTTCTGACATGAGTATTTGAACCATAAAGAAGCCGTAGCTCATTCATCTGGCCAAAAATACCTCAGGGGGGCCAGGGGGGCAGCGCCCCCCAACCTTTCACTTCAACTGGCTGTCCTTTGATCCACGCCGGTTGATGCCGCCGCGCGGGGCTTGGGCCGTGTCGCGTTCCTGCTGACAGTCGATGCAGAGCTTGACGCCCGGAATGGCCACGCGCCGCGCCTCGGGGATGGGTTCCTCGCATTCCGCGCAATGGGTCAGGCTCTCGCCTTGGGGACCGCGCCGCGCCTTGAGGCGCGCCAGTTCGTCGGAAATCGATGCCTCGATCTGTTCGCTCACCGCGCCGTCGCGCGCCCATCCACCGGCCATGGCCCCTCTCTCCTCTGACAAGGTTCAGTCTACGCGCCGCGCGCGCCACGTCAATTCCGTGCGTCTCAGGGCAGCAAGACGCGGGGTTTGGGCAGGGTCAGCGTCATGTCACGCACAAACGCCCCGCTGACACCAGAGGTTCCGGCCATGATATCGCGCAAAAAGCCGATGGCGGAGGGCGAGGTGACAGGCACGAAATGGTTGAGACCAGAGCCATCGGCCAGCGCCGTAAAGTCGATCACCTGCACATCCGGGCGCTGCACCTTGTCGGCGCGGTCGATCATGCCAAGCCGCGGTTTGCGCCCGGTGATAAAGCCCGAGAGCGACAGCGCGCGGTCGGCCTTGGTGATGAAGATCAGGAAGGGTTGCGGCAGGCGGCCAATCGCCTCGGCCTGCCGGTCGAACACATCAGGGTCAATATCGGGCGACATCAGCACCACGCCGCTGATGCGGTCGAGCAGATGCCGCTCGCCGCTCAGCGCGATGCTGCGCAGCGCCTCCATCACAAGGCTCGATCCCATGGAATGGGCCAGCAGAAACACCTTGTCGCCCGGACCGGAGGTCAACTGGCGCAGCACCGCCGTCAGGTCGTCGCGCGCAAAGAGCACCGAATCGCGGTCATAAATATAGCCGCGCGGATCACCGGCAGAGGGCCAGGAAAACAGCACCCCCGGCATGCCGGTGTCAAAATCGGTCTGGATCTGCGCCAGCCGATACATCGCCTCGGAGAGAGTGTTGTTATAACCATGCACGAACAGCAGCGTCTCGCGCGTGCCCGGATTTTCGCGCCGCATGGCGCGTTGCAGGGCGGCCGCCCCGTCATAAACCTCGGTGCCTGTGACCACGAAATCGGTGGCGGCATCGGGCGGACCTTCGGGCCATTCGATCTGTCCCGGCGCATGGGTCGGCGGCACCGAGATATCGGCGCGGAAAAAGCGCAGGCCCTCGGGTCGTTCCAGCCCAAAGATCGGGCCGGTTTGATCAAGCTGGCGGCCTGTCGCCACATAGACCGGCTGGATTGTGGCGGCGGGGTCGGGGGCGGCGCGCAGGGCGGTCGCGCGCGGCGCGCAGGCGGCCAGCAGGGCCAGCATCAGCCCTGCACAGATCAGGCGCGCGCCACCTGCGGCCCAGACATTCCCAACCCCATGGACAAGACCCAACACGCTCTCCCTCGCTTGTGACAGCGCGAGAGATACGCGCTTTGCCGGGGCGCGCCAAGCCTTGGCTTACGCTTGGGTCAACATACCCTTTTCCTGCGCCAAAGCCCGCATGCGTTTTTGCAGCTTTTCAAAGGCGCGCACCTCAATCTGGCGGATGCGTTCGCGGCTCACGTCATAGGCGGCGCTCAGATCCTCGAGCGTGACGGTCTCATCGCTCAGACGCCGCTGAGTGAGGATGTCGCGCTCGCGCTCGTTGAGCACATCCATCGCCTGCACCAGCAGTTCGCGGCGTGCATCAAGCTCGTCACGGGCCTCGTAATCGCCGGCCTGATCGGCATCCTCATCCTCGAGCCAGTCCTGCCATTGCATCGAGCCTTCGCCCTCTGCGCCGACCGTCGCATTGAGCGAGGCATCGGCCCCCGCCATGCGCTGATTCATGCTGATCACTTCGGCCTCGGTCACGCCCAGATCGGTCGCGATCTTCTTGACCACTTCGGGGCGCATATCACCATCTTCCAACGCGCCAATCTTGGCCTTGGCCTTGCGCAGGTTGAAGAACAGCTTTTTCTGGGCCGAGGTGGTGCCCAGTTTCACAAGGCTCCAAGATCGCAGGATATATTCCTGAATCGAGGCGCGAATCCACCACATCGCATAGGTCGCAAGGCGAAAGCCGCGCTCGGGGTCAAAGCGCTTGACCGCCTGCATGAGGCCCACATTGGCCTCGGAAATCACCTCGGCCTGCGGCAGCCCATAGCCGCGATAGCCCATGGCAATCTTGGCCGCGAGGCGCAGGTGGCTCGTGACCATCCTGTGCGCGGCTTCGGTATCCTGCTCTTCGGCCCAGCGCTTGGCCAGCATGTATTCCTCTTCCGGCTCCAGCAGAGGAAACTTGCGGATTTCCTGCATATAGCGGTTGAGGCCACCTTCCGGGGTTGGGGCTGGCAGATTGTTGTAATTTCCCACGCTGTCGTCCCTCCTGATGTTTGCATCGTTAACATTCAACTAGGTAGCTGCGGGCATCCTTTCAAGATGCTTACACTGACGTAACTAACGCAGAGTTAGGATGGTTCCGTCGCGGCGCTCGTTTTATGACAAAAAGTCACGCGATCTTGCGACACTGTCATGTCCCGCGCAGGGCAGAGAGCAGCGCGCGCATGTCCTCGGGCAGCTCTGCCTCGAACCGCAGCGCGGCACCGCTGACCGGGTGCACAAAGCCCAGCACCGCCGCATGCAGCGCCTGACGCGGGAAACCCTGCGCCGCCGCCATGCCCGCAGGCAAGAGCGCCTTTTCCTTGAGCTTGCGGCGTCCGCCATAGACCGGGTCCCCGATCAGCCCATGGCCCGCATGCGCCATATGCACCCTGATCTGATGGGTGCGCCCGGTTTCCAGCCAACATTCCATCAGCGCGGCAACGGCGGGCGTGCCGAAACTCTCGATCACCCGCGCCCGCGTCACCGCATGCCGCCCGCCCTCGAACAGCACCGCCTGCCGCTGTCGGTCGGTCTTGTGCCGCGCAAGGCGGGTGGCGATGCGCAGGATATTGCCAGCCTCGAAACTGATCCCCGGCAGGCCGCGCAGGCGCGGATCGCTCGCGTCGGGCACGCCGTAGACCACGGCGCGATACTGGCGCTCGACGCTATGCGCCTCGAATTGCGCGGCCAGCCCCTGATGCGCGGCATCCGACTTGGCCACCACCAAGAGGCCGCTGGTATCCTTGTCGATGCGGTGGACAATCCCCGGCCGCTTGGCCCCGCCCACACCCGAGAGGCTGTCACCGCAATGATGCAAAAGCGCGTTGACCAGCGTGCCCTCGGGGCTGCCGGGGGCGGGATGCACCACCATGCCCGCAGGTTTGTTGATGACGATCAGATCGTCATCCTCATGGACCACCTCGAGCGCGATAGCTTCTGGCATCATATGGCTCTCGCGCGCTTCGGGCACGGCAATCTCGATCAGATCGCCCGCCTGCACCCGCGCCTTGGCCTCGGTCACGACCACGCCATTGACCCGCACCGCGCCCTCTTCCAAGAGCCGCGCCAGCCGCGTGCGCGACAGGACCGCCGCCTCTGGCACATCCCGGACAAGCGCCTTATCAAGGCGTTGAGGCGGATCATCCCCGATCCGGAAAACAAGCGGGTCCAAGCCCATGGATGACAACTCTCCGCCGGTCAGCCCGGCCACACTGAAGTTTCTCGCACGGCTGGTCACGCTCTTGACCGCCACAATGATCGTGGGACTTCTAGTGATCATCGCCTTGCTTGTCACCCGCTTCTGGGCCGAGGATGACGGGGCATTGCCCCTGCCCGACAGCATTACCCTGCCCCAAGGCAGCACGCCCACCGCCGTGACCCAAGGCGACGACTGGTTCGCCATCGTGACCGAGGATAACCGCATCCTGATCTACGATCGGCAGAGCGGCCGCCTGCGGCAAACCGTGACCATCGAGACCCAGAACTGATTTTGGGGATGGTACCGCCTCCCTGGCTTGAACAGGGGACCTCTGGATCCACAATCCAGCGCTCTAACCAACTGAGCTAAGGCGGCACTGGGGGGCGATTTAGCTTTACCGTCTTGGGATTGCAAGTCTAATGCAACGCGATTTCCCAGGTTTGTTCCAGCAGATCACAGCCATAGGTGCGCACCGGGCGCTCCTCTGCGATCCGCCAGCCGTTGCGCGCATAGAGCGCGCAGGCGGCGCGGTGGCTCTCATGAGTGGCAAGGGTCATGCGCGCATAGCCTGTGGCCCGCGCAAACTCCATGCAATGCCCCAGCATCCGCTGGCCTAGCCCCTGCTCCCGCGCCTCTGGCTCCAAGAGAAAGAGCCGCAGCTTGGCCACCTCGTCACTCAGCCGCACGCAGAAAATCGAGCCAAGCGGCCGCCCACCCGCCTCGGCGATCCAGCCTGCCTCGCGCGCAGGATCGTGGCGCGCCAGATAATCCGCGATGATCTCGGCCACCAGCGGCGCAAAGCTGCCGTCAAACCCCGCCTCGCGCGCGTAAAGTGTCCCGTGGCGCTCGGTCAGCCAGGGGGCGTCTTCCGCTTGGAACAGGCGCAGCGCAATCTCGTCCATACCGCGCAGCAAAGCGCCAAGGCGCTTGTCAATCAAGGGGGAAACGACTAGCACGTCCTCTGTTGCAAGGAGAGCGCCATGGGTATCAATTCAGAGAGCGAGATCGAGGCCAACCTCCAGATCGGGCCGACCGATCAAGGCATGGTGCGCCTCTATATCGAGGCGCAGGGTATTGACCTGCCGATGGATTTCACCCCCGAAGAGGCCGAGGAAATCGCGCAGGAAATCATCGCCTCTGCGCAGGCGGCGCGGGCCAAGGGATCATAGGCGCGGATCGAGCACCGATTGCAACCGCCGCGCCGCGTGGCGGGCAAACTTGCGCGTGAGCGCCGCGCGCCGCGCGCCCGCCAGACGGGTTTCCGGCCCCATGCGGATAATCTCGGCGCTATAGGCATCCGCGAGAATCAGCCCCGTGCCATCGGGCAGCAAGTCCACCGGAAAATCCGCGTCCACCGCCCAGAAATAGCGGTCGCACCATTGCAGATAGCCCTGCCATTTTGCGTCACACATAAAATCGGCGCGGCTTGATTTGCACTCGATCACCCAGATCTCGCCCTTGGGGCCAATCGCCATCACATCGACGCGCCGCCCCCGTTCGGGCACGAATTCCACAATCGAATCAAAATCATGGCTGCGCAGGTGGCGACACACTCCACGCGCCAGAATCTGCCCCGGTTGCAGCATCTGATCGGTTCCAAATTCCATGCGTAGAATTATGAACAAACCACGAACGTGCGCAACCCCTTGTCGAAGCCTCGGGAAAGACTTACCTGTGGGGCGTGACGGGTGCTGTTCTTCTCGATAACGGTTGCATTCCAGTGGCCTTAAGCAAATCCGA
>NZ_JAGPVV010000063.1 GCF_018066915.1 Roseovarius sp.
AGGATCGCAACTCCGGCGAACGCCGCGAGCGCACCGAATGGCACACCGTCGCCATCTTCTCCGAAGGTCTGGTGCGCGTGGCCGAGCAGTATCTGCGCAAAGGCTCCAAGGTCTATATCGAGGGCAAGCTGCAGACCCGCAAATGGCAGGATCAGTCCGGTCAGGATAAATACAGCACCGAAATCGTGCTTCAGAACTTCGAATCGACCCTCGTCATGCTCGATGGGCGCGGCGAAGGCGGGGCCAGTGGCGGCGGCGGCAGCTATGGCGGCGGTCAGGATCAGGGCTACGGCGGCGATTACGGCTCTGCCCCGGCACCTGCTTCGGGGGGCGGCGGTGCCCGACCTTCACGCGATATGGATGACGAAATCCCGTTCTGACGCCCGGCTTTAACCCGCCCTTAACGGTCCCTGCGCTCTGATCGGGCGCATGGACCTCTACCTCTCCGATCCCAGCCCGCCTCCCGGCATGGCCCCGCTGCACCAACAGCCGCACTATGCCCGCGCGCTCACCGCCATGGGTGTTGTCGTTCAGACCCTGCGCGCCACGCAGGACGGGCAACCGCGCGCTCAGGCGCAAGTGGTGCGCCGCCGTCTTGGCCCACTCACCCTCACATGGATGCCGCGCGGCCCGATCTGGGCACCGGACCTGCCCGCCGCTGACCGCGACGCCTTTCTCAGCGCCTTGCGCCATGCCCTGCCCGGCGGCCTCTGGCTCGCCAATGCCAGCAGCGCCGCAGAGGCCAGCCACTTGGCCTGCCATGGCTACCGCGCGCTCATCCCCGGTCAGACGCTGGCCGAACTCGATCTGCGCCTGCCCATGCCCATGCGCCTTGCTGCCCTGCATGGCAAATGGCGCAACCGTCTGCGCCATGCTCAGGGCGCGGGGCTTACGCTCCATGAAACCGCGTTCGATTCCACCAGGCACCACTCCCTGCTGACCCAAGAAGCGGCGCAGCAACGCGCCCGCCGCTACCGCGCCCTGCCTCCGGCCTTCACGCTGGCCTATGCCGCGCAAAACCCTGGTGCCGCGCAGGTCTGGTCGGCAGAGCACAAGGGCCAGCACCTCGCACATCTGCTGATCCTCACCCATGGCGACACCGCCACCTATCACATCGGCTGGACCGGGCCCGAGGGGCGCCGCCTCTCGGCGCACACGCTCCTTCTCTGGCAGGCCGCCAATACGCTGGCCGAAGGCGGCATCGCACGGCTCGATCTCGGCCCCGCCGATACTACGCTATCTCCGGGCCTTGCGCGCTTCAAACTGGGCAGCGGTGCCTTGGCACAACGCCTCGGTCCGAGTATGCTGGCCCTGCCCCGTGTCACCCCCCTGTTCCCAAAGCGACACAACCACGCGGCATGATCCGGCCTCAGGGGCGCTTTGCCTCTGGTCTTTCCGCGTCGCGGCGTATAGGGCGCAGGCGAACAATGTCAGGACAGCTACACCCCATGGATCTGCGCAATATCGCCATCATCGCCCATGTCGACCACGGCAAGACCACGCTCGTCGACCAATTGCTGAAACAATCAGGCGCCTTCCGCGCCAATCAGGCCGTCGACGAACGCGCCATGGACAGCAACGATCTGGAGCGCGAGCGCGGCATCACCATCTTCGCCAAACCCACCAGCGTTCTCTACAAGAAGACCCGCATCAATATCGTCGACACCCCCGGCCACGCCGATTTCGGCGGCGAAGTCGAGCGTATCCTGTCGATGGTCGATGGTGTCGTCCTTCTCGTCGATGCCGCCGAAGGCCCGATGCCGCAAACGAAATTCGTGACCGCCAAGGCGCTGCGCCTCGGCCTGCGCCCCATCGTCGTGCTCAACAAGGTCGACAAACCCGATGCCGAACCCGACCGCGCGCTGAACGAGTGTTTCGATCTCTTCGCCTCGCTCGAGGCCAATGACGATCAACTCGATTTCCCGCATATGTATGCCTCTGGCCGCGCCGGTTGGGCCGATCACGAGCTTGACGGCCCGCGCAAGGACCTCTCGGCCCTCTTTGATCTCATCGTCAACCATGTGCCTGCGCCCAAGCAACTCGCCCATATCGACGACGATTTCCGCATGCTGGCCACCACGCTCGGGGCTGATCCCTTTGTCGGCCGCCTGCTTACCGGCCGCGTCGAATCGGGCCGCCTCAAGGTGGGCCAGACCGTGCAGGCCCTCAGCCGCATCGGCCAAAAGATCGAACAGTTCCGCGTGACCCGGATTCAGGCCTTCCGCGGCCTGTCGAGCCAGGACATCGAAGAGGCCAGCGCCGGCGACATCGTCAGCCTCGCGGGCATGACAAAGGCGACCGTGGCCGACACGATCTGCGCCCTCGCCGTCGAAGACCCGATCGCGGCACAGCCGATTGATCCGCCCACCATCACCGTCACCTTCGGCATCAACGACAGCCCCCTTGCCGGGCGCGAAGGCAAAAAGGTCCAGAGCCGGGTGATCCGCGAGCGCCTGATGAAAGAGGCCGAATCGAACGTCGCCATCAAAGTGACCGACACACCGGGCGGCGACGCTTTCGAGGTGGCCGGGCGCGGCGAATTGCAGATGGGCGTGCTGATCGAGAACATGCGCCGCGAAGGCTTTGAACTCAGCATTTCCCGCCCGCAAGTCCTCATGCGCGAAGGCGAAAAAGGCGAGCGGCTGGAACCGATCGAAGAAGTCACCATTGACGTGGACGACGAATACACCGGCGCCGTGATCGAGAAGATCACCGGGCCCCGGCGCGGCGATCTGGTCGAGATGAAACCCTCGGGCGCGGGCAAGACCCGGATCATCGCCCATGTGCCATCGCGCGGGCTCATCGGTTATCATGGCGAATTCCTCACCGACACGCGTGGCACCGGCGTGCTCAACCGCGTGTTCCATTCTTGGGCACCCCATCGCGGCCCGATCCCCGGTCGGCGCGCGGGCGTGCTCATCTCGATGGAAAATGGCGAGGCGGTGGCCTACGCCCTCTGGAATCTCGAAGAGCGGGGCCGCATGTTCCTCGGCCCGCAGGCCAAGATCTATACCGGCATGATCATCGGCGAGCACAGCCGCGACAACGACCTCGAGGTGAACCCCCTCAAGGGCAAAAAGCTGACGAACGTCCGCGCCTCCGGCACCGACGAGGCCGTGCGCCTGACCACGCCCATCACCATGAGCCTGGAAGAGGCCATCGCCTATATCGACGATGACGAACTGGTCGAGGTCACACCGCAGTCGATCCGCCTGCGCAAACGCTATCTCGACCCGCATGAGCGCAAGCGCATGTCGAAAAAGGACTGAACCACATCGCCCCGGCCCTCGCGCCGGGGCTTTTGCTTTCAGGGGGCAATCATATAGCGCCCCACGGGGATCAGCCCCTCTGGCCCCCGCCGCGTCACGATGATCTCGCCCGATCCCGCGCCAAGCCCGGTCAGCGCCGTGATATTGACCTGATGGGTCACGATCAACACCCGCGTCGCCTCTGGCAACGCCTCAATCAGGGCCAAGGTCGCGGCGGTCTGCCGGTCGGGATCGCCTTGGCCTGCGTAAAAAGAATCGAGCGGTGGCTGTTCCACCACAGCGCCCATGCCCATCAACTTCGCCGTGTCACGCGCCCGGCACCAGCGGCTTGACCAAACCTGATCAAATTCGACCCCCGCCGCCCGCAAGGCCGCGCCGGTCTCCTGCGCCTGCGCCCGCCCCCGCGCATCCAGATTGCGCTGCGTCGCGCAGTCCCCCAACCGAAATCCCGCAGGATCACCGGTCCCCGGTGCCAAGGCATGCCGCATCAGCGCCACAACCCCCGGCGACTTAAGCGCCGAAAGATCCTGCGCCGCCGCAAGGCTCCCCACAAAAATCAACCAAAGTGTCAGAAAAACCCGCATCGCCCGCTCCTGTCTTCCGACAAGAGCTAGGGCCAGGCGTCGGACGGTCCAGCCTACTCGGTGATTTCGACGATCACCAATTCCCGCTCGGATGCGCCCCGCGCATGATCGAGCGCCGCCTGATATTCGGGGCTGTGGTAACAGGCTTCGGCGTCCTCGACGCTCGGGAACCGCGCCACCACATTGCGCGGCCGCTCCTTGCCCTCCAACTGCACGAACCGCCCGCCGCGCGCGATAAACACGCCGCCATGCTTGGTAATCGCCGGTCCGGCAAGCGCGGCATAGCGGCCATAGGCCTCGGTATCCGTCACGGTCACATGGGCAATCCAGAGGGCTGGCATCGGGTAAAACTCCTGTCTTTTCAGTTAAATACCGTCCACAAGGACGATATCACGCTCGCTGCTATTCAGCGCCAGCGGCAAAATACGCCGATAGGCATCAGAGCCATACCACTCCAGCGCCCTCGCCCGGTCGGGGAATTCGATGATGACATGCCGGTCGGGGCAATTGCCCTCCAGCACCTCCTGCGCGCCCCCCTTGACCAGAAACCGTCCGCCGAATTTCTCGGCGGTCGCTACGGTCTGGCTGGCATAGGATTGATAATCCAGCGGATTCGTGACCGTGATCCGGGCAATGATATAGGCGCTCATCCATCCTCCCTAGGAGGTCATGACCCCCTCGATAACCCCGGTTGCCGCCGCAATCGCGGCCTCGGCCCCGTCCATGCTCGTGCCGCCGCCCTGCGCCATGTCCGGGCGGCCACCGCCCCCCTTGCCGCCCAGTTCGGCCACCGCCGCGCGCACCATCTCCACCGCCGAAATCCGGTCGGTCAGATCGTCGGTCACGCCCGCCGCCACAGCCACCTTGCCGCCGGTATCGGCAATAAGCAAGACCGCACCAGAGCCAAGCCGCGCCTTCATCTCGTCAATCAGCGGTGGCAGGTCCTTGCCCTGCACGCCCGCCAGCACCTGCGCGATGAGCTTGACACCGCCCACCTCGCGCGCCTCTGCGCCGCCGCCCTGCCCGGCCCCGCCCGACATGGCGAGCTCGCGACGCAGTTGCGCCACCTCATTGGCCAGCGCGCGGCGCTCGTCCATCAGCGCCTTGACGCGCTCTCCCACATCCTCGGGTCGCGCCTTTAGGTCCGAGGCCACCTGCCCCAGACGCGCCGCCTGCCCGCTCAGATAATCGAACGCCGCCGCCCCGGTCAGCGCCTCGATCCGTCGCACACCGGCACTCGACGCCGAATCGCCAAGCGCCACAAAAACGCCGATATCGCCCGTGCGCCGCACATGCGTGCCGCCGCAAAGCTCGATCGAATAGGTCCGCCCATCGGCCCCTTTGCCCGATCCCTCGGCCTGCCCCATCGACACGACCCGCACCTCGTCGCCGTATTTCTCGCCAAAGAGCGCCTGTGCCCCGAGCGCGCGCGCGTCATCGGGGGCCATGATCCGCGTCTCGACCGGCGCATTCTGCCGGATATACGCGTTGACCTCGCGCTCGACCTGCTCCAACTCCTCGGCACTCAGCGCCTTGGTATGGCTGAAATCAAACCGCAGCCGATCCTCGGCATTCAGCGAGCCGCGCTGCGCTACATGATCCCCAAGCGCACCGCGCAACGCCTCATGCAACAGATGCGTCGCCGAGTGATTGGCCCGAATGGCGCTGCGGCGGGCATGGTTCACCTCGAGTTGCGCGGCCTGCCCCGCCTTGATCTCGCCCTCCTCAACCACGGCCATATGCACGAAGAGCCCCGCCACCTTCTTGGTGTCGGTCACGCGCACGCGGCCCGTCTCGGTCTTGAGCGTGCCGCTGTCGCCCACCTGACCGCCCGATTCCGCATAGAACGGCGTCTGGTTCAGCACGATCTGAATGCTCGCCCCCGCGGCCGCATGGCCCACGCGCGCGCCCTCGGACACAAGCGCCGCAATCTGCCCCTCGGCCCGCTCCGTGTCATAGCCCAGAAAATCGGTCGTGCCCTTTTCCTCGGCAATATCAAACCACACCGCCTGATCGGCTGCCTCGCCAGTGCCCGCCCAAGCCGCGCGCGCCTTGGCCTTCTGCTCGGCCATGGCTGCGTCAAAGCCTGCGGTATCCACCTCGCGACCCTTCTCCCGCAGCGCATCCTGCGTGAGATCGAG
>NZ_JAGPVV010000074.1 GCF_018066915.1 Roseovarius sp.
GAGATCAAGGCGACGGGCCTGTGCCACACGGATGATTTCACGCTCTCTGGGGCCGATCCCGAGGGGGCGTTTCCGGCCATTCTGGGGCATGAGGGCGCGGGCGTCGTGCTCGAGGTGGGGCCCGGTGTCACCAGCCTGCAGCCGGGCGATCACGTCATTCCGCTCTACACGCCCGAATGCCGCGAGTGCGACTACTGCCTCAACCCGAAAACCAACCTCTGCCAGAAAATCCGCTCGACCCAGGGGCAGGGTCTGATGCCCGACGGCACCAGCCGGTTTTCGATGCTGAACGGCACGCCGATCCTGCATTACATGGGCTGCTCGACCTTTGCCAATCACACCGTCCTGCCCGAAATTGCGCTGGCCAAGGTGCGCAAGGATGCGCCGTTCGACAAGATTTGCTACATCGGCTGCGGTGTCACCACCGGCGTGGGTGCCGTGATCAACACCGCCAAGGTGGAGATTGGCAGCCGCGCCATCGTGTTCGGTCTGGGCGGCATCGGCCTCAACGTGCTGCAAGGGCTGCGGCTGGCGGGGGCGGATCAGATCGTCGGCGTCGACATCAATCCGGGCCGGATCGAGATGGCCACGCGCTTTGGCATGACCGATTTCGTCAACCCCAAGGAGGTCAAGGGCGATCTGGTGGCGCATCTGGTGGCGCTGACCCGCGGGGGTGCGGATTACACATTCGACGCCACCGGCAACGTCGGCGTGATGCGCACAGCGCTGGAGGCGGCGCATAAGGGCTGGGGCGAGAGCATCATCATCGGCGTGGCACCGGCGGGGGCCGAGATCAGCACGCGGCCGTTCCAACTGGTCACGGGGCGTTCGTGGCGCGGCACGGCCTTTGGCGGCGCGCGCGGGCGCACGGATGTGCCGAAAATCGTCGATTGGTACATGCAGGGCAAGATCGAGATCGACCCGATGATCACCCACACCATGCCGCTCGAGGACATCAACAAAGGATTTGAACTCATGCACGCCGGCGAAAGCATCCGCAGCGTGGTGATCTACTGAGCGCGGCCCAGAGGGCCGGGCGGGAGGCAAGACGCCCCGGCCCCACCGCAGAGGAGGGCGGTGTGGGGCGGGATGACAGAAACGACTGAAGTTTTATCCAGGGAGGACAAAATGAAGAAATCACTCTTGATGTCGGCGGCGTTCTTTGTCGGCGCATCCGGCATGGCCATGGCCAATGACGATCTGCAATCGCGGATCGACGATCCCAAGCAATGGGCGATCCAGACCGGCGACTATGCCAATACCCGCTATTCCGAGTTGGACCAGATCAACAAGGACAACGTGGGCAAGTTGCAGGTGGCTTGGACATTCTCGACCGGCGTTCTGCGCGGGCATGAAGGCTCGCCGCTGGTGATCGACGACATCATGTATGTCCACACGCCCTTTCCGAACATCGTTTATGCGCTCGACCTGAACGACAACGGCAAGATCCTCTGGAAATACGAGCCCAAGCAAGACCCCAACGTGATTCCGGTGATGTGCTGTGACACGGTCAACCGGGGCGTGGCCTATGCCGATGGCAAGGTCTTCCTACATCAGGCCGATACCACCGTTGTGGCGCTTGATGCCAAGACCGGCGAGGTCAAGTGGACGGCGGTCAATGGCGATCCGGCGATTGGCGAGACCAACACCGCGACGGTGCTGCCGGTCAAGGACAAGGTGATCGTCGGTATTTCGGGCGGTGAATTCGGTGTGCGCGGCCATACGACCGCCTATGACATGAACACCGGCGCGATGATCTGGCGGGCCTATTCGATGGGGCCGGACAGCGACACGCTGATTGATCCGGAGAATACCACCCATCTGGGCAAGCCGGTGGGACCGGATTCGGGCACGAACACCTGGGAAGGCGATCAGTGGAAGATCGGCGGCGGCTCGACTTGGGGCTGGTATTCCTATGATGCGGAACTGGACCTGTTCTATTACGGCACCGGCAACCCGTCGACCTGGAACCCGGCGCAGCGGCCCGGCGACAACCGTTGGTCGATGACCATCATGGCGCGCGACCCTGATGACGGCAAGGCAAAGTGGCTCTATCAGATGACCCCGCATGACGAGTGGGATTACGACGGCGTCAACGAAATGATCCTGACGGATCAAGAGGTTGACGGCAAGATGCGCAAGCTCTTGACCCACCCGGACCGTAACGGTCTGGCCTATACGCTGGACCGCGAAACCGGCGAGTTGCTGGTGGCCGAAAAGTTTGATCCGGTCGTCAACTGGACCACGGGTGTGGATATGGACCCCGCCTCTGAGACCTATGGCCGTCCGGCTGTGGTGGCGGAATATTCCACCGAGCAGAATGGCGAGGATGTGAACTCGACCGGGATCTGTCCGGCGGCACTGGGCACCAAGGACCAGCAGCCATCTGCCTATAGCCCCAAGACGGGTCTGTTCTATATCCCCACCAACCACGTCTGCATGGATTACGAGCCGTTCCGTGTGAGCTATACCGCCGGTCAGCCCTATGTGGGTGCCACGCTGGCGATGTATCCCGCACCCGGCAGCCATGGCGGCATGGGCAATTTCATCGCCTGGGACAATATCGAGGGCAAGATCAAGTGGTCGATCCCCGAGCAGTTCTCGGTCTGGTCGGGCGCTCTGGCGACCGCGGGCGATGTGGTGTTCTACGGCACGCTCGAGGGCTATCTCAAGGCGATTGATGCTGCGACCGGCGACGAGCTTTACAGCTTCAAGACGCCGTCGGGGATCATCGGCAACGTGATGACCTATGAGCACGGTGGCAAGCAGTATGTCGGCATCCTGTCGGGTATCGGCGGCTGGGCCGGGATTGGCCTTGCGGCCGGTCTGACCGATCCGAATGCCGGTCTGGGCGCTGTGGGCGGCTATGCAGCCCTGAGCGACTACACGGCGCTTGGGGGTCAGTTGACCGTCTTCAAGCT
>NZ_JAGPVV010000075.1 GCF_018066915.1 Roseovarius sp.
CGTTGAGCAAAAGGCCCACTTCTTCGTCCTGGATTTGCCGCACAGCGATGCCTACTTCGCGCGGGCCTACCCGGCGGCCACGGCGGAGGCCTGGATGGACGGGCATGTGCATGCCTTTGCCTTCTTTGGCGGAGTGCCGCAGTCGGTGCTGTATGACAACGACCGCTGCCTTGTCGCTAAGATCCAACCCGATGGGATACGGGTGCGGGCCACGCTGTTCAGCGGGTTGCTGTCGCACTACCTGTTCCGAGACCGCTACGGACAGCCTGGCAAAGGCAACGACAAGGGCAATGTAGAGGGAATGGTGGGCTATGTGCGTCGCAACCACATGGTGCCGATCCCCTGCTTCCCGGACTGGGAACGCTTCAACGCCTATCTCGAAGAGCGGTGCCGCGCGCGTCAGGGCTATACCTTGCGGGGACACACGGAGACGATCGGCGTGCGGCTGCAACGGGATCTGGCCGAGATGCGCCCCTTGCCAGCCGCTCCCTTTGAGGCCTGCGCACAGGCCAGTGGCCGAGTGAGCTCCCAGTCTTTGGTCCGCTACGCCACCAATGATTACTCGGTGCTAGTGGCCTATGGCCATCAGGACGTCTGGGTGCGGGCCTATGTCGATCAGGTGGTGATTGGCTGCCGTGGGGATGTGATCGCACGCCATCCGCGGTGCTACGGGCGGGAGGACATGGTGTTCGACCCGATCCATTATCTCCCGCTGATCGAACGCAAGATCAATGCCTTAGGTCAGGCCGCGCCCCTTGCGGAATGGGATTTGCCCGAAGAGTTCGACACGCTGCGCGCTTGATGGAAGCGCGCATGCTGAAGATCGGCCGTCGCGAGTATGTCCAGGTGCTGCGGCTTCTGGAAAGCTTCGGCATAGAGGAGCTGCACGCCGCTGTAAAACAAGCCCTGAAGATGGGCGCAGTCGGCTTTGATGCTGTGAAGCATCTGGTCCTGTGTCAGGTCGAGAAGCGGCCACCACGGTGTCGTTGTGCCCTAATTAAAGAGAATAGAGGCTAATTTTTCCCTGACTTTTCAATGGCTGCTTGTACCTCTATTTGTGGCATTGTACCTTTAATTAGGATACTGTACCCTAATTTAGGATACAAGATTATCTGTGGATAACTTTCGGCGATTTGTGATGAAGACGCGCTGTGAAATCTGAAGCCGTTGCGAAACATCGTGCTGCTATTCTGCGGCCGCTTCTTGAGCTTGAAAAAAAGGGCGACCCAATTGGTCGTGCCATTGGCGACGCGGCATGGGAGTTGGGTCTTTCCAAAAGCTATACTTGGAAGCTTTACCGTCGTCTCAAAGAGAACGATGCTCGATCCGTTGCGCTGCAACCGGGTCGGCGCGGGCCTAAACCTGGAAAAGGGCGTCTTGCTCCGGATGTGGAGCGCATCATCAGCACCACCCTTAGCCGCTACTATCTGGTTCGAGAACGTTCAAGTTTTTTGCGCATTTGGCGTGAGATACGCTCAGAGTGTGATGCAAAGGGCTTCCAGCCTCCGACCCGTCGAACAGTTAAGCGGCGGCTAGATGCGATGGACCAGCGTAAGGTCATCTCAAAGCGACATGGCGCGGACGTAGCTGGACAATTGTTCGCAGCGCGTCCTGGCAAACTCGACGTTCCCGACCCACTCGACGTCGTGCAAATCGATCATACCAAGGCCGATGTATTTTTGGTCGATCACATCGATCGACAGCCTCTTGCGCGGCCGAACCTGACGATGGCGATCGATGTCACCACGCGTGTGGTGTTGGGCGTATACGTGAGTTTCGATGCACCGTCCGTTCTGTCGGTTGCGCTTTGTCTCGACCATTGCGTGCGCCGAAAGACAGTGCATGTGCCCGGCACCCTTGAAGAGCTTACCTGGCCTACGGCTGGTATTCCGAAGGCTGTTCATGTGGACAATGCCCAGGAGTTCCGCAGCAGAGCGTTCAAGTCCGCGTGCGAGGATTGGGGCATTGATGTTTCCTATCGTCCCAAGGGCGGCAAGCATTACGGAGGTCACATTGAGCGCTTGATCGGTACAACTATGGGTTCGGTTCACGTATTGCCTGGAACCACGCACTCGTCACCCAAAGACAAGGGTGACTATAACAGCGAACAAAACGCGACTTTGACGCTTGCTGAGTTTGAAGACTGGCTTCATCTTGAAATCTGTCGGTATCACAACACCCCGCATCGGGCTCTTGGCCGGACACCTCTTGCTGCCTGGAGCGATTTGGGTGGCGATACAGCAGGGCGGCAAGTTGTCGATGTGGACGCGTTTCGATCGAGCTTCATGCCTTTTGAATGGCGCAAGCTTGGCCGCACAGGGATCACGCTTTTTGAAGTGCGCTACTGGAATGATGCGTTTGCGTCCTTGATCGGGCGGGGCAAAGAGAAGGCGCAAGTCAGATTTGATCCGCGGAACCTATCGAAGATTTGGGTGCAGGTAGACGATGGTCGCATGATCGAAGCGCGCTACCGAAATCTCAGTCATCCCGAAATCTCTCTTTGGGAAAGTCGCCGCGCCCGCAAAGAATGGAAAGAAAAGCACGGTGGGCGGATCCACGAAAAGGCGCTGTTTGATATGGTAGACGCGCAAAGGCGTCTGGCCGAGGCAGCGCGCCAGAAAACCAAGGCAGCCAGGCTGGGTAAAGAGCGGGATGCGCGCCTGTCAAAGGCCCCAAAGCAGCGCGACCCTTCTCGTGAAATGTTCGCGATTGATACCGGCAACCCTGATCTTCCAACCTATCCCATAGATGAATTTCATGACCCAAAACGAAAGAATTGACCGCATTCGCAGCGACCATTGGATCGCTTTTGATCGTGCAACGATTGTCCTCAATCGATTGACATCATTGATGGAAACACCGCGACAAAGTCGCATGCCAGGTTTGATGGTCTATGGGAGCTCTGGCATCGGGAAGACGATGATCGCCAAACGTATGGCGAGCAAGTATCCCACTCAATACAAGAGTGATCTCGGGATCACCAAGACACCTGTATTGCTGCTTCAGGCACCACCCGCGCCGGATGAGAGAAGGTTCTACCAACACTTACTATCTACGATTGGCGCGCCCATGTGGGGGCGTCGCACAGTCTCGGAACTGGAGGTTCGGGCGCTGAACCATCTCAGAGACATGGACCTGAAAATGCTCATGATTGACGAGGTGCACAATCTGCTTGCCGGCAGTTACAGGGAGCAACGTCGGTTCCTCAACATGCTACGGTTCCTCGCAAATGAGCTTAGCGTATCGCTCGTGGTCTTTGGCGTTAACGAAGCGCTTGATGCCGTCCGTGGCGATGACCAGCTTGCGCGCCGGTTGGATGAACATTTTTTGCCGCTTTGGGAAGACGATGTAGAGTTCTCACGTCTGATCCAAACACTGATCGCGGCCATGGCGCTGGAAAAACCTTCGGGCCTGACCGTTGCTTCGCTCCGAACCATCCTGAAGGTGACCGGCGGGGTCACGTCCCGCGTCTTTATCATGATTAAGTCTCTGGCCATCGATGCGATTCATTCTGGGGAAGAGAGGATTACGGATGAGGCTGTCGCGACATGGCGGCCGACCTGGAACAAACATGCGTGGACGGTTCCGCTTGAGACGGCCGTTGAGGCCGAGTGACCATCAAGCTTCTGCCCCGCCGACCACCACCCCTATGCGATGAACTGCTTTCGAGCTGGCTTACCCGGCTGGCACAAGCCAATCACTGTTCAACCGAAGAACTGTGCGGCTATCTTGGCTTGCAAAGGGGCAGGGTGCCCGACCGCTCGAGCGACCTTGAGCAAGTTTGTGTAGACCGATTGTGCGCGGCTGTTGGAAGAAAACGTACCGAGATTGCGGCGATGACATTGCCAAATTTGAGCGCCCGCTCATTGAACTATCTGGCAACACATGACTTTCAGACCTGCACATATTGCCAAGAGCAAACGCCGGATCTGGTATTGCGCCACTGGCGGTTTGCTTGGTCGACAAACTGTGAAAGTTGCGGTCGGTCTCTGGTATCGACATGTCCGCATGCTGGTATCTCAAAGCGTATGAAAGCGCGTGCGGTTCAGGGGGCTAAAAGATTGGCGTCAGCTGTAGTCTCTGGCGACCAACAAAGCCTGCATCAGTTCAGACAAACGTCAGACCTTCTGCGATTGTGGAAATTGGCGGATGCAGATGCGCTGATCTCTGAGAACCAAGCCCAAAGAACAATTGTTCTCGCTGCGATTGAACTCGGATCAAAGCACCCGTTGCTTCGCACTGCCTATCGGGTGGCGCGAAACAACCGGGCAGCGCGGAGTCTGTTGCGTACGTTTCCGCGACAGAGTGAGGCTTTGGAGAATCTCCAGAGCTGGGCCCGACTTCATGAATATCGATATGCAGACCAGGGAGCCATAGGCCGCCGAGCTAGAACACGAGGGCTCGGAACAACTGGACTTGTGCCATCCGAGAGAGCGCTTCATGCGGCACGACGCGCAATTGAAGAACTCGGCTCCAACACTGATCGACATGCACTTCTGCTCCGCGCGCAAGAGATTTGGCAGACGGAACCACTCATCCGAAGGTCGCCGAAACCTGTGGACATATCCTAAATAGAGGCACAGAAATCGCCAAAATAGGCCAGAAGCGGTAATTTCTCTTTTATTAGGGTACTACGACATCCGCAGCGGGCTGCACCGTTAATTTTCATATTGTACCCTTTATGAGCACACGGTCGGTTTTGTGGATAAGTACCGACCACTTGGGGCAAGGGATTGGTGTGGTCAGTGAGCGTCTTGCACAACATCGCGCTTCGGTTCTGCGTCCGATCCTAGAGCTTGAGAAGAAGGGTGAGCCGATCAGTGCCGCGATCGGAGGTGCTGCTTGGGAACTGGGTCTGGCGAAAGGCCATACTTAGTCCCTTTATTGCCGTTTGCGCGAGAATGATGGGCGGGCCGCAGCCAGGGTCGAAACGGATCGCACGAGAAGTTGAAAACCTGATCGTTGCGCGCCTGCGACGCTATTATCTGGTCCGCGAGCGAGCCGGTTTCCTGCGCAGTTGGCGAGAGATCCGTTCGGAATGCGACGCAAGGGGTTTTCAGCCCCCGCCGCGAAAAACGGTAAAGGCTCGGCTTGCATCCTGCTGGTTCAGGCGCCGCCGGCACCCGACGGCTGGCCGAACCCTACCTGCCGTTCTGGGAGGAGGAGGTTGAGGTCTCTCGGCTCATTCAGACATTGATTGCCGCGATGGCACTCAAGCAACGGTCAGGCCTGACAGTCGCGTCGCTTCGGACGATCCTGAAGGTGACGGGTGGTGTGACGTCGCGCGTGTTCATCATGATCAAGTCTTTGGCTGTTGAGGCGATCGAGACGGGTGAGGAGCGGATCACCGATGATGCCGTTCAGTTCTGGCAGCCGATATGGGCAAAGCACGCGTGGCGTACTCCACATCGGCCAATGGCAGAGTTTGGGTGACAATCAAACCATTGCCACGCCGTCCGCCGCCGGTACGCGACGAGCTGCTCTCGAGCTGGATCAGGCGGCGGGCCCGGGCCAATCATTGTTCCGTCGAAAACCTCTGCGGGTATCTCGGATTGGGGCAGGGCAGGGTGCCGGAGCTTATGAACGATCTCGGACAGGTGAACTGGGTTCGCTTTTGCTCGGCGGTTCAACGGACCCGGAATGAGATCGAGGCCATGGCTCTTCCGGACACGACCCCTCTCCCCGTTCAATGCGTATCGCGTGACGACTTCCAGGTTTGCGAAAGCTGTAAGGATCAGACGCCCGGACTGATCCTGCGCCACTGGCGCTACGGTTGGTCGCTGACTTGCGGAAACTGTGATCGACCCCTTTTGGCGAGGCATCCGTCAGATGGTCTATCAGACAGGCTACATGTCCGCGCCGCTCGTGGCGCAACAGTGCTGAAGATCGCAATTCAAGCCAACGATCTTGGGCGCAGCAATCCTACTGTGCAGAAACGACAATGCATTCTGGGAGCTTCGCCTGAGCTACGCAAGGCTCCACTCATTCCGCGCTACCATCGGAATTATACCACGTCCAAAGGCGGCTATCCCACCGGGTCAGCGATCGCCCTCTGCTGCCGCCACCGCAGCGATATAGGCCCGCAACACCGCGAGGCTTTCCGGCTCGTCCAGAAACGGCATGTGCGCCCTGTCGGGTACTTCGGCCCGGATCAGGTCTGGCCGCCGCAGCGCCATCTCCTCGACAATGCGCGTGGACAGGATGTCCGAATTCTCCCCACGGATCACCGCCACCGGCCGCCCGGCAAGCGCATCGAATCCGTGCCACATGTTTGGCGCCCGGTCGAGCGTGGCCATGAAAGCGTCGCGCAGGGCAGGGTCGTAGGTAATACGCAACCCGTCCGGCGTTTCGGCGAAATGGTGCTGCACCTCTTCGCGCCACCGCGCATCAGGCACGCCGTAAAACCCCGGATGGTGGACGGGCATT
>NZ_JAGPVV010000080.1 GCF_018066915.1 Roseovarius sp.
AAGAACGGCAGCCCCTCGATATCGCCCACGGTGCCACCGATTTCGCAGAGCATGAAATCGACCTCATCCTCGCCTATGTGCAGGAAATCCTTGATTTCATTGGTGACATGCGGGACGACCTGAATGGTCTTGCCCAGATAATCGCCGCGCCGTTCTTTTTCCAGCACGTTGGAATAGATGCGCCCCGAACTGACCGAGTCGGTGATCCGCGCTGGAACCCCAGTGAAGCGCTCGTAATGTCCGAGGTCGAGATCGGTTTCCGCCCCATCATCGGTCACAAACACCTCGCCGTGCTCAAAAGGCGACATCGTGCCGGGATCGACGTTGAGATAGGGGTCAAGCTTGCGCAGCCGCACCGAAAATCCACGTGCCTGCAACAGCGCCCCAAGTGCCGCCGAGGCCAGCCCCTTGCCGAGCGAAGACACAACGCCGCCGGTGATGAAAATGTATCGTGCCATGCGCTGAGGCCCCCGTGATCTCGTGTGTTTTATGGTCGGTCAAAAACCCAACGATGGCCCAAAAGACCACCCTGCCACGGGATTTAACCTCTACAGGATTCGCAAGGATTGCGCAAGCCAACCGCTAGATGATGTTGCGCAATCCCAAAGCGCCCTCAAAGAATTGTGTCAGTCCGCTGTCGGCGTGAGGGGTGCCGTGTCGCCTGCGGGCGGCGGCATCAGGTTTTCGACATCGGGCAGCGCGGGCGTTGTGGTCTCGGCTGCGGGCGGCTGCTCGGTCAGACGGTCCAGAACCGAGACCCCGGCCGCGTTCTGAGCTGCGATGATGGTCAGCGTGATCGAGGTCACAATAAAGGCCGCCGCCAGAATCCAGGTCATTTTGCCCAAGGCCGTAGCCGCCGCGCGGCCTGTCATGGCTCCGCCACCGCCGCCGCCCATGCCAAGCCCGCCACCTTCGGAGCGTTGCAGCAGCACCACGCCAATGAGGGCGAGTGCCAGAAGAAGATGGACGGTCAGAACGACATTTTCCATGGAAGGGAGGGCCTACGCTTGTGTCTCGGTCTGCCGCTATCTATGCAATTCCGCGCCCGCCCGCAACCCGGCAATCGGCCCTAGCCCGCCAATTCGGGGAATGCGGGGGCGTCACGGGCGGCTCAGGCGAATTAGATGTTTCACCCGGCGCGTCCCCCCGTTATACCGGCGCGCGGTTTGGACCAAATGCCGAGGGGTAAATCATGGCAAATGTCGTCGTCGTCGGGGCCCAGTGGGGGGACGAGGGAAAAGGCAAGATCGTCGATTGGCTGAGCGAGCGCGCCGATGTGATCGCGCGTTTCCAGGGTGGCCATAACGCGGGCCATACTCTTGTGATCGACGGCAAGGTCTACAAGCTCAATGCTCTGCCTTCGGGCGTGGTGCGCGGTGGCAAGCTCAGCGTGATCGGCAATGGCGTGGTGCTGGACCCCTGGCATCTGGTCAAGGAGATTGCCTCGATCCGCGAGCAGGGTGTGACGATCACGCCCGAGACGCTGATGATCGCCGAGAATACGCCGCTCATTCTGCCCATCCATGGTGAATTGGACCGCGCCCGCGAAGAAGCGGCGAGCAAAGGCACCAAGATCGGCACCACCGGGCGCGGCATCGGGCCAGCCTATGAGGACAAGGTGGGCCGTCGCTCGATCCGGGTCGCGGATCTGGCGGATGAAGCCACTTTGATTGCGCGGGTTGATCGCGCGCTCCAGCATCACGATCCGTTGCGGCGGGGGCTGGGGATCGCCCCAGTCGATCGCGAGGCGCTGATCGCCCAGTTGAAAGAGATCGCACCGCAAATTCTGCCCTATGCCGCCCCTGTGTGGAAGGTGCTGAATGAACAGCGTCGCGCGGGCAAGCGTATCCTCTTCGAGGGGGCGCAAGGCGCGCTTCTCGATATTGATTTTGGCACCTATCCCTTTGTCACCTCGTCCAACGTGATCGCCGGTCAGGCGGCAACAGGCGTGGGCCTTGGGCCGGGGGCGATTGATTACGTGCTGGGCATCGTCAAGGCCTATACCACGCGGGTGGGCGAGGGGCCGTTTCCCACCGAATTGCACGATGAAGATGGGCAGCGTCTTGGCGAGCGTGGGCATGAGTTTGGCACGGTGACAGGGCGCAAGCGGCGTTGCGGCTGGTTCGATGCCTGTCTCGTGCGCCAGACCTGTGTCACGTCGGGGGTTACGGGGATCGCTCTGACCAAGCTTGATGTGCTGGACGGGTTCGAAACGCTCAAGATTTGCGTGGCCTATGATCTTGATGGCACGCGGCTGGATTACTTGCCGACTGCGGCCGATCAACAGGCCCGCTGCACGCCCATTTATGAGGAGATGCCCGGCTGGTCGCAATCAACGGAGGGCGCACGCAGTTGGGCGGACCTGCCGGCCGAGGCGATCAAATATGTGCGCCGCGTGGAAGAGTTGATCGATTGCCCGGTCGCGCTACTCTCAACCTCACCCGAGCGCGAGGATACGATCCTCGTGACAGACCCTTTCGCGGATTGAGGAGAGCCGATGCCACTCAGTTACAAGGCCCGGAAACGCTGGTCGCTGGTCGTGCTGCTGATCGGCCTTCCGGCCTATGTGGTGGTCGCGGTCAGCCTTGTGAACTGGATCGACCGCCCGTCAATCTGGGTAGAATTGCTGATCTATGTGGGGCTTGGCTTTGTCTGGATCTTGCCGCTCAAGCGCGTGTTCATCGGCGTGGGCCAGCCTGACCCGGATGCGCGCAAAGACTGACGCGTCGATTTTATCGTTTTGAAAATACTCAAAAATCCGGCGCCTGCCCCCTGAGCAGACGCCGGTTTTTTATTATCTCAGCCGCGCATCCGTGCGCCATCCACGTCAAAGAGCGCCTCGGTGAGCATCCTTGCTGCCCGCTTGTGCCCGAGGATCTCGATTTCCGCCTCAAGCCCGGCTTGGGCTGCCTCCGTCGGGATGAGGGCGAGGGCGATGGATTTGCCCGCATGGTGCGAATAGCCACCCGAGGTGCAAAAACCGCGCACCTCATCCCCGATCCAGACCGGTTCGTAGCCGTTCACATCGGCGTCTGTTGCTTCGACCTCAAACGCCACCAGTTTGCGCGCGGCCCCCTTGGCGCGTTCCGCCTCTGCCGCCGCACGCCCAACAAAATCGGCGTTCTTGGTAAAGCTGATAAAGCGGTCCATGCCGGTCTCGCCGGGGGTGTAATCGGGCGAAAACTCATTGAGCCACGAGCCAAAGAAGCGATCAAGCCGCAGAGACATCATCGCGCGCATGCCAAAGGGTTTCATTCCGTGCTTTTGCCCCGTCGACCAGAGCACATCCCAGAGCGCGCGTTGCGCCATAGGGTCGCAGAAAATCTCATAGCCCAGATCACCGGTGTAGCTGACGCGCTGCACGAGGCAATCGACCATGCCGACGGTCGCGTGGCGGACATCCATAAAACGCATCTCGCCCAGCGCATCGCGGGTGCAGGCCATCAGCACGTCGCGTGCCCGTGGCCCCGCGATCTGAAACCCGTTGAGCCGGTCCGAGATATTCTCGACCCGCACACCCGCAGCCTCGTTCATGCCAAACCAGCGCATATGCACCGCCTGCGCGCCGTAAGAGGCGGTGAGTTGAAAGGTCTCGTCATTGAGGCAAGAGACCGTGAAATCGCCCCAGAGCCGTCCCTTGGGTGAGAGCATCGGCGTGAGCGAGAGCCGCCCCGGTTTGGGCAAGCGCCCCGCCATGATCCGGTCGAGCCAAGGCCGGGCATTCGGCCCCGTGACAAGGTATTTGCCAAAATTATGGACTTCGTTGATGCCTACCGCCTCGCGCACGGCCTTGACCTCGCGCGCGGTCGCGTCCCAGGCATTGGAGCGGCGAAAAGACGGTGTCTCATAGCGCGGCTCGTCGCCAGTCGCGAAGTAGTTGACCACCTCCAGCCCGTATTGCGCACCCCAGACCGCGCCCATGCTGTCGAACACCTCATACATCGGCGTTTGACGGAAGGGGCGGGCAGCGGGCAGTTCCTCGTTCGGGTAGCTGACGGAAAAGCGTTTCTGATAGTTCTCGATCACCTTGGGACGGGTGTAGCCCGGCGTGATCCAGTCGCCAAAGCGGGCCACATCCATGGCGGTCACGTCACGCTCGCATTCGCCATGAATCATCCATTGCGCCAGCATGAGACCGACGCCGCCGCCTTGGGAAAAGCCCGCCATAACACCGCAGGCCGACCAATAGCCGCGCAGGCCGGGGATGGGGCCGACCAGCGGGTTACCATCGGGGGCAAAGGTGAAGGGGCCGTGGATGACCGACTTGACGCCCGCCTGCTCCAGAACGGGGAAGCGGCGATAGGCGAATTCGATGCTGGCTTCGATCTTGTCTAGGTTGTCAGGCAGAAGTTCATGGCCGAAATCCCACGGTGTGCCATCGACCGCCCAAGGCTTGCAGGGCTGCTCGTAAAAGCCGATGCAAAGCCCGCGCCCCTCTTGGCGCAGATAGCTTTCGCCAGCCGGGTCCATCACATGCGGGTGCTCAGAATCGCGGGTGTAGATTTCGGGGATTTCGTCGGTGACGATATACTGATGTTCCATCGGGTGCAGCGGCAAGTAGACGCCCGCCATCGCCCCAACTTCGCGCGCCCAGAGACCGCCTGCGTTGACCACATGCTCGGTATGGATGGTGCCCTTGTCCGTCACCACGTCCCACGTGCCATCGGCGCGCTGCTTGGTTTCGCGCACCATGCAATGCGTCTCGATGCTGGCCCCGCCCATGCGCGCAGCTTTGGCATAGGCATGGGTGGTACCGGAGGGGTCAAGATGCCCGTCGAGCGGATCGTAGAGCCCGCCGATGATGCCGTCTATGTTCGTGACCGGCGCGATTTTCGCGATCTCGTCGGGCGTCACGATATGGGTATCAAGGCCCATATAGCGATGCTTGGCACGCTCGGCCAAGAGCATGTCGAACCGGTCGCGATTGTCGGCGAGGGTGACGCCACCGACATGGTGCAACCCGCAGGACATGCCGGTGATCTCTTCGAGTTCCTTGTAAAGCCGGATCGTATAGCCCTGAAGGGCAGCCATATTGGTATCGCCATTGAGCGTGTGAAACCCACCCGCCGCGTGCCAGGTCGAGCCGGAGGTCAACTCCGATCGCTCAAGCAACATGACATCGGACCAGCCCAGTTTGGTCAGGTGATAGAGCACGGAACAGCCGACGACACCGCCGCCGATCACGACCACACGGGTGCTGGTTTTCATTTTGGAACTCCCTGAGATTTTGCCTGAGCCTGCCCGCGGCGCGAAAAAGAGCATGTCTGTCAGCGACAATCTCTGACGTATTTGGATTTCGCTTCGCGCGGTTTGGCTTGGAGATTGAGTGTCCCTGATCGAATTAATATTACAAAAAAACAACCTAAAGACGAATCATTGAACCAATGATGCGCTTAAAGTATAAGTTTATTGCCTGCGCTATTTTGCAGGTGTGCTTTAATTTAACCAAGGAGGCCTTTGAAATGGCACAAGAATTTTATGAATTCGATCAAAGCGCGGTCGATGCTGCACTGGAAGTCGCACGACGCAGGCATGAGGGCCATGCCGCCGCCAAGAATCTCACGGCACAATCGGCTCTGCCGGCGGGTGGCGGGCATGTTGCGGTCGCCGCTCAATGTATCT
>NZ_JAGPVV010000082.1 GCF_018066915.1 Roseovarius sp.
GTCGATCCCGGTATGACCGCAACCGCCGCCTCGACCCGCTCGCCATAATGCGGGCAGGGGCGGGCAAAGGCTGCGGCCTCGACCACATCGGGATGCGCATAGAGCACCTCGTCGATTTCACGCGGGGCGATGTTCTCGCCACCTTTGATGATCAACTCCTTGAGGCGTCCGGTGACATAGAAATACCCCTCCGCGTCCTTGCGCCCCAGATCGCCCGTGCGCAGCCAACCATCGGCGGTGAAACTGTCGCGCGTGGCCTCGGGGTTGCGCAGGTATTCGAGCATCACGTTGGGGCCCTTGACGATGATTTCGCCTTCTACGCCGGGGGGCAATGGGCGCATGTCCGGCCCGGCCACCTCGACCCGGTTGCCATAAGCGATGCCCGGCGAGCCGATTTTCCGCGTGTCGGGCGGCAGCGGATTCGAGAGGATCTGTGCGGCGGTCTCGGTCAGGCCCATAGTTTCTATGATCGGCACATCAAACCGCGCTTCAAAGGCCGAATGCACCTCGACTGGCAGGGGGGATGAGGCACATCGCCCAAACCGCAGCCGTGCCCGTGTCTCGGGGTCTGGTCGCGTTTCCCCGTGGAGCAGATGCGACACGATGGTCGGCACGACCGAAAACCATGTGGCCCCTGTTTCGGCGGCCTGCGCCCAGAACCGGCTTGCGGAAAACCGCGCACACATCGCCAATTGTCCCCCCGACACGAGCGAGCCCATGACAGACACGCAAAGGCCGTTGATATGATAGATGGGCAAGACACAAAGCCCCGTGTCCTTGGGCGTGAGATCATGGGCGATGGCCGTGGTCCATCCCCCCGCCAAGAGGCTGGCTTGGGTGTGGACAACCCCCTTGGGTCGCCCGGTCGTGCCCGAGGTATACATGAGCAGCGCATGGTCACTGGGTTTGACCGGATGCAGGGGGGTGTCCGGCGCGCCCTCGGTCATGCTGAGGAGGGCAATGCGCCCGCCCGGATTGACGCTCTGGAATACCGCCTGTTGGGATGGGTGTACGAGCGCCACGCGCGCCCCCGAATGGTCGAGCGCGTAGCCGATCGCCTCTGTCCCAGCGACAAGGTTGATCATGGTGGCACGAAACCCGCCGTAGAGGGCACCATAGATCGCCTCGACCGCAGCCTGTCCGTTGGGTTGCAGGATCGCCACGCTCTCGCCTTTGGCGATGCCCTGCGCAGTCAGTCGTCCGGCGATGGCGCGAGCGCGGGCGCGCAACTCGGGCCAGTCGATGGCCGTGCCCTCGTCGGGGAAGGACATGGCCGGGCCCCCCGTCTCGGCGCGGGCGTCGACCCAGTCCCGCAGCGTGCCTTCGGGGGGCGTGTCGCGGCTTAGCTTCATTGTCCGGCTACCTGCCAATACTCACCGAAAATCTCGTCGAGCGTCGGCTCTCGGGGGGGAATTTCCCGCACGATCTTGGTTGTTTGAAGGAAATGCCGCCAGTTGAGGTTGTCGTCGATGGAATTGCCGCCCCAGCTTCCACAGCCCATCGACAGCGAAAAGGGCATACCGTTGTTGAAAGCACCACCGGTTGCAAAGCAATGCGCCTGATTGACGATCACCCGGCAGGTGGGCAGCGTCGCCCCCAATTGGCGCGCGCGGTCATCTTGGGTGCTGTGCAGACCAACGGAATGACCGGCCCCTTGATGGGTAAGGATACGCGCGACGATCCCGGTCGCGTCCGCGAAATCCGAGGCTCGATAGAGCGCCAGCACGAGGCTCAATTTTTCGCCTGAGAGCGGATGCTCCGGTCCGATACCGCGCGTTTCCACCGCGACAAAGCGGGTTCCCTGCGGCACCCGCCCCGAGAGGCCAAGAGCCTCGATCATGCGGTCTGCATCCTGTGCAATCACCGCGCGGTTGAGATGGCCGTCGGGCCAAAGTCGCGCCACGATATCCGCAGAGTCCGCCTCGGGAACCAGTGCGCCGCCTTCGCGTGCCAATGCCGCGACAAAGGCGTCATAGACCGCGTCCACCACGACGACCGCATTTTCCGAAGAGCAGGAGGTCGCGTTGTCAAAGGTTTTGGAGGCTGCGATCTTGGCGGCGGCGGCGGCCAGATCGGCGGTCTCATCGACGATCACGGTCACATTGCCTGCGCCCACGCCTATCGCGGGCGTGCCACAGGTATAGGCGCGGCGCACATTGTCCTGACTGCCGGTGACGACGACCAGATCGGACAATTCCAGCATGCGCTGCGTCTTGGCCTTGGAGCCCGGCGCGGGCACCATCTGCACCAGATCGGGATCAACGCCGATTTTGGCGAATTCGGCATGGATATGCTCGAGCAAGCGCGCGCAGGTTGGCACCCCCTTGGGCGAGGGCGAGAGCACGATGGCATTGCCGCATTTGAGCGCGTTGATGATATTGTTGGCGGGTGTTGCGCCGGGGTTGGTTGAAGGCACCACAGCGCCAATCACCCCGATGGGACGCGCGATTTCGGTGATGCCGGTGGGGGGGTCGTCACGGATCACGCCGAATGTCTTGGCCTCTGCGATATCGCGCATAAGACCAAGGGTCTTGCGGTGGTTCTTGGTGATCTTGTCCGGCACATTGCCAATGCCGGTGGTCGCGACCGAGAGTTCCGCCAAGGCACGGTTGCGGGCAGGTTCCATGATCGCCCAAGCCACCGCCTGCGCCGCCCGGTCATAGCGCTCTTGTGAACCGCCCGCCTCATAGGCCCGTTGCGCAGTTCGCGCCCGCGCCATGACGTCTTCGACAGCGGCAGTATCACCTTCAACGCTCATGTCTCAATCCTCATCGGGGTGGTTGCAGGGCGGCGCAGATGCCGCCCTGCCGTGCAAATCGTGTCTCGCGGTCAAAGCCCAGCCAAGAGCTTTTCGAGGGTTTTCTGACGGGCGGCCCACATTTCGATCACCTCGTCACGGGTCATGACCTTCATGGGCGATCCGCCCGCTTCCATCTGTTTGGCGACATTCGGATCGGCGAACATGGCGGGCATCACCGCTGCCAGCTTGTCTATCACCTCTTGCGGCGTGCCTTTGGGGACCATGATGCCGCGATAATTCACGCTCGAATTGTCGATGTCATAGCCCGCCTCTTGCAAGGTTGGCACATCGGGCAGGAACGTGCTGCGTTCGGTGTCGAATACCCCCAGAATCTTGACGCTGCCTGCGTTCGCGGCGCGATAGGCGTCCGAGAGGTTGTTGACGCCGCCCATCACCTCACCGGCGATCACAGCCTTCATCGCACCCGCGCCACCGGAATTGTTGGGGATATAGGCCAGCTTGACCTCGGCGGCGGCTTCGAGTTGGAGTGCCGCGATATGGTGCCCGACGAACAGGCCCGCCCCCGAAAAGGTCAGCTTGCCGGGGTTCTCCTTGGCCCACGCCACCACATCCTGCATCGAGTTGAATTCACTATCTGCGCCCACGATGAAGACCGCAGGGTCGGCCCCCCAATTTGCAATCGGTTCAAAGCTGTCGATGCCATATTCGACGCCACCCTCAATCGACTGGGCGATAAAATGAGGGATGTTGTAGACGCCAAGGGCATAGCCATCCGCCTCGGCTTGTGTCGCCAGCCAGTTCCAGCCGACGCGCCCACCTGCACCGGGCTTGTTGATGATGGCAATCGGCTGGCCCAGTGCGTCCTCATTGCCTGCGGTCATGGTTACGATCCGCGCCTGAAAATCAGTGGCGCCGCCCGCGCCATAGCTGACCATCATCATCACGGGGCGGTCCGGATAGTCCTGCGCAACAGCGGGGGCCGCCGCGAGCATAAGGGCCGTTGCCAGCCCTCTGAGTATCTTGGTCATGGTCTTCTCCTCCCTTGGTTTTTGAATGTCCGGATCGCTCCGGCGGTCTTAGAAAAAGAGGCCGCGTGGCGTGAATACGCTGAGCAGTTTGGCAAAGAGCAGATACATCACGAGGATGAACCCGACCGTGATCACGATGCGACGAACCCAGCTTTTGACCTCGCCGTGGGACGCGGGATCATAAAGGCTGAGCAGCGCGAAAAACGCGAGTGCGCTGCCGCTGTAGAAGCCGAGCGCCTCTGCCGCCCAAAAGATGTAGATCACCGCCACGATCAGCCCCGGCAGAATGTTGAGAAACATCGTGCGGCCAATCCCGGTGCCAGCCCGCGACAGGCCGAGGAGCGCCCTGCCAAACGTCCAGAGCGCCAGCACGACAAAGACGCTGGAAATCAGCCGCGGAAACAGGAACGCCTGTGCCGGTTGTTGCGTAAAGCTGACGTAGCAGACCCAGAGACCAAGGGCCGCGATGGCCCCGGAGGGGATGACATGCTGCCATTGTCTCATGCCTGCGCCTCCTCGGCCTCATCGGCGCGGTCCTGTCGCCGTTGGCGGATTTCCATCCAGGCCGAATAGGCCACCGAGGCAATCACGATCAAGATCAAGACCATATTCAGGGTGCCGCCAAAGAAATAGCTGAACCGCCCATCGGTGGCGTCGGCGATCATCGACCCTTGGGTGAAATTCGCCTCGGCAATCGGCCCGAGGATGAGACCCAGCACGAGCGGCGCAGCGGTAAACCCGAAGCGTTCCAGAAAGAACATTCCGATGCCCAAGGCGGCCATGACATAGACATCGCCCATCGAGTTCTGAACCGAGTAAGAGCCGAACACCGCAAGCCCCAGCACCACCGCCGCCATGACCGATTGCGGCACCTGCGCCACACGCGCGGCCAGACCAGCCACATAGAGGCCAAAGATGCACATCAAAATCTGACCGATCAGCATCGAGTTGATAAAGGTCCAGGCCACGTCCGGGTGATTGTCAAAGAGATCGCTGCCGGGGAATATTCCGTGGATCAGCAAGCCACCCAAGAGTACCGCCGCGGTCGGGCTGCCGGGCACCGAGAGGGTCAGGAGCGGCACCAGAGAGGGGCCGACCATGGCGTTGTTGGCGCTTTCCGCGGCGATCACGCCCTCGGAATGGCCCTTGCCGAATTTTTGCCGCTCGGGGCTGAATTTCTTGGCCTGATCATAGGCGACCAGCCCGGCAATCTGTCCCCCGATGCCCGGAATGAGGCCGATGATCGAACCGATGGCCGTGCCGATGCTGAGCGCGCGCCAGCGGCGGATCATCTCGCGCATTGCGCGGCCGATGGGGTGCTTTTGAACCGCAATGACATCGCTGCCGACCGGCTGACGCCCACGCGCGAACATCGCCAGCACTTGCGGGATGGCAAAGAGGCCGATCAGCGCGGGCACGATGCTAACTCCGCCCGCCAGCGCGGGATGAACGATAAAGCGCTGCGCGCCCATGATATCGTCAAAGCCGACGGTCGCCAGCCACATGCCCATGCAGCCGGACAAGAGACCCTTGACCACGGAATTGGTATCTAGGGTGCCGATCACCGTCACGCCCAGAATGGCCAGCCAGAAGAGATGCGACGGACCAAACGCAAGCGCCCATTTCGCCAGCATCGGCGTGAGGAAGATCAACAGCAGAACACCAAAAACACCCCCCGCGGCCGAGGACAGGAACGACAGTTGCAGCGCCTCTGCCCCACGCCCCTGCAAGGCCATGGCATGCCCATCGAGTGTGGTCGCAATATTGGCAGGCGCGCCGGGGATCTTGAGCAGGATCGCACTGACCGCGCCGCCTGCGACCGTCGAGGTATAGGCCGCCCCCAGCAGGATCAGGCCATGCGCCGGCTCAAGTCGAAAGGTGAAGGGGATGAGAAGGGCGACCGCCATTGTTGGCGAGAGGCCGGGCGTTGCCCCCAGGATCAACCCGCCGATCGTGCCGCCCACAAGCAGCATGAAGGCCATCGGCGTGAACACCTCTCCGAAGTAGTAGATGAAGTCCAACGCGCCCCTCCCGTTGCGGTCCCCGGTGAAAACGCCGGTTGATCTTTTACGGTAAGTGATGAAAATAGTAATGCAAATGTTTTCATAAAACCTCTGGAATTGCGGTTTAGGTGTCTGATAAGTTTAATGAAAAGGTTGATATTGTGGCTGTGGCAAAGGCTGCGCGCGTGTCACCTTCAACGGTGTCGCGTAGTTTCAATCATCCCGGTCTGGTCAGCCCCGCCACACGTAAACGTATTACCCGCGCGGTCGAAAAGCTGGGGTATATCCGCAATCGCGCCGCTCAGTCGATGCATGGGCGGCGCAACGCCACCATCGGTTTGATCGTGCCGACCATCGACCATGCGATTTTTGCCGAAGTGATCCAGTCCTTTTCCGATTCCATCGACCGGGCCGGTTTTACTCTGCTCATCGCGTCGCATTCCTATGACCTCGACCGCGAATATGCGATGATGCGCAAGCTGATGGAGCATCGGGTGGATGGCATTGCGTTGGTTGGGTTGGAACATGCGGACGCCAGCCTTCGGCTATTGGAGCAGCAGGGGACGCCCGCGATGGCGCTCTGGAATTATGCGCCCGACTCGCTGTTGCCTTGTGTCGGGGCGGACAATCACGAGGCGGGGCGCATCGCTGCCGATCATCTGCTTGGGCTGGGGCATCGCGACATCGGGCTGGTCTTTCCGCGCCCGGATGGGAATGACCGGGCCAGTGCCCGCCTCTCGGGCGCGCGTGACCGACTGTTGGCTGCGGGCGTTCCTTTGATTGAGGATTGGCAATGGGAGGCCCCCTATAGCATAGCGCAGGCCAAACAGGTGGCGCAGGACCTCTTGCGCCGGGCGCATCGCCCGACCGCGCTCTTGTGCGGCAATGATGTGATTGCCCAAGGTGTGATCTATGGCGCGCAAAGCTGTGGGTTGCGCGTGCCTCAGGATATTTCGGTGACTGGTATCGGCGATTTCAAAGGCTCTGCCGAGATGGAGCCGGGTCTGACCACGGTCCGCATCCCCGCCCGCAGCATTGGCGAGATTGCCGGAGAGCGGTTCACGGATCTGATCACAGGGGCGAGCGAGGATCATTTCCGCATCCGCTGTCCGCTTGAATGTATCGTGCGTGGCACGAGCGCCCTGTATGAGATGCTCCGCCTGTCGCTCTGAGGAAAGGTAATGCGTCTCTGTTTCCGAGTCTTGAGCGCCAGCCGGGTGCATTGGCTGCGGCTTCGGATTTTCGCGACGATGCGCAATTCTTCTCAACAGGATTGCCCCGAGAACAGGGGTGTGAGGCCCCGGATTGTCTTCTATTGTCGCGATGATCAGAGGTGATTCTCCGCCATTCGCCCGGCGCTTCCTTCCTCTGCCTCCTTATTCAACCGGCAGGAGCCGCAATGACCGCCTTTCCCCTCGCCCAGTCCCGCCTTGCTGCCCTACGCGCCCGTATGGAGGCCACCGGCACGGATCTGGTGGCTCTCGGCCCGTCGAGCCATATGGCGTGGCTCTCTGGCGTGCATCCCCATGGCGATGAGCGGCCCGTGATGCTCTTGATCAGTCGGGATTATGCCGGGTTTCTCATGCCCTCGCTCAATTCCGCCTCGGCGCGGCAATCGACCGATCTGCCGTTTCACATGTGGCGCGATGACGAGGGGCCGAATGCGGCGCTGCGCGAGGTGCTGCACGCCTGCAACGCCACGCGCCCCGGTCTGTCGGTGGTGCTGGATGAAACCATGCGCACGGATTTCGCGCTTTTGCTGCTCGACCAACTGGACACTCCGGCCCGCCGGTTCACCGAAGATACAGTCGGCGCGCTGCGTGCCTGCAAGGATGCCGCCGAGTTCGACGCGATCAAGGCTGCGCATCTGCTCAATGACCAAGCTGTGCAAGCCGCCTTTGACGCGCTCCGCGAAGGGATGACCGAGCGTGACCTCGTGCAATTCATTCAGGATTTCTATGGGGCGCATGGTGCCACGCTGGAATTCTGCTCGGTCTGTTTTGGCCCGTCGGGGGCGTTTCCGCACCACACCCCCGGCGCGACGCGGCTGGAGCGCGACATGCCCGTATTGCTCGATACCGGCTGCCGCCTGAATGGCTACCCCTCCGATATGACTCGCTGTGGCTATTTCGGCACGCCTGATGCCACCTGCACAGAGGTGTTTGCCGTGGTTGATCAGGCTGTTCGCGCAGCACTTGCAGCGGCGCGCCCCGGCGCCTTGGCGCGCGATGTCGACAAGGCGGCGCGCGATGTGATTGCCGCCGCCGGCTATGGCGACCGCTTCTTGCACCGCACCGGCCACGGTCTTGGCATCGACATTCACGAGCCGCCGTATATCACAGCAACCTCCGAGACGCCGCTGTGCGAGGGTAACGTGTTTTCCATCGAGCCGGGCATCTATCTTGAGGGTCGCTTTGGTCTCCGGCTCGAGGAAATCGTGATCCTGCGGCCGGAGGGGGCAGAGGTTTTCTCGGACATGCCGCGCGATCTGCTGGTGCGCCCGGTGCCTGGCTGATCCGATTGGCGTCAACCCAAGGCTGTATTGCGTCATAGGTCCGATTCGGTGGCAAAAAATTTTCAGTGCGCAAAAATTTTTGTTGCAATGGCTTTGCAATTCGTCTGAGGTAGGGGCCAAGAAACGACTTCTGACCCAAGGACGCCGATGACCAATACACCTGCCGGAGCGCCGCTCGCCCTGGGGCGTCGCATACGAAAACGCAGGCAACTCATGTCGATGACCTTGCAGGATCTCAGCAACGGATGTGGAGTGTCGGTGAGCTATCTCAGCCAGATCGAACGTGACAATGCCGTGCCGACCTTGGGCACGCTGGCCGAAATCGCGGCCGCGCTTGATGTCAGCATCGACCATTTCATTGCCACGCCGCGACAAGCGGATAGCGTCACCCGCGCGGCCACGCGCCCGCAGTTTTCCATTTCCGGCACCTCGATCATCTATGAACAGATCGGGGCGGAATTTCCGGGGCATGAGCTGACGTCGTTCATTCTCAATGTCCCGCCTGCCTATGAGTCCGAGACTGTGCAACATTCCGGTGAAGAGCTGATCTTCGTGCTCGACGGTGAGATTTTGCAAGTGGTCAACGGGCAACAGTTCCTGCTCCGCGCCGGGGACAGCATGCATTATCTGGGCCAGCATCCGCATTCCTGGTCCAACGCCAGCGACACTTGGGCGCGTCTGCTCTGGACCGGCAAGATGCTGCATGGCGCGACGCCGTCGTCCTACGTGCCGCGCACCGGGACGGATACAACAAAACCCGACATCCCCTAAGCGGCATCGCGTTCTACCGCTCGGGCACCAGCCGGGACAACCGGCGCAATCTTACCAAATCCAACAAGGAGACCTTACGTGAAACACTTACTGCTCTGCGCTTCGGCATTGGCACTTAGCGCTACGATGTCCGAGGCCAAAACCTTTGTCTATTGCTCCGAAGCCTCGCCCGAGGGGTTTGACCCTGCGCCCTTTACCGCAGGCGGCACCTTCGACGCCTCGGCGCATCCGATCTACAACCGTCTGACTGAGTTCAAGAAAGGCACGACCGAGGTCGAGCCGGGCCTCGCAACAAGCTGGGACGTGTCCGAGGATGGCACCGAATACACCTTCCATCTGCGCGAAGGCGTCAAATGGCACTCCAATGAGAAGTTCACGCCCACCCGCGATTTCAACGCCGATGACGTGATCTTTTCCTACGAGCGTCAGGGCTCTGCCGACCATCCGTGGCACCAGTATATCGCCGGTGTGACCTATGAATATTACACTTCGATGGCGATGCCCGAACTGATCAAATCCATCGAAAAGATCGACGACTACACAGTCAAGTTCACCCTGAACCAGCCCGAGGCACCGTTCCTTGCCAATATCGCGATGCCTTTCGCCTCGATCGTGTCCAAGGAATATGCCGATGCGCTCGACGCCGCAGGCACCAAGGAAGATTTGAACAACCTGCCCATCGGCACCGGCCCGTTCAAATTTGTGGCCTATCAAAAGGACGCGGTGATCCGCTACA
This sequence comes from Roseovarius sp., assembly GCF_018066915.1. GTDB lineage: Bacteria > Pseudomonadota > Alphaproteobacteria > Rhodobacterales > Rhodobacteraceae > Roseovarius. The sequence continues at coordinate 9,815 of NZ_JAGPVV010000082.1, forward strand.
CCAAGAACGCCGATTATTGGGGTGAAGGCGCGATCATTGACGATCTGGTCTTTGCCATCACCCCCGACGCTGCCGTGCGCCTGCAAAAGCTCAAGGCGGGTGAATGCCACCTGATGCCCTATCCGGCACCGGCTGATATCGAGACGATCAAGGCTGATCCCAACCTCAAACTGGATGAGCAGGCCGGTCTGAATGTGGGCTATCTGGCCTATAACACCACCGTTGCGCCATTTGACAACGCCCGCGTCCGCAAGGCGCTGAACATGGCGATCAACAAGGATGCTATCGTCGAGGCGGTGTTCCAGGGGGCGGCTGCCCCCGCCAAGAACCCGATCCCGCCGACCATGTGGTCCTACAACGAGTCCATCGTTGATGATCCCTATGATCCCGAGGCCTCCAAGAAGATGCTCGAAGAAGAGGGCGTGACCGACCTCTCGATGAAAATCTGGGCCATGCCGGTGCAGCGCCCGTATATGCCCAATGCCCGCCGCTCGGCCGAGTTGATGCAGGAAGACCTCTCCAAAGTCGGCGTCAAGGTCGAGATCGTGTCCTATGAGTGGGGCGAGTATCTGCAAAAGTCGATGGAAGCAGGGCGTGACGGTGCGGTGATGCTGGGCTGGACCGGGGACAATGGTGATCCCGACAACTTCCTGTCGGTGCTCTTGTCCTGCGATTCCGCTGGTGAAGGCGGTGCCAACCGTGCCTTCTGGTGCAACGAGGAGTTTTCCAAGCTGCTCAAGGATGCCAAAATCACCGCCGATCCGGCAGAGCGGACGGCGCTCTATGAGCAGGCGCAGGTGATCTTCAAGGATCAGGCCCCGTGGTTCACCATCGCGCATTCGACCCAGTATGTGCCGATGTCGAACAAGGTGTCAGGCTTTGTAATGAGCCCCTTGGGTGACTTCACCTTCGAGACCGTCGACATTGCCGAATAAACGGATCGCCTTGATCTGAAACCGAACGCGCGGGGGCATAGCCCTCGCGCGTTTTCAAAGGAAAGCGGCGCATGATCCGATTCATCCTGTCCAAGCTTCTCTACCTGATCCCGACCTTTATCGGGATCACCATCATCGCCTTCAGTTTCGTGCGTATCCTGCCGGGTGATCCGGTGCTCTTGATGGCGGGCGAGCGGGGTGTGACCCCGGAACGGCACGCGGAACTCAGCGCACAACTGGGCTATGATCAACCCATCGTGTTCCAGTATTTCGATTTCCTAGCGCGGCTCTTGCAGGGGGACATGGGCAATTCGCTTGTGACCAAGAAACCCGTGCTGGACGAATTCTTGGCCCTGTTTCCCGCGACCGTCGAACTTGGCCTTTGCGCCATCATCATCGCCACGGTGATCGGCGTCACGGTGGGCGTGTTTGCCGCCATCAAGCGCGGGAGCTGGTTCGATCAGATATCCATGACGCTTGCGCTCGTGGGCTTTTCCATGCCGATTTTCTGGTGGGGGTTGCTGCTCATCATCTTTTTCTCAGGCATCCTTGGCTGGACGCCCGTGTCGGGGCGTATCAGCCTGCTTTACTATTTCCCCAACGTGACCGGCTTCATGCTGATCGACAGCTTGCTCTCGGGGCAAAAGGGAGCGTTCACCTCGGCGCTGAGCCATCTCATCCTGCCGTCGCTGGTGCTGGCCACGATCCCGCTTGCGGTTATCGCCCGCCAGACCCGCTCGGCCATGCTCGAAGTGATGGGTGAGGACTATGTCCGCACCGCCCGCGCCAAGGGCATGCCGCAATACCGCGTCATCGGCATCCATGCGCTGCGCAATGCGATGGTGCCGGTGGTCACGACCATTGGCCTTCAAATCGGGGTTCTGATGGCGGGGGCCATCCTGACTGAAACCATCTTTTCATGGCCCGGCATCGGCAAATGGATGATCGATTCCATCTCGCGCCGTGATTATCCGGTGGTGCAATCCGGCCTTCTGCTCATCGCGGCGCTCGTGATGATCGTCAACCTGCTGGTCGATCTGACCTATGGCCTCATCAACCCGAGGATTCGTGTGAAATGAGCGATACATCCAACCTTGCCGCCCCGGTGAAACTGTCCAACGCGGCGATCCGCCGTCGCATGCTGGCCGAGTTCTGGTTCTATTTCAGCCAGAACCGCGGCGCGGTTGTCGGGCTGGTGGTCTTTGTCCTCTTGGTGCTGACGGCGGTTTTTGCCAGCGTGCTAGCCCCACATGACCCCACCGCGCAATACCGCGAGGCGTTACTCGTTCCCCCGGTTTGGGCCGAAGGTGGTAACGCGCAATTCCTGCTTGGCACCGATGCGGTCGGACGCGACATGCTCTCGCGCCTGATCTTTGGGGCGCAATATTCGCTCTTTATCGGCATTGTCGTGGTGTCCATCGCGCTCGTGGGGGGGATCATCATCGGGCTCTTGGCGGGGTTCTTTGGTGGCTGGATCGACAATGTCATCATGCGGATGATGGATGTCATCCTGGCCTTTCCCTCGCTCCTTCTGGCGCTTGTGCTGGTGGCGGTGCTGGGGCCGGGGCTGACCAATGCGATGATCGCCATCGCGATTGTCTATCAGCCGCATTTCGCGCGTCTGACCCGCGCGGCCGTCATGTCCGAGATGAAGCGGGAATATGTCACCGCTGCCCGCGTGGCGGGGGCGGGCAATTTGCGCCTGATGTTCAAGACGATCCTGCCCAATTGCCTTGGGCCGCTGATCGTGCAGGCCACATTGTCGTTTTCCTCGGCGGTGCTCGATTCCGCCGCCTTGGGGTTTCTGGGCATGGGCGCGCAACCGCCCTCGCCGGAATGGGGCACGATGCTGGCAGAGGCGCGCGAATTCATCCTGCGCGCGTGGTGGGTTGTCACGTTCCCCGGTCTCGCCATCCTGATTTCGGTGCTGGCGATCAACCTCATGGGCGACGGGCTGCGCGATGCGCTCGATCCCAAGCTGAAGCGGAGTTGACGGTATGGCGCTTTTGAACATCAAGAACCTGACGGTCAAATTCGCCACCGCCACCGGCAGTTTCACAGCCGTGGACGGGATCGACGTGCATGTCGACAGAGGCGAGGTTCTGGCCATCGTGGGCGAGAGCGGGTCTGGCAAATCGGTGTCGATGCTGGCGGTGATGGGATTGCTGCCGCCCACAGCCACGGTAACTGCCGACGTCATGGAGTTTGACGGCCAGGACATGCTGTCGATGACGCCGAAGCAGAAGCGGACGATTATCGGCCGCGACATCGCGATGATCTTTCAGGAGCCGATGTC